>NZ_JBVJIJ010000012.1:298914-338922 GCF_055586325.1 Dactylosporangium sp. NPDC051087 | reverse complement strand
CGCGGGGGCACGCCGGTGGTGTCGGTGACCGCCGCCGGTAACGTCCGGGTCTCGGTGGCGGGTCTGGTCTGCTACCGGCCCGGTGACCGCTCGCGCCTGATCTACCGCACCATGCTGCACCGGGGCCGCAAAGGTGAACCGAAAGGCTTCCGGGAGAACGACTTCGCCCGGATGCTCGACGCCGCTCACCAGCAGCTTCACGGACCGATCATCCTGATCTGGGACGGTCTCAACACCCACAGGTCCGCCCGGATGCGCACGCTGATCGCCGCCCGGCCATGGCTGCGCGCCTACCGGTTACCGGGCTACGCCTCCGAGCTCAACCCGACCGAGAAGGTCTGGTCGGCACTGAAACGCAGCCTGGGCAACCTCGCCACCCGGACCGCCACCGCCCTGGAACACACCGTCAAGAACCGCCTCAAACGCATGCAATACCGCCACGGCCTCTTCGACAGCTACCTCACCGCCACCGGCCTATCCCCACCCAAACCCTGACCCCGAAAGGTCTCTAGAGGGCGCCGCGACCAGAGGGCGCCTTAGAGCGTGAGGCGGCCGAAGCGGCTGCGGTGGAAGACCAGCGGCGACGGGTCGGGCAGGGCCGAGCGGCCCGCCGCGACCAGCCGCAGCAGGATGATGGTGTGGTCGCCGGCGGGCACCTCGTTGTAGATCGTGGTGTCGAAGTGGGCGAGCCCGTCGTCGAGGATGAGCGCGCCGTCCGCGGTCGCGGTGACGGGCAGCCCGTCGAAGCGGCGGTCGACGGCGCCGGCCAGCTGCCGGGCGACGGCCGAGTGGTGGTCGGCGAGGATCGTGACCCCCAGGTGGCCGGCTCGGCGCAGGTGCGGCCACGTCTTCGAGGTGTTCGCGATGCAGAACGACACCAGCGGCGGGTCGAGGCTCACCGACGTGAACGAGCTGGCCGCGAGGCCGATGGGGACGCCGTCGACGAGCGCGGCGACCGCCACGACGCCGCTGGGGAAGATGCCGAACACCTCGCGGAGCCGGGCGGGGTCGAGGTCCTGGTTGGTCCGTAGTGTGCTCATCGGGTCACCGCTCCTCCGAATGGCACCGATGGCGCCACCTCACGCGACGGGAATGGGTGCCGCCACAGACCGCGGGCGGCCAGTTCGGGAAGGACGCCCTCGCCGAAGCGGTACGCCTCCTCCAGGTGCGGGTAGCCGGACAGCACGAACTCGGTGACGCCGGCGTCGACGTACTGCTCGATGAGGTCGGCGATCTGCCGGTGGCTGCCGACGAGCGCGGTGCCCGCCCCGCCGCGGACGAGCCCGACCCCGGCCCACAGGTTGGGGTGGATCTCCAGGCCGTCCTTGGTGCCGCCGTTGAGGTCGAGCATGCGCCGCTGCCCCTCGGACTCGCTGCGCCGCAGCCCCTCCTGTACCTTGCGGATCTGCTCCTCGGAGATCCCGGCGAGCAGCCGGTCCGCCTCGGCCCAGGCCTCCTCGGCGGTGTCCCGGGCGATCGTGTGCACCCGCAGCCCGAAGCGCGGCGAACGGCCGAGGTCGGCGGCGAGGTCACGGACCCGGCGCACCTTCTCTGCGACGGCGGCGGGCGGCTCGCCCCAGGTGAGGTACACGTCGACGTGCCGGGCCGCGACGGCGAGCGCCGCCGGGGACGACCCGCCGAAGTACACCTGCGGCAGCGGATCGGGGAGCTGGGCGAGGACCGCGTCGGACAGCTGGAAGTACGCGCCCTCGAAGGTGACGGGTTTGCCGGTCCACAGGTCCTGCACGATCGACAGGAACTCGCCGCAGCGTTCGTAGCGGGCGTCCTTGTCCAGGAAGTCGCCGTACATGCGCTGCTCGTGGCTCTCGCCGCCGGTGACGACGTTGAGCAGCAGCCGTCCGCCGGACAGGTTCTGGAACGTGCCGGCCATCTGCGCGGCGAGGAACGGCGCGGTGAGGCCGGGGCGGAACGCGACGAGGAACTTCAGCCGCTCGGACACGCTGGCGATCATGGCGGTGGTGATCCAGGCGTCCTCGCACCACGCCCCGGTCGGGGTGAGCGCGGCCTCGAAGCCGAGCTGCTCCGCGGAGCGGGCGATCTGGCCGAGGTAGGGCACGGAGGCGGGGCGGCCGGCGGCACCGGCGGGGGTGCCGTGTCCGCCGCCGACGACCTGCCGGCCGTCGCCGCCGTTGGTGGGCAGGAACCAGTGGAACTTGAGGTCGGTCATCACGCCTGTCCGTGGTTTGGGGGTGGGGTACCGTCGACGGCCCAGCGGCCGAGGTGCTGGATCTTCCACGCGGTCGGGTCGTGGAGGGTGTGGGTGCGGGCGTTGCGCCAGTGCCGGTCGAGGCCGAGCCCGGCGGCGGCGGACCGGGTGCCGGCCACCTCGAAGAGCCGGCTGCCGGCGTCGACGGCGGCCCGGCTGGTGGCGGCCCGCGCGGCGGCGACGGCGAGCGAGGCGTCGGCGGTGCGGTCGGCGGCGTCGGCGCGGTCGGCGGCCAGTGCGGTGTCGGCCCGGTCGATCGCCCGGGCGGCCTCGGCGAGCAGTGCCTCACCGGCCCGGACCGCCAGCTCGAGCTCGCCGAACGCGTGCACCACCAGGGGGTCGTCGGCCGCCCGGTCGACCTGCGCGTCCGGGTACGGCCGGCTGCGCTCACGCACGAAGCGGGCCGCCTCGAGCACCGCGGCCCGGGCGATCCCGGCGTCGATGGCGGCGTGCAGCACCTGCGCGAACGCGCCGTAGGTCTGCGGCCCGTCGAACGTCACCGAGTACGGGGTGATCAGCGCGTCGTCGACGAGCACGTCGCGCAGCACGACGGAGCCGCTGGCGGTGGTCCGCTGCCCCAGGCCGTCCCAGTCGTCGACGACCTCGACCCCGGCGGCGTCGCGCGGGACCCACGCCACGTGCAGCGGCCCGTCCGGCCCCAGGTGCGCGAGGACCGGGATGCGGTGGGCGAGCAGCGCGCCGGTGGCGTAGAACTTGCGGCCGTTCAACCGCCGGCGACCCGCGCCGGCGTCGGTGAGGGTGGTCCTGATGTCGCGGACGTGTTTCGTGCCGACCTCCGACTGGGCGTTGCCGAAGCGGTGCCCGGCGAGCACCTCGGCGAAGAGGTGCCGCTGCTGGGCGTCGGTGCCGTGCCGGTGGAGGTGGCCGACGTAGGCGTAGTGGCTGTGCGGGATCTGCGCGATGTTCGGGTCGCCGGTGGCGAGCAGCCGGACGACCTCGGTGACCGTCTCGACGGGCAGGCCGGCGCCGCCGTGCCGGGCGGGCACGGTGATGGCGAGCAGCCCCGACGCGCCCAGCTCGTCCAGTTCCGCGACGGGCAGGACCCGGCGGGCGTCGCGGACGGCGGCGCCCTCGGCGAACCGCGCGGCGAGCCCGGCGGCGACCGACACGGCCTCCTGGGCGGTGAGCACGGGGACGGCGGTGAGCGTCCGCGTCACGAGCCCTCCCCCGCGCGTTGCCGCAGCGCGGCGTACGCGGCGCTGGGGGTGGTGCCGTCCAGCAGGTACTGCCCGACGATGCGGTCACGGTAGATCACCGGGTTGTGCGAGGCGAGGGTACGGGCGTTGCGCCAGTGCCGGTCGAGCCGGAACCGTTCGGTCACCGCCGAGGAGCCGCCGACCTCGAACAGCTCGGTGACGGCGTCCAGGACGAGCCTCGCGACGACCCCCTGCGCGCCGAAGACCGTGACGTCGGCGCGGTCGGCGTCACCGCTCTCGATGGCGGCGGCGGCCGACAGTACCGCGGCGGACGCGACGATCGAGGCGCCGGCGATGCGCCCGATCACCTGCTGCACCTGCGGATCCGTGGCGGGCGACGGGTGGGCCGGGTGGTGCAGGTTGCGGGTGCGGCCGTTGACGTAGGCCACCGTGTCGGCGACCGCGGCCTCGGCGATGCCGGCCAGGCTCGCCAGGTGTACCAGCTGGAACACCGCCGTCAGGGAGGACCTGGTCTCCTCGAAGGGCTCGACGTCCTCCGCCGCGACCGGCACGTCCTCGAACAGGGTGGTGCCGCTGCCGGTGAGCCGCTGGCCGAAGCCGTCCCAGTCGTCGATGCGGGTGACGCCCGGCGCGGTCGCGGGGACGAGGACGTTGGCCGTGCCGTCCTCGGTCGCGGCCGTGGTCTGGATCCAGTCGGCGAAGAGGCTGCCGGTGGAGTAGTACTTGCGGCCGTCCAGCCGCCGGCTGTCGCCGTCGCGGCGCAGCGTGCTCTCGGGCGTGAACCAGGAGGTGCTGGCCCGTTCGCTCTGCGCGTTGCCGACGATGACGCCGGCGGCGACGCGGCGCAGCCACCGCTCGCGGACCTCCGGGTCGGCGTGCGTGCGGCGGCTCTCGACGAAGCCGATGTGCCCGCGCAGCAGCTGCGGCAGGTTCGAGTCGGCCTTGCCCAGCGCGATGAGCTGCTCGGCGAACTCGGGCAGGGTCGCGCCGAGGCCGCCGTGCTCGACGGGGACCCGCAGCTTCGTGAACCCCGCCTCGCGCAGCTGGTCGACCTCCTCGGCCGGCAGCCGGCGGTCGGCCTCACGCTCGACGGCGCCCGCGGCGATCCGGGCGAACACGGGCGCGAAGCGCTCGGTGAAGGTGGAGGTGGTGGAGGACGTCATGCCGACCTCAGCCGCGGGACCGCCGTCAGCAGCTGGCGCGTGTAGTCGTGCCGCGGGCGTTCGAAGACGTCGGCGGCGGTGCCGTGCTCGACGACCCGGCCGTCCTTCATGACCAGGATCCGGTCGCTGACATGGTGGATGACTCCGAGGTCGTGGGAGATGAACAGGTAGCTGACGCCGAGGTCGTGCCGCAGGTCGGTGAGCAGGTCGAGGACCTGCGCCTGGATCGACACGTCGAGCGCGGACACCGGCTCGTCGCAGACGATGACGGCCGGCTCGGGCGCGAGCGCCCGGGCGATCGCGACCCGCTGCCGCTGCCCGCCGGACAGCCGCAGGGGCGCGGCGTCGAAGTGGGCGGCGCCGAGCCCGACCTGTTCGAGGAGCCGCACGGCGCGCTCGCGGGCCTCGGTCCTGGAGCCCGGCGGGCGGTCGCCGGTGCCGAGCGCGTCGACGAGGATGCGGCCGACGGACCAGCGCGGGTCGAAGGAGCTGTGCGGGTCCTGGTAGACGACGCCGACCTGGTTGCGCAGCGGCCGGCGCCCGGTGGTGGTGAGCGCCGACCACGGCTCGCCGCGCAGGAGCACCTCGCCCGAGGTCGCCGCCAGCAGGGCGAGGGCGATGCGGGCGGTGGTGGTCTTGCCGGAGCCGGACTCGCCGACGATGCCGAGGGTCTCGCCGCCGAACAGTTCGAAGGACACGTCGTCGACGACGGTCCGGTCGACCTTGTCGGGGCCGCGGAACACCTTCGTGAGGTGCCGCGCCGAAAGGACCGGCCGGCCACGGTCGACCGCCCTGGGTGCTCGTGGCACCGTGGACGGTCCGCTGAGCCTGGTGCCGCGGGTGTGCTCCGACGGGATCGCCGCCAGGAGCATCCGCGTGTAGTCGTGCCGCGGGTCGTGCAGGACCTGGGCGGCCGGGCCGTGCTCGACGAGGTCGCCGTCGCGCATGACGGCGACCTCGTCGGCGAGCCGCGCCACGACGGACAGGTCGTGGCTGATCAGGATGATCGACGTGCCGCGCGCCTTGGACGCGGCGAGCAGGTCGAGGACCTGCGCCTGGACGGTGACGTCGAGCGCCGTCGTCGGCTCGTCGGCGATGAGCAGCGGCGGGTCGAGGGCGATCGCCGACGCGATCAGGGCCCGCTGCCGCAGCCCGCCGGACAGTTCGTAGGGTCGTTGCCGCGCGCGTACCGCCGGCTCCGGCACGCCGACCTTGCCCAGGAGCTCGACGGCCTTGGCGGCGCGTCCGGCGCGGTTGCCCTGGCCGTGGATCCGCAGCGGCTCGGCCACCTCGTCGCCGACGCGGCGCAGCTGGTCGAGGGAGACGAGCGCGTCCTGCAGGACGAACCCGACCCGCCGGCCGCGCACGCCCCGCCACGCCCGCTCGGAGGCCCGCAGCAGGTCGGTGCCGTCGAGGTCGATCGTGTCGGCGGTGACCCGGGAGTTCGGGCCGGTGAGCCCGACGAGGGTGCGGGCGGTGACGCTCTTGCCGGACCCGGACTCGCCGACGATGGCGAGGCACTGCCCGGCCTTCGCCTCGAAGCTGATGCCCTTGACGACCTCCGTGCCGCCGAACGCGACCCGCAGGCCGTCGACCCGCAGCAGCGCCGTCTTCGTCAGCGGCGGGCTGACGGTCCGTTCGTCCACTGCGGTCATCGGGCGGCTCCTCCGAGTCGGTGCTGCAGGGTGCGGCCGAGCGAGGTCACGGACAGCGCCACCAGGACGATGACGACGCCGGGAAGGATCTCCAGCCACCACGACGTGGTGATGTGCAGCCGGCCCGCGTCGAGCAGGGCGCCCCACTCGGAGCTGGGCGGGGCCACGCCGAGGCCGAGGAACGACAGCGCCGACGCCCACACGATCGACTGCCCGACGCCGAGGGTGGCGACCGCGACCAGCGGCCGCATCGCGTTGGGGAACAGGTGCCGGCGCACGACGGTGAGCCGGCCGTGGCCGAGCGCGGTGGCCGCCTCGATGAACCCGGCCTGCCGCACCGCGAGGACCTGCCCGCGGATCATCCGGGCGTACCCGGGCGCGGACCCGATCCCGACGGCGACGATCGACGTGGCGAGGGACGGGCCGCGCACGGCGATGACGAGCAGCGCCAGCAGCAGCGACGGGAACGCGAACGCGACCTCGAGGAAGCGGGTGATGGCCGCGTCGACGACCCCGCCGGCGAGGGCCGCGGTGAAGCCGAGCGCGATGGCGAACGCGAACGCCAGGGCGGTCGCGCCGAGGCCGAGCCCGAGGGACTCGCGGGCGCCGTAGATGACCCGGGTGAGCAGGTCTCGGCCGGCGTCGTCGGTGCCGAACGGGTGCTGCCACGACGGTGCCCGCAGGGTCGCCCTCAGGTCGATCGCGGTCGGGCTGTCGCTGGTGAGCAGCGCCGGTGCCAGCGCGGCGACGACCACGAAGCCGACCAGCAGCAGGGAGAGGACCGTGCCGAGCCTCGGGACCCGGACATCGCGTGCGGTCGCGGTGATCGTCGTCATGGCGTCACCGCCGTGCGCAGCCGCGGGTCGATCAGCGCGTACGCGAGGTCGACCAGGAGGTTCGCGACCACGTAGACGGCCGCGACGACCAGGACGATCCCGGACACCGTCGGCAGGTCGCGGGTGTTGACGGCGGTGACCAGCACCTGCCCGATCCCGGGCCGGCCGAAGATGTTCTCGGCGATGACGGCGCCGGAGACGAGCGCGCCGAGCGCCCACCCGGACAGCGTGACCGCGGGCAGGATCGCGTGCCGCAGCACGTGCCGCAGCCGCACGCCGAGGTCCGACATCCCGCGGGTGCGGGCGGTGGTCACGAACGGCTGCTGCAGCACCTGCTCGAACTCGTCGCGGGTCACCTGCCCGAGGAACCCCGCGAGAGGGATCGCCAGGGTCAGCACCGGCAGCACGGTCCCCAACGCGCTGGTGCCGCCGATGATCGGGAACACCCGCAGCTGCACGGCGAACACGACGAGCAGCACGACGCCGACCCAGTAGTGCGGCAGGCTGGCCGTGAGCGCCTCCCAGGTGGTGCCGAGGCCGGTCAGGAACCGGCCCCGCTTCACGGTCAGCAGCGTGATGCCGAGCGCGAGGACCCAGGCGACGAGCAGCGCGGCGCCGGTCAGCGTGAGGCTCGGCAGCAGCTGTCCGCCGATGACGTCGACGACCGGCCGTTTCTGCGTGTACGACGTGCCCAGGTCGCCGTGCAGCAGCCCGTTGAGGTAGTCCAGGTACTGCACGACGACCGGGTCGTCGAACCCGAACCGCTCGTTGAGCGGCGCCAGTTCCTCGGCCGTCCACTTCTTGTCCTGCCCGGTCTGCAGGTTCATCAGCGTGTTGGCCCGGTCGCCCGGCACGGCCAGCTGGGCGAAGAACGTGACCGACGCGGCGGCCACGATCACCGCGATCGACGCCAGGGCCTTGAACGCCACCCGGATCACGGTGCTCATCCGGTGAAGTACGCGTCGGAGAAGACCGGCTCGCCCTGGCTCTTCTCGAGCCACACGTTCTTGAGGTTCTGGGCGACGGCGTAGGTGGAGTTCTGCGTGTACAGGCCGATCCCGGCCGCGTCGTCCTGGATGATCTGCTGCGCCTGGCCGTACAACGCGTTGGCCTTCGTGACGTCGGCCTCGGAGTTCGCCTGCTGGATCACCGTGGACAGCTGCTCGTTGTTGTAGAAGGACCGGTTGCTGCCGTTCGGCGCGGCCACCGTCGAGGGCCGCCAGACGATCCACAGGATCGACGGCGCCGGGCTGGTCCAGTAGGACGGGGTGGCGTCGAACGTGCTCGGGTCGGAGTACTTGCCGCCCCACAGCTCGGCCTGCGTCGCGGGGATGAGCTTCACGTCGAAGCCGACCTGCTTCCACTGCTCCTGCAGCACCTGCAGGACGGTGGCGCCCTCCTGGGTGAAGATGAAGCCGGAGCCGTAGACGAGCTTGATGGTGAGCGGCTGCCCGTCCTTGGTGCGGACCTTCTCGCGGTTGCGGCCCGTCCAGCCGGCCTCGTCCAGCAGCTGGTTGGCCTTGGCCTGGTCGAAGGCGTAGGCCTTGGCCGCATCGGCGTTGTAGCCGGGCGTGGCCTGGCTGACGGCGGGGTTGCCCTCGTAGGGGATCACGCCGTGGAAGCCCGCCTCGACGGCGGCCTTGCGGTCCGCGCCGTAGGCGAACGCCTTGCGCACCGCCGCGTCGGTGAACGGGCCGGTCTTCGTGTTGATGTAGAACGAGACCGGCTTGCCGGGCGTGATGTAGCGGATCGTCTGGTACCGCGCCGTCGCGTCCTTCCAGTTGACCGTCGGCACCTCGTACACGACGTGCGACTCACCGGTGCTCAGCGACGCGTACCGGGAGACGCCGTCGGCGATGAACTTCCAGCGGACCTCGTCGACGATCGCCGGGCCCTCGTGCTTCGCGGTGGCCGGCCAGGACGTGTACGCCGGGTTCTTGGCGAGGACGACCTCCTCGCCGTGCTTCCATTCCTTGACGGTGAAGCCGCCGGAGCCGATCGGCTTCTCGCAGTTCTCCTTCTCCGTGCGGGCCTTGAACGCGGTCGGCGACTGGATGCCGAAGTAGCCCTGGGTGATCAGCGTCAGGAACGGCGGGAACGGCTTGCTCAGCGAGATCTCGACGGTCCTGGCGTCCACGGCCTTGGCGCCCTTGAAGTACGGGTCGATGGAGACCTTCGCGGTGCTGTTGCCGCCCTTGTTCTCCCACAGGTCGAAGTTCCACGCGACCGCCTCGGCGTCGACGGGGGTGCCGTCGGTGAACTTGACGCCGTCCTTGAGTGTGAACGTGTAGGTGAGGCCGTCCGCGGACACCGCCCACTTCGTCGCCAGCCACGGCTGGACGCTGCCGTCCTCGGCGAGGGTGACCAGTCCGTCGAGGACCTGCCGGGAGATGTACGCCTGCTGGATCCAGCCGCCGAAGATGCACGGCGGCTCCTGGACGTGCCCGTAGATGATCGTGCCGCCGGTCTTCGGCGTGCCGCCGTTCTGCGCTTCCGCGGCGCCGCACGCGCTCAGCGCAACGGCCGCGAGCACGACAAGCGACTTCACTTTCGTCGTCACTGTGGTTCCTTCGCTCTGGGAGGGTCGGTGATGCCGCTGACCGGTAGGTGCGCGCCGCCGCGGTACCGGGCGCCGAAATGCCGCTCGGGCAGCC
This sequence comes from Dactylosporangium sp. NPDC051087, assembly GCF_055586325.1. Classification (NCBI taxonomy): domain Bacteria; kingdom Bacillati; phylum Actinomycetota; class Actinomycetes; order Micromonosporales; family Micromonosporaceae; genus Dactylosporangium; species Dactylosporangium sp. NPDC051087. The sequence goes on along the minus strand of NZ_JBVJIJ010000012.1, from coordinate 329,209 downwards.
GGTCGCCGTCGCCGAAGATGCGGTCGCGGAGGGTCTCGCGCTCGTCGTACGTCCCGCGCAGGCGCCCTCGCTCGCGCAGGACGGGCACGACGAGCTCGATGAAGTCGCGGGCGGTGTCGAGGGAGTGGTACTGCAGCAGGTTGATGCCGTCGATGCCGATCTCGTCGAGCCAGCGCTCGATCTCGTCGGCGACCTGTCCCGGGTCGCCGACGGCGAGCAGCGGCTGGCGGCCGAGGTCGCCGAAGCCTTCGAGGAGCTCGCCGACGGTCTGCTCGGGGTCGATGACGCGGAAGCGGCTGACCCGGCCCTCGCCGGTGGCGACGTCGCCGACCTTCGTGTCCGGCGGGTACGCGGTCGGGTCCCACGGCAGGCCCGCGTGGGCGAGGTAGCCGTCGGCGCTGGCGAGCTCCTGGAAGCGGGCGAACTTCTCCTTCGCCTCATGCTCGGTGGGCGCGACGACGACCCCGGCGATGGTGACGAACTTGACGTCGCCGGCGCGCCGGCCGGCCTCGACCGCGGCGGCGCGGATGCCCGCGATCGTCTTTTGCAGCGCCTCGACGGTCGGCCCGCCGGTGAAGACGACCTCGGCGTGCTTGCCGGCGAACACGGTGCCGGCGCTGCTCGCGGTCGCGGTGAACAGCACCGGGGTCCGCTGCCGGCTCGGCGACGGCAGGTGCGGGCCCTCCACCTGGAAGTACGGTCCACTGTGGTGGATCGGGCGGATCTTCGCAGGGTCGGCGAAGACGTTGCCCTCGCGGTCGGCGACGATCGCGTCGTCGTCCCAGGAGCCTTCCCACAGCTTGTAGAGCACGTCGAGGTATTCGTCGGCGAGCTCGAAGCGGTGGTCGTGCTCGACCTCGCCGTCGTGGCCGAAGTTGCGGGCCGCGTTGGGCAGGTAGGACGTGACGATGTTCCAGCCGACCCGGCCCTTGGTGAGGTGGTCGAGGGTGCTGGCCCGGCGCGCCCAGGCGAACGGCGGCTCGTAGGTGGTGGAGAAGGTGATGCCGAAGCCGAGGTGTTTCGTCACGGCGGCCATCGCCGGCACGACGGAGGCGGGGTCGTTGTTCGGGATCTGCAGGCCTTGCCTGACGGCGGTGGCCGCGGAACCCCGGAACGTGTCGTAGGTGCCGACGACGTCGGCGAGGAAGACCGCGTCGAAGCCGCCCTCCTCCAGCAGCACGGCGAGCTCGGTCCAGTACTCGATGTCGTTGAAGCGCTCCCGGTTGTTGTCCGGCAGCCGCCACAGCCCGTGGGTGATGTGGCTGACGCAGTTCATCTCGAACAGGTTGAGGATCAGCCGTTTCGTCATGCCGTCGCTCCTACGCTCTTGCGGTACCGGGCGGCGGGGTGCGTCGGCGGGAGCCGGTCGCCGTGGCCGAACAGCTTCTGGCGCAGGGTGCCTTCGCGGTACTCGCGCCGGGCGAGACCACGCTCGCGCAGCACCGGGATCACGTGGTCGACGAACTCCTCATAGCTGCCGGGGATCTCGGCGTTGACGACGTTGATCCCGTCGACGCCCGCGGCCCGCCAGCGCTCCAGCTGGTCGGCGATCTGCTCGGGGGTGTTCATCACGAACGCGGCGAAGTGCAGGGGACGTGCGGGCATGCGTCTCTCCAGTACGGCTGACGGATCGGCGTCCTCGGTGACCCCTTGGTTATCTCGGTAAATACTATAGACTTAGTAGGGTATTGAAGCGCAAGCCCCCTCATGGAAGGCGTTGTCGACCCCCCGGCCGCCGTCCCCTTTCACCCTTGTCGAGTTCGGGAGTACGCATGCGCATCGAGCAGCTGGCCTACCTGGCGGCGGTCACCCGGCACGGCTCGCTGCGCCGCGCGAGCGAGCAACTGCACGTGTCCCAGCCCGCGCTGAGCGAGGCGATCCGCAAGCTCGAACAGGAGCTCGGCGTGACCCTGCTGGACCGGCACCGCTCCGGCGCCCGGATCAGCGCCGCCGGGCAGGAGCTGCTCCAGCCGATCGTCGACGTCCTCGAATCCGTCGACCGGCTCAAGGCGGCCGCCGGCAACCAGCGCACCACCCGCCGCCCGCTGCGGATCGGCACCGTCAACGCCGGCACCGCCGCCCTGGTCCTGCCCGCCGTGCGCGCCTTCCAGTCCGCCGACAGCGGCGCCGTCGTCGAGGTCCGCAACCTCCAGCAGGACGAGATCCAGGTGTCACTCGCCGAGGGCACCCTCGACCTGGGCCTGGTCAACCTCCTCGACGGCGACGACGTGCCGCCCGACCTGGAGGCGACGCCGCTGCTCACCGGCCGCCCCGCCGCGGTCCTGCCCGCCGGCCACCCGCTGACCGCCGCCCCGTCGGTGACCGCCGACGACCTGCGCGCCGAACGCTTCGTCGCGATGCGCTCCGGCTACCTCATGCACCGCTTCGCCCACCGCCTCTTCGGCGCCGACCTCCCGGCCCGCTGGCACTCCACCGACGGCGCCGAGATGGGCAAGATGATGGTCGCCGAGGGCATCGGCCTCACCGTCCTGCCCGACTACAGCGTGCACGGCGACCCGCTCGAACGCGCCGGCCTCATCGTCACCAGACCCCTGCGCGGCGACTCCACCGTCATCACGATGGCCGCCCTGCACCGCCGCCGCCCGCGCCTTCCCGCCCCCGTCCACACCCTGCTCACCCACCTGCGCACCCGCGCCCGCGCGGTCGGAGGAAGCCACCGGCTCAGATCGCGCGCGGCTGACGGGTCAGCCTGGTCGACCCGACCTGGCAGACGAGCGCCGGCGTCTTCAGCGCCCACGGGTCATCCTTCGTTCCGGCCGGCATGCCCCGACTGTAGGCCCCCGGGCGGCGTGCCACGGGCCGGACCGGCACGGTTCCTCCGCCGTGCCGCGAACGTCGCCGCGCCGGCGGCGTTGAGGGCGACGCCCCACAGCGCGAACACCGTGAGCCATTGCAGCCAGGCCTGCGGGGTCATCTGACCGGACAGGAGGTGGCGCGCCGTCTCGTACGGGGTGAGCCACGCGCGTGCCGCGCCGTCCAGGGCGAGCCACAGCACGAACGGCAGGAACGTGGCGGGGAACGCCAGCCACGGGGACCGCACCAGCAGCGCCATGCCCGTGCCGACCAGCTCGGCGAGCACCTGCACCAGCACGCCGCCGAGGACGACGACCGGGGTGTCCCGCCACGAGCCGCCCGTCGTCAGCGCGCAGATCAGCACGCCGTACCCGCCGACGGCGGCGGCGACCAGGACCGCGGCCAGCACGGTCGGCGCGAGGCGGCTGGTCCCAGGTGCGCGGCGCAGGTCGGCGATCAGCAGGATGCCCAGCAGCGGCACGGTCACCGACATGACGCTCTGCACCGGATCGCTGAGCTCCGCGAAGGAACGGTCAGGGATGAGGGCGGCGGCCGCGCCCAGCAACAGCGTCACCGCTGCCAGGCACCGCCTCGGCCACGTCCCCACGCATCGCCGGATGATGTGCCACATCGAAACCACCTCCGTCGCATCGATGCGGCCAGCATGCCTCGCGCGCCGGCGCGGCCGCACGGGTCGAAAGACCGGTGCGACGACCCGACTTTGGTAGGTGCCGCCGGGGACGCCGCACCTCGTAGGCTGCGGGCATGTCCGGTCTGCTGTTCGCGCTGCTCGTGCCCGAGCCCGGGGACACACCCGGGACCCGGCTGCGCGACAGGGTGGCGGACGGCGTCGCGATCGCCCTGGCGGTGTTCTACGGCGCGCTGATGGTGCCGCTCGGGGACGCGACCAAGCCCGGCGCGTTCATCCCGTGGCAGGTCGACGTCGCCGTCGGCGTCCTGTGTGTGTCCGCGCTGGTCGCACGGCGGCGTCATCCGCGGACCGTGGCGCTGGCGCTGCTGCCGTTCGGGGCCGTGTCCGTCATGGCGAACGGTGCGGTCACCGCCGCGTTGTTCACGGTCGCCGTCCGGCACCGGGTGGGGGTGGTGCTGTGGTTCGGCGTGGCGAACGTCGCCACGTCCGCCGGGTATTTCGCGTTGCAGGACGACCCGCCGTTCCCGCTGTGGGTCGACCTGCTCGTCCGGACGGTCGTGACCGCCGCGGCGATCGGGTGGGGGCTGTTCGTGCAGGCGTACCGGCGGCTGACCCAGTCGCTGCGCGACCACGCCGCGCGGCTGGAGTCCGAGCAGCTCCTGCGGGTCGAGCAGGCCAGGCTGACCGAGCGCACCCGGATCGCCCGGGAGATGCACGACGTCCTCGCCCACCGGCTGTCGCTGATCAGCCTGCACGCGGGCGCGCTCGAGGTCCGCACCGACGCGCGGCCGGAGGAGACGGCGCTGGCCGCCGGGGCGATCCGGGGCAGCGCGCACGAGGCGCTGCAGGAGCTCAGGACGGTGTTCGGTATCCTGCGGGACCGGCCGGAGCCGCCGCAGCCGGGCCTCGGCGACCTGCCCGACCTCGTCGACACCGCCCGCGCGTCGGGCCAGCCCGTGACCTACACGTGCCGGGTCCCGCAGGACGGGCCGGCGGTGATGCTCGGGAGGACGGCGTACCGGTTCGTGCAGGAAGCCCTGACGAACGCCCGCAAGCACGCGCCCGGCAGCGAGGTGCGGGTGCTCCTCGACGGCGCGGCCGGCGACGAGCTGCGCATCACGGTCACGAATCCGGTCGCGGGACCGGCCCGGTCCGCGATCCCGGGCTCCGGTCTCGGTCTCGTCGGGCTCCGCGAGCGGATCGCGCTGGCCGGCGGCCGGGTCGAGCACGGCGTCGCCGACGGCACGTTCCGCCTCCAGGCATGGCTGCCATGGCCGGCATGACCTCCGGGCGGCGCTGCCGTGGCTGACGTGACCCGCCCGATCCGGCTGGCCATTGTGGACGATGATCCGCTGGTGCGGGCGGGGCTGCGGATTCTGATGGGTGGATCGCCCGACATCGAGGTGGTCGCGGAGGCCGGTGACGGCGAGGAGGCCGTGACCGTCGCGGCCGCCCACTGGCCCGACGTGATGCTCATGGACATCCGCATGCCACGGATCGACGGTCTCGTCGCCACGCAGCGGATCCGGGCCCGGCCGTCGCCGCCGCAGGTGATCGTCCTGACCACGTTCAACGCCGACGACTACGTGCTGGCGGCGCTGCGCGGCGGGGCCAGCGGGTTCCTGCTCAAGGACACCCCGCCCCGCGACATCATCGCCGCGGTCCGGACGGTCGCGGGAGGTGCGGGCATCCTGTCCCCCGCCGTGATCCGCAAGCTCATCGACCACGTCGCCGACCCGCTCGCCGGGCCGCGGCGGGCCAGGGCGCGCGCCCGGCTGGCCACGCTGACCGACCGTGAGCACGAGGTGGCCCTGGCACTCGGCCGGGGGCTGACCAACGCCGAGATCGGTGCCGTGCTCGGCATGAGCGTCCCCACCGCCAAGGGCCACGTCTCCCGGCTGCTGTCCAAGCTGGACCTCAACAACCGCGTCCAGGTGGCCCTGCTCGTCCACGACGCCGAGGTCATGCCGTTCGGCACATGACCCGCTCCCGCGCGAACGCCCAGGTCAAGCTGGTGGCCCGATCATACTCAGCAACCCGCCCGCAACGCCGATGTACCGGGCGAGATCCCGGGAACGAGCCCGTGGCGATCGGTGTGATGGGGGATCCGCATGGGCATGTTCGCCAACCTGGGCATCGTGCAGAAGATCGGCGTGCTGTGCGTCGCGGGCGTCGTCATCTCTGCGACCACGGGCGGCGTCGGGATCGCGGCGCAGGTCACGCTCGGCAACCAGGCCGAGATCGTGCGGGACCTGCAGGACGCCAGCGGGCTCATGCACCACCTCGACACGCGGGAGGCGGAGCTCAAGGTCGACGCGTACCGGGCCCTGGCGGAGGAGGACATCGCCCCGATCATCGCGGACCTGCCGGACGACCTGGCGTCGGTCACGGACACGATCGCCGAGCTGGACAAGCTCGATCTTCCGGCCGATGTACGGGCGGCGATCGACGACATCAAGGCCGACGCGCTCCAGTTCAACGAGTTCATCGACACGTTCGTGCGGGATGCGCAGAAGGACCAGGCGTCGGTGCGGGCGCGGGAGCCCGAGATCGCCGAGCGCAACCACGCGGTCGACGACAAGCTCGGCGCGTTGCAGGACAACATCGACGCGCACGTCACGAAGGAACGCGACACGATGACGTCCGCGCAGACGACGGCCCGGTGGGCGACGATCGGCGTGATCCTCATCGGGATCGTGTTCCTGCTGCTGCTGTCGGTGCCGGTCATCCGGGCCATCGGCGGGCCCGTCCGGCGGGTCCGCGCGGTCCTCGAGGGGCTCGCCGAGGGCGACCTGACCCGCCGGGCGCAGATCAAGGGCCGGGACGAGATCGGGCAGATGGCCGCCCACCTCGACGCCGCGCTCGACAGCATCGGCCGGTCGATCCGCGAGGTCAGTACCAGCTCCGACACCCTCGCGGCGGCGTCGCACAACCTGTCGGAGGTCAGCGAGGGCATCTCCGGCGCCGCCGAGGCGTCCAGCCGCGAGATGCACGGCGCGTCGGACGCGTCCGGTGAGGTGTCCCGGCACGTCGCCACGATCGCCGCCGGCGCGGAGGAGATGGGCGTGTCGATCCAGGAGATCGCCCGCAACGCCGCCAACGCCGCCGGGGTGGCCAGCGGCGCGGTCCGGGAGGCGGCCGCGGCCAACGAGAAGGTCGACCGGCTCGCCGCGTCGTCCGACGAGATCGGCTCGGTCCTGAAGCTCATCACGTCGATCGCCGAGCAGACGAACCTCCTCGCCCTGAACGCCACCATCGAGGCGGCCCGGGCCGGCGAGTCCGGCAAGGGGTTCGCCGTCGTCGCCAACGAGGTCAAGGAGCTGGCCCAGGAGACCGCGAAGGCGACCGAGGACATCCACCAGCGGGTCACCGCGATCCAGGCCGACACCGCCGCCGCCGCGGAGGCGATCCGCCGGATGGGCGACGTCGTCGAGGAGATCAACCAGTACCAGGCGACGATCGCCTCCGCCGTCGAGGAGCAGTCGGCGACCACGGCGGAGATGAGCCGGTCGGTCTCGGAGGCGGCGATGGGCGCGGACCGGATCGCCGGCAGCATCTCCGGCGTCGCGACCGCCGCGGCCACCACCACCCGCGGTGTCGGCGAGGCGAAGGGCGCCGCGGCCGGCCTGGCGCAGATGTCCCAGGACCTCAGGACCCTCGTCGGCCAGTTCCGCCTCTGACACCCGGCAAGCCCGGAATGTCCGGCGAGAGGAATGGTCGATCGACGACCGGGCCGGGCCGGCCGGGAGCCCCGAGGCACAGGACGACCGGCAGGCCGGCCAGCGCGATCAACCAGCAGGACAGCAGCCGGTACGCGAGGACCGCGGCCGTGGCGCCCGCGGGGTCGGCGCCGGTGGCGATCAGCGAGGCCAGGAGGCTCGCCTCGACGAGCCCCGCACCACCGGCTACGAGCGGGATCTGCCGGACGAGCTGCCCGGTGAGGTACGCGCCGACCAGGGCCGTCGTGGCGGTGCCGAGCCGGTACGCCTCGGCGGCCGCGACGAAACAGGCCAGGTCGAACAGCCGGCGCGCGACGGCCGCGCCACCGGCGGTCAGCCAGTACCGGCCGGGCAGCGACAGGCAGGCATGGAACGTCTCCACGCCGAGGCGGACCAGGGCGTGCGCGCCGCGCCGCAGCGGCCCGGCGGACCGTTCGGCGACGCCGCCGGGGCGCCGCGCCCCGCGAGCCAGCCGGCGGCGGGCGAGGACGGCGGCCGGCCACAGCAGCACCGCGGCGGCGACGGCGACCAGCAGGCCGGTCGCGCTCAGGTCGGTGACGGACCAGGCGACGTACACCAGCACGATGGCGGCGCTCGCCTGCACACTGGCCAGGGCCGTGGTGGCGAGGGCGTGCGCGCTGGTGAGCCCGTGCAGGCGGAACTGCCGGACGGCGAACGCGGTCGACACCGGGCCACCGGCCGGCATCGCGGTGGACAGGGCGGTGCGCGCGAGCGACACGCCGACGGCCTTCACGTTGGACATCGCCCCGCCGTAGGCGGCCAGGAGGTGGCGCTGCTGCACGGCGTACATGAGCACCGATCCGGCCTGGACCAGCAGCGCCGCGGAGATCCACCACCACTGGGCGTCGACCAGCGACCGCAGCAGCGTGCCGGGCTCGGGCAGGGACCGGCGCAGCAGGGCGAACGCCACCGTCACCGCGGCCAGGGTGAGCCCGAACCCCACCCATCGCGGCCAGGCCCGGGTCCGCGGTGCGGCGGTGATGCTGATCAGGGCAGTGCTCATGTGCGTACGGTGCGGCAACGAGATGATGTCCGCCTGAACACGACGAGTCACGTCGATATCCGGCCCGCTGCCGCCCGATGTTGCCCGCGGGTGGAGTCCCTGGCGATGTCGTCTCTTCAGAGTGTACGCGGGGCGGTATGATGCCCGGGTGACTGCCGGGTCGGCCGAGTGCCGCGCACAGACTAGGCATCCGGCAGTTCGTTGAGCTGCCGGCGGGCCCGTGGCCCGCCCCCTCCTCCAGCACCGCCCGCAGAAGCGGAGCCTGCTGAGGAAGGAGGTGATCGCATGTCCCGCTTTGAAGACTTCCGCATCGGCGACGTCGTCGACGGTGAGGTGGCCGGCGAGGTGCCGTTCGGCACGTTCGTCCGGTTCGCCGACGGCGTCGACGGCCTGCTGCCGGGTGTGACCGGGCTGCGGCCCGGCGCGTCTGTGACCGTGCGCGTCCTGGACAAGGACGCCGAGCGCCGGCGCGCCAGCCTGGAGCTGGCCGAGTAGTGCGAGCGGGTGCCCGTGCCGCGGGCACCCGCTTGTCGGCGGGTTGGTGGCGTGGACGCTCACCCGTCCGTCTCGTACTGGTCGCGCACCTCCACCGCGATGAACGCCTCGCCGTCCGGGGTCAGCGCGTAGTCCAGTCGCGCCACGGTCTCGTCGTACACCGCCAGCCCGACGACGACGCCGTCCCCGTGCGCAGCCTCGTCCAGCGCGGCCTCGTCCAGCGCGGGGTCGTCGCCGCCGAGTCGTTGCCAGCGCAGCGAAGGATCGTCCGCCGGGACCGACCGGGCCGAGGCACCGACGGCGCACAGGACCGCGAGCAGGACGATCGGTGCCATGTCGGCGACGACCAGCGACCGGCTGTCCACGGCGCCGGCCAGCGTCGCGGTGTCGGGCAGCAGCAGCTCCGGGTCGATGGCGGGCCGCCAGCCCTCCGCGCACACGTCCAGCGCGAACCGGCGGGTCGCCTCGACGATGACCGCGGGCGCGCCGAGCTCCTCCAACGTGGCGGTCCTGGCCACCGCCCGGGCGAGGGTGGTGCGCACGACGACCGGCAGCCGCGGCGTCGCGGTCAGCCGGGCGACCGGCACCGCGAGCGCGCCGGCGGCGGCCGCCAGTTCGGCGGGGTCGACCGCCGTACGCTCGGCGAGCAGCGCCGCCTCGAACGCCGGCAGCCGGTCGCGCAGGAACGTCTCCAGCGCCCCGGTCCGCGCCGGGAACAGGTCGCCGACGTCCTGCGGCACGACGACCTGTCGTTGCGCGGCGGCCGCCCGGACCGCGGCGTCGAGCGCGACGGCGTCGGCCGCGGCGACCGGGAAGACGTGCGGCCCGGGCGGGAAGATCCCGTGCGCCATGCCTGCCGCGTCGACACAGAACGTCTCGATGCTCCGGGTCGTCATGCTCGTCATGTGTACAGCGTCGCCGCCGTCAGCGGGGAATCTGAGGAAGTCTCATCCGCGACGGGTGTGGCGTCCTACGGTGGATGCTGTGGCTCTGCGTGATCTGAGTGTGAACGTCAGGATTCTCGCCGCGGTGCTCGTCGCGGTGCTGGTGGCGCTCGTCAACGGCGTGCTGGCGATATCGGCCCTCGGTGACGCGAGCGACGCGGCGCAGCACATCTACCGCGCGAACGTGGCGAGCGCCAGCGCCGTCGGCGAGATCCGGCTGCTGTCCGCGCAGACCCGCGTCGATCTGGCCAACCACGCCATCTCCCACGGCGACGCCACCAACCAGGAGAAGTACGCCAAGGACTTCGCCACCGACGTCGCGAAGTTCACGGCGGCGCTGACCGCGTACCGCAACAGCGAGCACGCGGGGCCGGCCGAGATCCTCGACGAGCTCGAGTCCAGCTGGAACACGTTCATCCAGGTCGCGCAGACGAAGCAGCTGCCCAACGGCCAGAAGGGCGACCTCGCGGCCTGGCTGGAGGTCCGCAACACGCAGGTCGCCCCGGTCTTCGCGACGATCAACCAGGACCTGGAGCGCCTGGAGATCGCGGAGGCGACCGCGGCCGCCGCGTCGGCGGGCGCCGCGGCCGACTCCTACAGGTCGAACCGGACCGCGGCGATCGTCCTGCTCAGCGCCGGGATGCTCGGCGCGCTCGCCCTCGGCCTGTTCGTGGCGCGCGGCATCGTGAAGTCGCTGCGCCGGGTGGAGCTGGTGTGCGAGGGCCTCGCCGACGGGGACCTGACCCGCAGCACCGGGCTGAGGTCACGCGACGAGCCGGGCCGGATGGGGCAGGCGCTGGACGCCGCGACGGCCCGGCTGCGGCAGACGGTGTCGACGATCGACGGCTCCGCGAACCGGCTGGCCGGCGCGTCGGACCGGATGGCGGGCGTGGCGACCAGGATCGCCTCGTCGGCCGAGGAGACCTCGACGCAGGCGCAGACCGTCGCCGCCGCCGCGGAGGAGGTGTCGCGCAGCGTCGACACGGTCTCCGCCGGCAGCGAGGAGATGGGCGCGGCGATCCGGGAGATCGCGCAGAACGCCAGCGAGGCGGCCCGGGTCGCCAACGAGGCCGTCCACATCACCGAGCAGACGTCGGCGACGATGAGCCGCCTCGGCGACTCGTCCGCGGAGATCGGCAACGTCATCAAGGTCATCACGTCGATCGCCGAGCAGACCAACCTCCTCGCCCTGAACGCGACGATCGAGGCGGCCCGCGCGGGCGAGGCCGGCAAGGGCTTCGCCGTCGTGGCGTCGGAGGTCAAGGACCTGGCCCAGGAGACGGCCCGCGCCACCGAGGACATCTCCCGCCGCGTCCAGGCGATCCAGGACGACACGACCGGCGCGGTCGCCGCCATCGAGCAGGTGTCGGCGGTCATCGCCCGCATCAGCGACTTCCAGACCACGATCGCGTCCGCCGTCGAGGAGCAGACGGCGACGACGTCGGAGATGAGCCGCAGCGTCACCGAGGCCGCCGCCGGCACGGGCGAGATCGCGCAGAACATCACCGGTGTCGCCGAGGCGGCCCGCCTGACCAGCGCCGGGGTCACCGAGTCGGAACAGGCGACCGCCGACCTGGCCCGCATGTCGGGCGAGCTGACCGACCTCGTCGGCACGTTCCGCTATTAGACGGTGTTGTACCGGCCGGCGCGTTCTTGACCGGACAGGGCGCCGATCGCGGCCATGACGTCGTCGGTGGCGGCGCGGCGGTCGCGGGCGTCGGCGGGGCTGCCCGCGCAGTGCAGCGGCGCACCGAAGCGGACCGTGACCCGGGCCGTGATCCAGGGCAGGCCCGGCAGCGCGGCCGTGCCCGCCAGGGCGACCGGGACGACCGGGACCCTCGCGGTGAGGGCCAGCCAGCCGACGCCGGTGCGGCCACGGTACAGCCGGCCGTCGCGCGACCTGGTGCCCTCCGGGTAGATGCCGAACGCGCGGCCCTCGGCGAGCACGTCCGCGGCGGTGTCGAGGGCATCCTGGGCGGCCCGCCCGTCGCCGCGGCGGACCGGCACGGCCCCGGTGGCGCGGAACCACCAGCGGCGCACCGGGCCGCGCTCGAAGTACTCGGCCTTCGCCAGGAACACGACCCGCCGCGGGACGACGAGCGGGATGACGACGCTGTCCCAGAACGACAGATGGTTGCCGGCGATGATGACCGCCCCGCCGCGCGGCACGTGCTGGAGGCCTTCGACGCGCGGCCGGTACAGGAGGGAGAAGAGCAGTCGCAGGAGGGGCATCGGCCGAATATAGCGTCCGAACGGTCGGACGCTATAGTGGTGTGATGAGCCCCCGCCGAACCGTCGCCGAGGCCCGCTCGACCCGGGCCGGCATCGTCCGGCACGGCGTGGACGTCGCGTCCGTCGAGGGCCTCGAGGGGCTGACCATCGGGCGGCTCGCCGCGGACCTCGGCATGAGCAAGTCCGGGATCCTCGGCCACTTCGGCGACAAGGAGACCCTCCAGCTGGCCGTCGTCGAGCTGGCCGCCGACGAGTTCTGGCGCGACGTCTGGGAGCCGGTCGCCGGCACCGCGGCCGGACTGCCGAGGCTGCGCGCGGTCGCCGGGTCGTGGCTGCGGTATCTCACCGGGGACCGGCCGCCGGGCGGCTGCTTCTTCATGGCCGCCGGGCCCGAGTTCGACGACCGGCCGGGCCCGGTCCGTGACGCGGTCGCCGGCGCCGCCGGCCGCTGGCACCGCGAGCTGCTGCAGCAGGCGCGGCTCGCCGGCTGCTTCGACGACGCGGAGCAGGTCGTGTTCGAGCTGGGCGGCATCATGCTCGCGCTGCACGCCGGGCACCGCCTGCGCCGCGACCCGTCCGCCGCCGCCCGCGCCGGCAAGGCGGTCGCCCGCCTGCTCGGATGAAGTCCCGCGCAACGGGGCGCACGAAGCCCGCGCAGCCCAGCTCACAAACCTCGCGCGGCTCAACCGATCGGAGGTCCGCACAGCTCACCCCATCGAGGTCCGCGCAGCCGACGAAGGCCGCGCGGCTCAACTCACGAAGCCGCGCGGCTTCAGCTCGCAGAGGCCCACGCAGCCAGCGGAGGTCCGCGCGGCACGAGCAAGTCCACGCGGCGCGAGCGGGTCCGCACGGCACGCGCAGGTCAGCGCACGACGAGCAGGTCAGCGCAGGACGAGGAGGTCCAGGGTGTCGACGACCGGGCCGGTCTCGGTCCCGGCGGCCGCTCGCAGGCGCGCCACGCCACGCTCGTAGGCCTCGTCGCTGATCAGCTTCAGCGGGGTGTGCGCGTCGCGGCGCAGTGTCCGCGCCACCTCCCGCAGCGACGGCGCCGTCGTCTGCGGGACACCTTCCAGGGCGACGGCCGCGAAGCCCGCACCGGCGAACGCCGCCTCGATGTCCGCCACGCTCGGGTAGGTGTCCAGGACGGCGACGATCTCCGGGAAGAAGCGCACGAGCCCGAGCCCGTCGTGCCGCCCGGCGAACACGGACCGGATCAGCAGCGGCGCACCCGGCCGCGTCACCCGGCGCAGCTCCCGCGCGGCGGCGGCGAGGTCCGGCACGTGGTGGATGACCGTCGACACCCAGACGGCGTCGACCGTCCCGTCGCCGACCGGCACGCTCCCTGCGTCCCCGGCGACGACCGGCAGGTGCACCGACCGGGCCCGCATCGCCGCGGACGGCTCGACCGCGAGAACCTCCAGGCCGGGGAACCATGACGTGAACGCCCGGGACCAGGTGCCGGTGCCGGCGCCGAGGTCGAGCAGCAGCTGCCCCGGCCGCGGGTCGAGGTGCCGCCGGACCGCCTCCCGCCACGCGCCGAGGGCGTCGTCCCGCAGGTGCCGGGCCGCTTCGAACGCCGCCGCGTCCCTGTCGTCGTACGCGATCCTCCCCATCCTTCGAGCCAACCCCCGGCGGCCGGCCCGGGCAAGGGAGAGTGCACCACCTCACAGCGCCTTTGTTAGCGTGCGGGACATGGTGCCGAGGTTCCTGGTGTTCGACCTGTTCCACACGCTGGTCGACGGCGCCGACGCCGCACGGGACCGGGTCGTCGGCGAGATGGCCGTCATGCTCGGCGTCGACCCGCCGGCGTTGCGGCAGGCGTACCGCGACACCTGGAGCGAGCGGCTCACCCGCTGGAGCGTCGAGGAGACCATCCGGATCCTCACCGGAAGGCTGGGTGCCGACCCGGCCGAGGAGGCCGTCGCCCGCGCGGCCGTGCACCGGCGGGCGCTCGCCCGGCGGGTCCTGGACGCCGTGCACCCGGCCACGCTGGAGGCCCTCGACGGCCTGCGGGCCGCCGGTGCCCGGCTCGCGCTGGTGAGCAACGCGACGTCGGAGGCCGCCGAGGCGTGGCCCGCCTGCGCGCTCGCGTCCCGCTTCGACGTCGCCGTCTTCTCCAGCGTCCTCGGCGTCGGCAAGCCCGACCCGCGGATCTACCTGGCGGCCGCCGACGCGCTCGGCGCCGCACCCGCCGACTGCGTGTACGTCGGCGACGGCGCGGACGGCGAACTGGCCGGCGCCGCCGCGGTCGGGATGCGCGTGGTGCGCACCGTCGAGCACAAGGACACCGACCCCACCTGGCCCGGCCCCGTCATCAGCGCGCTGCGCGACCTCACCGACTGCCCGGTGTGACCCCGGTGTGTCCCGCCCTCAAGACGGTCGTTCAGTCGTTGGCGAGGTGGTGCTCGACGGAGGCGACCTTCTTGTCGAGGGCGCCGGAGACGCCGTCGCGCCAGTCGATCTTGATGACGGTGGAGGTGCGGGAGGATTTGGCGTGCACCGCTTGGACCGCGGCCTGCACGACGGCCATCACCTCGTCCCAGGTCTCACCCTCGACGGTGGTGAACATGGCGTCGGTCCGGTTGGGCAGGCCTGAAGCGCGCACGACACGCACCGCCTCCGCGACGAGCGCGCCGACCTCCTGGCCGGCTCCGAGCGGGGTCACACTGAACGCGACGAGCACCGACATGCGGCCACAGTACCCACCGGCGCCGCGAAAATAGCTCAGCACATGCGCAGGAAGCGGTCCAGGACGCGGGTGCCGAAGAGGAGACCGTCGACGGGGACACGCTCGTCGATGCCGTGGAACAGGGCGGTGAAGTCGAGGTCCGGCGGCAGGCGCAGCGGCGCGAAGCCGAGGTGGCGGATGCCGAGGCGCTGGAAGGACTTCGCGTCGGTGCCGGCCGACAGCATGTACGGCAGCAGCCGCGCGTCCGGGTCCTCGGCGGTGATCGCGGCGGCCATCGCGTCGACCAGGGTGCCGTCGAAGGTGGTCGACACCGGCGGCATGGACTTCCACTCGCGGCTGACGGACGGGCCGACGACGGCGTCGACCTCGCGCAGGAAGGCCTCCTCCCGGCCCGGCAGCATCCGGCAGTCGAAGATGGCGGAGGCCGTCGACGGGACCACGTTGTCCTTGTACCCGGCGGAGAACATGGTGACGTTCGCGGTGTCCCGCAGGCCGGCGCCGATCATGCGGGCGACCGACCCGAGGCGGCCGAGGACCGCGGACGGGTCGTCGGCGTCGAACGGCACGCCCGTCAGCGCGCTGACGCCGTCGAGGAAGTCGCGCACCGGCGGGGTCAGCACGAGCGGGAACTCGTGCGCGTCCAGGCGGGCGACGGCCGCCGCGAGCCGGGCGACGGCGTTGTCGGTGTGCAGCAGCGAGCCGTGGCCCGGGGTGCCCCGGGTGGACAGTCTGAGCCAGCCGACGCCCTTCTCGGCGGTTTCGACGAGGTACGCCCGTACACCATCCGCGACGGCGAGCGAGAAGCCGCCGACCTCGCTGATCGCCTCGGTGACGCCGTCGAACAGGTCGGGCCGGTGCTCGACGAGCCACCCGGCGCCGTTGACCCCGCCGGCCTCCTCGTCGGCGAGGTAGGCGAAGACGAGGTCCCGCGGCGGCACGACCCCGTCGCGGCGGAAGCGGCGGGCGACGGCGAGGCTCATCGCCGCCATGTGCTTCATGTCGACGGCGCCGCGGCCCCACACGTACCCGCCGGACACCTCCCCGGAGAAGGGGTGCACCGACCACTCGGACGGCTCCGCCGGCACGACGTCCAGGTGACTGTGGACGAGCAGCGCTCCCCGTCCCGCGTCGGCCCCCGGCAGCCGGGCGATGACGTTGCCGCGGCCGGGCGCGCCCGACTCCACGTACGTGACCTCGTAGCCCGCGTCGTCGAGGCGCTCCGCGACCCACTCGGCGGCGAGCCGCTCGCCGCGGGTGCTGTCCGGCGAGCCGGTGTTGGTGGTGTCGAACCGGATCAGCTCACTCGCCAGCGCCACGACCTCGTCCACGCGGAAGACGGTAGCTCTTCGGCAGCCCGCCGTGGGACTGAAGGACTTTCCGCGGAGTCGGTCCTGCCGTTGGACGCGGGTCCGGCAGACCGTGTCGGGTGACCGGGCGGAACGCGTCCGCGCCCGGTGACAGTGCGCCCGGCCGCGGCGATGGTGGAACGGCTGACGACGCGATAGGAGCGCACATGGTGACCCGCAGACGAACCTTGCTGGCCTTGGCGGCCGGCGCTCTCGCGCTCCCTGTCGCGTTGACGGCGGGCGTCGCGCCCGGCCCGGCGGCCACGACCGCCGGGTGGTCCAGCGCGTGGGCGGGCATGACCGACACCAGCGCCCCGGCGACCACCCTCGCCCAGGTGCGCACCATCATCGGCGCCGACACCGGCGCGGCCGCGGCGCTGACGGGCCAGGGCGTCGGCGTCGCGCTCATCGACACCGGCGTCGCGCCGGTGCCGGGGCTGCCCGCCGCGCAGATCGTCAACGGCCCCGACCTGTCGTTCGAGTCGCAGGCGCCGGGGCTGCGGTACCTCGACACCTACGGGCACGGCACGCACATGGCCGGGATCATCGTCGGCGACGACGCCGAGTCGGGGACGAAGGGCCTCGCGCCGCGGGCGAAGCTCACCTCGATCAAGATCGGCACGGCGCGCGGCGCGGTCGACGTGACGCAGATGATCGCCGCCGTCGACTGGGTCGTGAAGCACCGCAACGACGACCCGGCCAACCCGATCCGGGTCATCAACCTGTCGTACGGCTCCGGCGGCAACCCGCCGAACTGGACCGACCCGCTGCAGTTCGCGGTGGAGAAGGCGGGGCAGGCGGGCATCGTCGTCGTCGCCGCGGCCGGCAACAACGGCAACACCACCCTGAAGCTCACCAACCCGGCGATGGACGAGTGGGTCCTCGCCGTCGGCGCGACCGCGACCAACGGCACGGCCGCGACCAAGGACGACACCCTGGCCACGTTCACCAACCTGGCCGTCGGCGGCAACCAGGTCGACCTGCTCGCGCCGGGCACGTCGATCGCGTCGCTGCGCGACCCGGGCTCCAACATCGACAACACCTACGCGTCGGCGCGCGTCGGCAACACCCTGTTCAAGGGCAGCGGCACCTCGCAGGCGACCGCCGTCGTGTCCGCGGCCGCGGCGCTGCTCCTGCAGGCGAAGCCCACCGCCACCCCGGACCAGGTGAAGGACTGGCTCATCAAGGGCGGCACCTACCTGCCCACCGGCAAGGCCGGCACGATGGGCCTGCTGGAGCTCAACGTCAACGGCGCGCTCGCCCGCACCGGCACCACGGTCGCGAAGCCGACCTGGAACACGTCCAGCGGCGTCGGCCTGTTCGAACTGTCCCGCGGCACCAGCCACGTCATCCTCGACGGCACCTCGCTGGCCGGCGAACGCAGCGTGTGGGGCGCCCTGACCTCACCGCAGTGGGCGGCGAAGTCGGCCACGCAGACGTCCTGGTCCGGCGGCGCCTGGATGGGCTTCAAGATCACCGGCGACGGCTGGACCGGCACGTCCTGGGCGTCGAAGACGTGGGCCTCGACGACCTGGGCCGCGACCCCGTGGGTGAGCGGCGCGACGTGGACGGACCCGGCGTGGTCTGGGCGCACCTGGTCGGGCCGGACCTGGTCGGCGGGCACGTGGTCGGGCCGGACCTGGTCCAGCGACGACTGGTCGGCGAGCAGCTGGTCCTAGTCGCGACGGATGGTGGTGTTCTGGCTGAGCACGGTCGCCCCGGCGCACAGCCAGAACACCACCTCCCAGCGCCGCAACAGCGCCACCATCGCCGCCACGAACAGCAGCGCCGGCACCAGCGCCACGACGTTCCGCCATCGCCCCATCCCGACCAATCATACCGGCGAGATAGGCATTACGTCCATCGGTACTCGCGGACGCCCGGCTCACAGTCGTCGATCGCCTCGTCGAGATACTCCGCGGCGGCCGCGCCGCCGGCCCCGGCGAGCCCGGCGAGGTAGGCCTCCCGGCCGTACGAGTGGGTGCTCTCCGCCCACAGGAACCGCAGCGCAGGCACCGCCTCGGCGACCCCCAGCCGCCCGAGCCCACGGGCGGACGCCTCAGCCCCGCACCAGTCCCGCTGCCCGGCCATCGCCGTCAGGTCGGCGAGAAGCATGGGGACGTCCGCGGCGGTCCCATACTCGGCCAGGACGTCCACGGCGTGGCGAGCGAGGACGGGATCGTCGCCCGCGACCCACCCGCGGGCCCGGTCGAGCGCCCCGGGGCCGAGCCGTCCCAGGGCGGCCGCCAGCCCGGGCACCGCGCCGTAGGCGTTGCGCAGCGCCGGATCCTCGGCCAGGTCCAGCACGACCGGCTCGGCGCGCCGGCCGAGCTCGCGCATCGCGTGCGTCCGGGCGGCGCCTTCGCCCCGCCGGACCTCGGCGGCCAGGTCCGCGACCGGCAGCCGGGTCAGCGACGGCGCGCGCTCCCCGACGACCCGGGCCGCCTTCCGTCCGGCCCGCTCGGCTCGGCGAGCGGCGAGCGCGGCCTCGATCCGTGGCGAGGTCCCGGCCCACGCCGACCACGGGCCATGGCGGGCGTCGACGAGATCGCGCAGTTCCTCGTCGTCCACACGGGACAGCACCGCAGGCGCGAGGCCGTCACACATCGCGACGTCGTCCCCGTCACACATGTGCCCCAGCACCCACGTCCAGTGGCGGCCGACGGTGACGTACGCCCGGAGGCCGTCCAGCGCCCGGACGTCACCGGCGCGGGCCAGGCCGGTGAGGACGTCGGCGGCCAGGGAGATCCGCCACTCGTCGTCGTCGGCCTCGGCGACCGGCGCCAGCAGGTGCGCGACGATCGGGGCGCTGTCCAGGTGCAGCCCTTGGATCAGGCGTAGCAGATACCAGCGGCGGTCCTCGACCTGACGGTCGTCGCGGGGGTCGTCGACGCAGCAGCCGTAGACGGCGTCCGCCGCCTCCGCGCCGCCGCCGGCCAGTGCGCGGCGCAGGCCCAAGCCTCGGCCGCGGCGGAGCTGGCCGGTGAGCGTATGGGCGTCCATGCGGTGCATCGTGGCACGGGCAACGTCGAAACCGCATTGAGTTTTTATATAGATTCTCGATACAGTTTGGCGGTGAAGAAGGCACAGGTCGACGCACTGACCACGCTCATCGAGGACTTCAACACGCTGTTCATCCGCATGCCGAATGTGCAGCGGCTCGGGTTCAGCACGCTGTCGGTGGTGCACACGCTGTCGCGGCGCGGGCCGATGCGGCTCACCGCGCTCACCGAGACGGAGCAGCTCACCCAGCCCGCCATCACCAGTCTCGTCCAGCGACTCGAAGAGGACGGCCTGGTGCGGCGGTGGCCCGACCCGACCGACGGCAGGGCCGTCCTGGTCACGCTGACCGACGCGGGCGCGGACGTCGTCCGGGCGCGGCACGGCAACCGGGTCGACCGGCTCGCCGAGCTCATCGCCGGGCTCGACGCCGGCGAGCAGGACGCGATCGCCAGGGCCATGCCGGCGCTGGCCCGCATCATCGAGCTGAGCGCGGCATGAGCCTCACCCCGGCCCCGATCCACGTGCCCGACGAGGTCCTCGACGACCTCAGGGCCCGGCTCAGGCAGACGAGATGGTCGCGGCAGACCGGCAACGACGACGGCTTCTACGGTGTCCCGCCCGCGCAGCTGCGGTCGCTCGTCGAGCACTGGGCGGACGGCTACGACTGGCGCGCCGCCGAACGCGCCATCAACGCCTATGAGCACTATCACGTCGACGTCGGCGGCGTGCCCGTGCACTTCATGCGCCGGCCCGGCGCCGGACCCGCCCCGAAGCCGCTGATCCTGTCGCACGGCTGGCCGTGGACGTTCTGGCACTGGTCGAAGGTCGTCGACGCCCTCGCCGACCCGGCCGCGCACGGCGGTGACCCGGCCGACGCGTTCGACGTCATCGTGCCGTCGCTGCCCGGCTTCGGGTTCTCCACGCCGCTGACCGGGCGGCCGGACATGAACTTCTGGAAGATCGCCGACGTCTGGCACGAGCTGATGACCGGCGTCCTCGGCCACGAGCGCTACGCGGCGGCCGGCTGCGACGTCGGCGCGCTCGTCACCGGGCAGCTCGGCCACAAGTACGCGGACCGGCTGTATGGCATCCACATCGGCTCGGCGCTGAAGCTGACGTTCTTCAACGGCGACCGGGCCTGGGACCTCTCCGGCGGCAACCCGATCCCCGACGGCCTGCCGCCGCAGGTGCACGCCCGGATCGTGGCCCTGGAGCGGCGCTTCGCCGTGCACCTCGCCGCGCACCTGCTGGACCCCGACACGCTCACCTACGCGCTGGCCGACTCCCCCGCCGGCATGCTCGCCTGGGTGCTGCGCCGCTGGAGCATGTGGTCGGACAGCGGCGGCGACGTCGAGTCGGTCTTCCCCCGCGACGACCTGCTCACCCACGCCACCATCATCTGGGCGGGAGGCTCGATCGGCAGCTCGATCCGCACGTACGCCAACAACAACCGCTATCCGTGGCAGCCCGCCCACGACCGGTGGCCGGTCGTCGAGGCCCCGACGGGGATCACCTTCGTCGGTCACGAGAACCCGCCGGGTGTCACCACGGCGCGGCAGCGCGTCGAGCAGTTCCTCGGCAGCGACCGGGCACCCTGGTACAACCACGTGAACGTCACCGCCCACGAGCGCGGCGGGCACTTCATCCCGTGGGAGCTGCCGGACGAGTGGGTCGCCGACCTGCGCCGCACCTTCCACGCGTAGCCTCGCCGGTATGGCACGGGTACTGGTGACGGGTTCGACCGACGGGATCGGGCTGGAGACCGCGGCGCAGCTGCTGCGGCTGGGGCACGACGTGGTCCTGCACGCGCGGGACGGCAAACGGGCCGCCGAGGCGGGGTTGCCGGGCGCGCCGGTCGTCGTCGGCGACCTCGCGAGCCTCGCGGAGACGAAGGCCCTCGCGAGCGACGCCGGGGCGTTCGACGTGGTCGTCCACAACGCGGGCATCGGCGGGCAGGACGAGCGGCGGACCACCGCCGACGGCCTCGAGCGGACGTTCCAGGTCAACGTCCTCGCGCCGTATGTGCTGACGGCGCTCATGCCGCGGCCCTCGCGCCTGGTCTACCTCACCTCCGGGCTGGAGTCGGTCGGCGTCGCGGACCTCGACGACCTGCAGTACGAGCGCAAACCCTGGAACGGCATGCAGGCATACAGCGACTCGAAGCTGCTCGACGTGGCGCTCGCGTTCGCGGTCGCGCGGCTGTGGCCGGACGTGCTCAGCAACGCCGTCGACCCGGGCTGGATCCGCACGAAGCTCGGCGGGCCCAACGCCACCGACGACCTGCCGGAGGGCGCCGAGACGCAGGTGTGGCTGGCGACCGCCGGCGACGCCGCGGCGACGGTCACCGGCCGCTACTGGAAACGCCGCACCGACCTGCCGGCCAACCCGGCCGCGTACGACCTGGCGGTCCAGGACGGCCTGCTCGCGGCGTGCGCGTCCCTGTCGGGCGTGCCGATCCCGTCATGAGTGGGGCGCCGCAGACCGGCCTGGACGAGCTGCCGAGGATCGGCGCGCCGGCGACCCGGGCGCTGCACCACGCCGGCTACACGTCGCTGCGCGACGTCGCCGGTGTCCCCCGTGGGCAGCTCGCCGCATTGCACGGCGTCGGGCCGAAGGCGCTGCGGATCCTGCAGGAGGCGCTGGAGGGCCACGGCCTCAGCCTGGGCCCGGACCGAACCTCGGCCTGAAGGCCAGACCGAGGCTTGAACCGAGTCCCAGGCCGAGGCTCAGACCAAGGCCCAGGCCGAGGCTCAGACCAAGGCCCAGGCCGAGACTCGGACCGGGGCCCAGGCCGAGACTCGGACCGGGGCCCAGGCCGAGACTCGGACCGGGGCCCAGGCCGAGACTCAGGCCGAGACTCAGGCCGAGACCCAGGCCGGGCCGTCGCGCGACCGGGCGGCGGTCACCAGGTGACGACGGTCCCGTCGCGCGGCCGGGCGGGCCGTCACCAGGTGACGACGGTGCCGTCGCGGTAGCCGACCCGGCGCGGGCCGACCTGCGCCGGGCGGTCGACGAGCACGCACACGTCCTCGCCCGGCCACCACCAGCCGGCGGCGCGGGCGAGCGCGGCCCACTCGTCGAGCAGCGCCGCGTCGTGCGGCCGGAACTGGGCCAGGCCCAGCTTGCGCACGACGTCGTAGACGCCGATCCAGGTGGCGTCCTGCTGGCCGTACCAGCAGACCGGCACCGTCCTGTGTGGACCGCCGGCAGGTGCGGCGAGTGCGGACCGGACCGGCCACGCGAGGCCCTCGGCGAGCGGCGCCCGCAGCGACCGTTGCAGCACCTCCAGCAGCGGCACCCCGGCACCCAGCGCCTGCGACGGCGACGGGAGCACGGGCCAGGGCTTCTTCGCCGCCGCGGTCAGGTCGGCCTCGGCCGGTGACCCGTCGAGCGCGGCGCGCAGCCGGCCCAGGCCGGCGGCGAGGTCACCGGCGACCGGTGGAGTCCCTTGTGGACGGCGGGCGCGGACCCACGACAGCAGGTCCTCGTGCGTCGGCATGCCGGTGAGCAGCGGCAACGCCTGCCTCGGCGAGGAGACCCAGCGAAACCTGGGCGCACGGCGATGCTGCCGTCGGTAGAGCCCGGCGATGAGATGTTCGGTGGTCTCCCGGTCGGCCGGCGCGGTGGACCAGCCCACCTGGCGCCATTCCTGGAGGATCGGCTCCGCCCGGAGCCACAGGTCGAAAACATGATCGGACGGGCGGAACGGGGTGGCAGCGGCGGCACGCCGCGCCGTGGCGGTCAACGCGCGAGGGCGGACGCGCCCTTCCGGTGAGTGCGGATCATGTCGTCCATTGTGGGGGCAGATCCGCGACGGCCGCAACCCCCGTCGGTCACAGCTTGACGAGGCCCGCTCCGGTGGGCGTGAAGCCGCCCGCGTCGAGATAGAAGCCGCGCAGGTGGTCCTCGAAGTCGACGTGCAGCCACTCGCAGCCGCCGGCCCGCGCGCCCTCGACGGCGGCGGCGACCAGGCCCGTCCCGACGCCCTTGCGCCCCCAGGCGGCCGCGACGACGGTGTCGAGCACGAACGCGTGACACTCACCGTCCCAGGCGACGTTGACGAACCCGACGAGGGTCCCGGCCGAGCGGGCGCAGACCCAGCCGAGGCTGTGCCGGTTGACCCTGGCCCACCACGCGCTGCTGGTCGGCGGGTGCCCGAAGCCTTCCGCGTGCAGGGCCTCGACCTCGGCGTCCGTGAACGCGCCCCGCCACGTGAAACCCACCCCGGTCACCGTCACGAACGGGACCCTACACCCGGCTATGCTGCCTGGATGTCCTTCCGCCAGGGATCAGGGCGGCTGTGCCTGGACTTCGTCCACACGTTGCGGGACCGCGGCTCCGGCAGCCCCGCCGAGGATCTGCCCGACGGCCCCGCGCTCGCCTCGTGGGTCCGGCAGTTCGGCCCGGTCGCACCACCGCCGGGCGGCAGCGTGCCCGCGGCGATCGTCGCCGGCGCGCGGCGCCTCCGTGAGGCGGTCCACGCACTGGTCGTCTCGGGCCCGCAAGGGGCGAGCGCCGCCGCGCGGGACGCGGTCAACGACGCGGCCGCCCGGTCGGTGCCGGTGCCGTTCCTGGACGCCGCCGGCGCGCCGCGCTGGCAGGCCGCGGACCCGGTGACCGCGACCCTGGCGCTGGTCGCCCGCGACGCCCTCGACCTCGTCTCGTCGCCGGCCGCCGCGCGGGTGCGGGCGTGCGCGGATCCGTTGTGCGGGGCCCTGTTCCTGGACGCGTCCCGCACGGGGACCCGCCGGTGGTGCTCGGCGGACCCGTGCGGCAACCGCGCCCGGAAGCGTCAGGTGCGCGGCACACCCAGCGGCACGCACACCGGCGGACGCGGGCCCGGCGCGGCGCACGCCGGGCTCAGCCGTGGACCGCGCGGCGGGTGAAGTCCTCGACGGTGCCGTCGAAGAGCACGTCGGACACCTGGGTCAGCAGGACCCGGACGGTGCCGGTCGCGGGGCTGTTGCTCCACGACGTGCCGTAGCCGCCTTCCCAGCCGTAGGTGCCGTCGGCGCGCACCGCCATGCCGTAGCCCCAGCCGTGCCCGCCGAGCAGGAACCCACCGCCCTCGATCTGCGCCGGGGTCAGGTGGTTGACCGTCGTCCCGCGCAGCGCAGGTCCACTGTGGAGCATGAACCGGCCGAACGCCACCACGTCGTCCACGGTGGACGCGAGCCCGGCGGCGCCGTCGGGGAACGCGGGCTCGCGGGTCCAGTCCTCGGCGGTCGCGACGTCGGTCTGCCGTTCGCCGCCGAAGTACTGCCCCGGCAGCCGCTCGGCGCGGTCCCGCGGCAGCGAGAAGCCGGTGGACGTCATGCCGAGCGGTTCGAAGAGCCGCTCGCGCAGCACGTCGCCGAGCGGCATGCCGGCCGCCCGCGCCACCAGCACCCCGAGGACGTGGCCGCTGGTGTTGTACGCCCAGCGCTCCCCCGGCTGGTAGAGCAGCGGCAGCGTGGCGAACCGGCGCATCCACTCGTCGACGCCGTGCGGGGTCCTCGGGTCGGGCCGCGCGATGGTCAGGTCGAGCGCGTCGGCGGCCCGGATCACCGGGTACGGCGGGTTCACCGGCGGCTCCGCGGCCGGGTCGAGCAGCAGCCCGTGCCCCATCCGGTAGGTGAGCACGTCCTCGACGGTGATCGCCCGGCGGGCCGGCACCGTGTCGTCGACGTCGGCGTCGAGCCGGCGCAGCACCCGCGGACCGGCGAGCTCCGGCAGCAGCCGGTCGACGGGCTCGTCGAGGGCGAGCAGCCCGTCCTCGACGAGCATCGCCGCGACCGCCGCGACCATGGGTTTCGTCGTCGACGTCAGCCGGAACGGCGTGTCGCGGCGCATCGGCTCCGCGTCCGGCCCGGTCGTCGTGGCGCCCAGCACCTCGACCCGGATCGGGCCGTCCGCGCCGGCGACCGCGGCGACCAGCCCCGGCACCGCACCGCGCTCCACCAGGGCATGCAAGCTCCCGTGCACCTCATCCATCACCTCACCTTATGGTGGTCCACGTGGAGACGTCCCTCACCGCAGCGGTCGACGCGCTGCGCCGGTCCGGCCTGGAGCCGGTGGTCCGCCAGGCACCGCGCCAGTGGTCGGCGAGCCCGGTCGAGCCCGGCGCCTGGGTGCGGATGCCGGGCGACGAGGCGTATGCGGTCGTGACGGTCGCCGACATCAGGCCCGGCGAGCACGTCGGCGACTGGGAGGAGGCCCGCGCCCTGCCGGATCCGGCGGCGGTCCTCGGGTTCACCGCCGCGTTCTACGAGCGCCGCCCGGACACCACCACGCTGCCCCTGGAGCACGGCGACCCGGTCGCGGTGCCGTCGGGACAGTTCCACTCCGTGTTCCCGGAGGACGTCGTCGCCGCCGTCGAGGACTGGGCGCAGTGGGAGGCGACCTGGGCGGTCATCCCCGCCGTCGAGCCCGCGAGCCGCCGCCGCGCCCGGCTGCGGCGCCTCGCGGCGTCGAAGCTCGCCTCCGGCACGGTCCCCGTCGACATCGCCCTCGACCCGATGCTGCTGTCGATGCTGTCGCCGGAGCAGGCCGAGGACCTCGACGAGACCGTCGCCGGGCTGTTCCTGCCCGGGATCCGGTGGTGGTTCCCGCGCGACCGCACCGGCGGCCGGCTCGCCGGGCGGACCCAGGTGCTGCTGCGCGAGCTCGTGCCGCCGTCGACCGCCGCGGGCAAGGGCATCTGGCTCGCCGTCGGCACCGCGCCGGGCGGCGGCCTGCGGGCCGGTCTCGGGCGCTTCGCCGGCAGGACGGCCCCGCACCGCTGGGATCGGATGCCGCAGTACTGGCAACGCCCGGCGACGACCGTGGACGAGCTGTGGGGCGGGCAGGGGCCCAGGCTGCAGGCGGTGGTCGACGCGCTGCTCAGCGGGCACGCCCTGGAGGCCCTCGACATGTGCGGCGTCACCACCGACCGGGCCGCCGCGCGCGTGCTGCAGGGGCTGCCGGAGAGCTTCCGGCTGCGGGAGTGGACCGACAAATGGACCACGAACGCGACCGCCCTCATGGCCGACGCGGCCCCGTGGCGCTGGGCGGACGCGGCGCCGGACCGGCAGCGCCCGCGCCGCCTGGGGACGCTCGGCGGGTTCGGCGCCAGCCGCCGCCCGGGCCTGTTCCTCGGCGGCGCCGAGGGGCGGCCGCGGCTGTCGTTCGCGCAGAGCGGCAGCCCGCACGTCGCGCCGCGCGTCGAGTGGGAGCGCGACCCGGACTTCGACCTGGTCCGCCTCGGCCTCCTCACCCCCGGGCAGATCCCGCTGCGCCGGCGGTAGGGTGCGGGTATGACGCTGCACGAGGTGGTGCCCGGGGTGCACGCGTGGGTCCAGCCCGACGGCACCTGGTGGGTCAACAACGCCGGCGTCGTCGCCGACGACGGGCAGGTGCTCGTCGTCGACACGTGCGCGACCGAGACCCGCACCCGCAGGTTCCTCGCCGCGGTCGCCGACGCGACCGGCGGCGGCACGATCCGGCTCGCGGTCAACACCCATCTGCACGGCGACCACACCTATGGCAACAGCCTGCTGCCCGCCGGCACGGTCCTCGTCGGGCACGAGCACATGCGCGAGGGGCTGCGCGCCGACCCGATCATCGACGGGTGCCCGCCGCTGTGGCAGCCCGTCCCCGACTGGGGCGCGGTCACCCGCCGGCTCCCCGACGTCACCGTGACCGACCGGCTCACCCTCCACATCGGACAGCGCCGGGTCGACGTCGTGCACCCCGGCGGCCCCGCGCACACGACCGGCGACCTCATCGCGTGGCTGCCGGCCGAGCGGGTCCTGTTCGCCGGCGACCTGGTGTTCAGCGGGCTCACCCCGCTGGTCTTCATGGGCTCGGTCACCGGCGCGATCGCCGCCCTCGACTGGCTCGCCGCGTTCGAGCCGCTGCATCTCGTGCCGGGCCACGGGCCGCTGCTCACCGCCGAGGACATCGGCCCCGCCTTCGACAGGATCCGCCGGTATCTCCGGCTGGTCCTCGACACCGCCGACGCCGGCCTGCGGGCGGGACTGACGCCGCTGGAGGCCGCCCGCGCGTGCGACCTCGGCGAGTTCGCCGGCTGGGCCGACGCGGAGCGGCTCGTGGCCAACCTGCACCGCGCCTATGCCGACGACCGCGGCACCGACCTCGACCCGGTCGCCGCGCTCACCGACGCGGTCGCCTGGCTGGGCGCCCCGATGTCGACCCGCGTCTGATCCCGGTGCCACCGCGGACCGGGCCGGGCGCGGACCGCGGGACGCGGTTGCGGCACGGCTGGACGAATGCCACCACCCGCGTCCGCGACACCGTCGTCAAGCATTACCGGGGCGCCGACGCCCTCGCGCGGCAGACCGCGGAGGTGGACGCCCTGACCCGGCTGCCGGCGGCGATCCCGGTTCCGGCGCTGCTGGGCACCACGGCGGGGACGGTGACACTGCGGTACATCGGCGGCGTCCCCGGGCAGGAGCTCGCCGCCGCCGGTCACGCCGCCGCGGTCCTGCGCGGCTGCGGCCGGCTGCTGCGCCGCCTGCAGTCGGTGCCCGTCGCCGCGACCGGGCGGGTGTTCGCGCACGGTGACTACGGGCCGAACAACATGCTGTTCGACCCGGCGACGTTCGCCGTCGTCGCGGTCCTCGACTGGGAATGGGCGCACGCGGGCACCGCCGTCGAGGACCTCGCCTGGTGCGAGTGGATCATCCGCCGGCACCATCCTTCGCAGGTCGGCGCGCTTCCCGCCCTGTTCGACGGGTACGGTGCCCGCCCGCCCTGGTCGTCGCGCCAGGCCGCGGCCCTCGCCAAGTGCCGGGCGATGGCGGCCCGCCCGGGCGCCGACACCCGCCGCTGGGAGCGCAACGCCGACGCCACCCGCGGCTGGCTCGACCTGCCGTGACCCCGGCCGCGCGGTAAGGTCTGCACGATGACCGACTGGATCTTCGCCGTCATCGACCGCCTCGGGCCCGTCGGGGTGGGGCTGCTCATCGCCCTGGAGACCCTGATCCCGCCGATCCCGTCGGAGCTGATCCTGCCCCTCGCCGGGTTCCGCGCCCGGGCGGGCGCCATGCACCCCGTCCTCGTCTGGCTGTGCGCGACCGCGGGCGCCGTCGGCGGGTCGCTGGTGCTGTACTGGATCGGCGCGCGCCTCGGGTACGAGCGGCTGCACCGCCTCGCCGGGCGGCGCTGGTTCCTGCTGACCGGCCAGCGCGACCTGGAACGCGGCCGGCGGCTGTTCCAGCGGCACGGCTCCTGGTTCGTGGCCCTGTCCCGGTGCGTCCCCGTCCTGCGCAGCCTGGTGTCGATCCCGGCCGGCGTCGAGCGGATGAGGCTGCGGAGGTTCGTGTTGCTGACCACCGCCGGGTCCGGCGTGTGGAACGCGCTGTTCATCGGCGCCGGCTGGATGCTCGCCGAGCGCTGGCACGAGGTCGAGCGCTTCAGCGCACCCGTAGGCACCGTGGTCGGCGTGCTGCTGGTGGCCGGTGTGGCGACGCTCGCCGTCCGCAAGCTCCGCACCTCCTGACCGCCGCCGGGAATTTCGCCGGCACCGCGGGCGTCTGCACCTGGAGAGCACCGAGTGGACGGAGTGACAGGTGGCGGGCAACATCGTGGCGTGCGCGTCCTGCGGCAAGCGCAACCGGGTCCCGGCCGCGGCGGCGGGCAAACCCGCCTGCGGCAGCTGCGGTGCGAAGCTCCCGTGGATCGCCGAGGCGGGCGACGCCACGTTCGCCGAGGTGGTTGAGCGCTCCACGACCCCGGTCCTGGTCGACCTGTGGGCCACCTGGTGCGCCCCGTGCCGCGCGGTGAGCCCCGCGCTCGAGCAGGTCGCCACCGAGCTCGCCGGCACCGTCAAGCTGGTCAAGGTCGACATCGACACCGCGCCCGCGCTGACCCGCCGTTTCGACGTCCAGGCGGTCCCCACCCTGATGATCGTCAAGGACGGCGAGGTGGTCGCCCGCCAGTCGGGCGCGGCCTCCGCCGCGGTCCTGCGCCGCTGGGTCGAGCAGTCCCTCGACCTGCGCTGACGGCGCCACACAGCGGCCGACGCCGACGGCCCGCCACCCGCGGCACGCGGTGCTCACGGGCCACACCGGCCACGGGCGCACCGTCGCCGCGGTGCGCTCGTGGCGCTACCGGTCCGCACCTTCGTGCAACTCACGTGTCGGGTGATCGGTCCGATGTCTCTGAACGTCGGAGGTCGGCAGCACGGTCACGAAGGAGACATCATGGCGAAGGACGAGAAGGACAAGGCGACCGAGGAAGCCCCCAAGAAGGGTGGCAAGAAGAAGCTCATCATGATCCTCGTGATCGTGCTCGTCGCCCTCGGCGGCGGTGGCGCCGGTGGCTACTTCATGTTCTCGCCGAAGAAGGCGGCCGCCGAGGAGACCCTCGTCGCCGGTGTCGTGGTGCCGCTGGACGCGGTGACGATCAACCTGGCCGACGGGCACTACCTGAAGCTGAAGATGACGTTGCAGGCGACCGACAAGGCCGCCGAGGCCCCGGACGGCAGCAAGGCGCTCGACGCCGCGATCTCCCTGTTCAGCAACATGGACTCCAAGGAGCTGCTGACCAACGAGGGCCGCGAGAAGTACAAGACGCAGCTCAAGGAGAAGGTCATCGTGGCCTACACGGTCAAGAAGGAGAAGGAGATCATGGACGTCTACTACACGACGTTCGTGATCCAGTAGACCGGTCCGCAGCACACCGTTTCAGCCGCCGCTCCGACGTGACGGCACCCGCACCACCGATGGGGCCCGTGATCCTTCACGGGCCCCATCGCTCGCTTCCGGCGCAGCGTGAGCGTCGCAGCTCAGTCCGCCGGCCGGCGCAGCGTGAGATACGGGACGGCGCCGGGCTCGGGCTCGTAGCGGTCGACCTCGGTGAAGCCGCGCGCCTCGGCGAACCGGACACCGGCGACGTTGGCGGCCCACACCACCGTCTCCACGGCGGGCGCGGCGTGGCCGGCGGCCTGCGTCATGGCCCGTTCGTAGAGCGCCGCGCCGATGCCACGGCCCCGGTGCCCGGGCAGCACCCGGACGATCACCGTGGACGCCGCACCGTCAGCGCCGGGCGGTCGCACGGTCGTACACCCGACGAGGACGTCATCGTCGTAGGCGACCTCGAGCAGAAACTTCCCGATGCGCTCCCGGGCCTCGCCGGACGACATCGCGGCGTCGGGCACGACGGTGTTGTGCACGAGCCGCCAGTCCTCGAGGGTGACGTCGTCGCCGACCGGCCCTATCCGCAGATCCGACACGAGCGCGACCCTACCTGCCCGCAAACGCCAGCGGTGGGGGGGGGGGGGGGGGGGGGGAGAGGGGGGGGGGGGGGGTGGGGGGGGGGGGGGGGGGGGGGGGGGAGGGGGGGGGAGGGGGGGGGGGGGGTGGGGGGGGGGGGGGGGGGGGGGGGGGGGGGGGGA
>NZ_JBVJIJ010000012.1:175479-298904 GCF_055586325.1 Dactylosporangium sp. NPDC051087 | reverse complement strand
TGGGTGGTGCCCCTCCCCCCCCCCCCCCCCCCCCCCCCCCCCCCCCCCCCCCCCCCCCCCCCCCCCCCCCCCCCCCCCCCCCCCCCTCCCCCCCCCCCCCCCCACCGCTGGGAAGCTCCAGTGTCGTGCGGGTCCTCAGAGGGCCCGACGGCGGCCGCTGATGCCGGCGACCAGTGCCACACCCACGGCGGCGACGATCACCTGGACGACGAGCTCGCCCCAGTCGACGCCCGGCGTGTCAGTGGCGATGCCGACGGCGTTGGCCAGGACGGTGCCCAGCAGCGCCGCGACGACACCGACGACCATGGTCAGCAAGATGGACATGTGCTGACGGCCGGGGACCACGAGCCGCCCGAGCGCGCCCACGATCAGACCGACGATCAGCGCGGTGATGATCCCAGTGACTGTCATTGCTCCTCCTGCAATCCGCCGTTTTCAACCTGACTCAGTGATGCCCATGCCTCGCTGAACCGAAACGGACCGCACCCGTGTGATCGACCGCACAACCGGGCAGCTATCGTCACTTGTCTATGAGAGTCTTCGCTGCCGTCGCCGCCGGGGTCACCGTCGCCGCGACGCTGTTCACCGCCACCACCAGCGCTTCCGCCGCCGCGGCACCGACCGCGCTGCCGGCCGGCCAGTTCACCCTGGCGGCGGACTACCACCAGTTCGACGCCGTGAATTCGGCGCTGGTGTCGACGCTGGGCACCGCGGCCGTGCACACCGTCATGGACAACGCCAACCACGACCGGTCCGGGATCACCGACTCGCTCGGGATCAGCTACGAGACCGGGTTCCAGTTCGACTCCGGCGACGACGGCGACTGCGCCAACTTCCCGCAGGGCATCACCACCAGCCGCGACGCGATCGGCACCGCGAACAGCGGCAACTACGACGGCCACCAGCTGATCCTGGTCAGCTGGTACACCAAGGACGGCTGCGACGGGGCGTCCTCGCGCAGCCGGATCACCCTGGTGGACTGGGACGCCACCTACCCGAACAAGTACCGCAAGGTCCTGCTCGTCGAGCCGACCGGCACGACCGCGGCGCCGAACTTCAAGGACATCAAGATCCACGCCGGTGGCGTCTCGTGGTTCGGCGACTACCTGTACGTCGCCGACACCGGCCGCGGCATGCGCGTCTTCGACATGCGCAAGATCCTGAAGACGAACACCGGCGGCACCGCCGGGCAGATCGGCCGGCAGAACGCCACCACCTACTACGCGCACAACTACGCGTACGTCCTGCCGCAGATCGGCACCGTCAGCGCCGCCACCACCTCCGGCACGAACCTCGCCTGGTCGTCGATCTCGCTGGACCGGGTCAGCCGCTCGATCGTCATGACCGAGTACACGTGCCCGTCCGGCTGCGCCGACTACCCCAACCGGGCGCCGCGCGCGGTCCGCTTCCCGTTCGCCGCCGGGGCCACCACGTTGGCCGCGAGCACCACGGCCACCCAGGCGCTGCAGCTGCCCTGGTACAAGCTGAACGGCGTCGCGTCGCACAACAACCGCTGGTGGTTCAACTCGTCCGGGTCCAAGCAGCTGTACTACTGGACGCCCTCGGCCGGCGCGCACACCTACGCCTGGGTCAGCGGCGGCGAGAGCATCAGCTACTGGGAGGACGCCACCGAGGCGGACCTGCTGTGGTCGCTGCAGGAGCAGGTCGGGCACCGCAACGTGTTCGCCGTCAAGCAGGCGAGCTACGACGGATAATTTCGTTTACGGCGGGCGGGGCACGTCCCTACCCTGGGCGGACCATGTCGACCACCAAACGGCTCGATCCGCGCCTCGCCCGCACCGACGACTCCTGGCTGACCCTGCCCAACCCGTATGACGTGCCCGTCGAGATCTGCGCCGGCCCGGACGTGCCGATCGAGTCCGCGGCGGTCGACGAGCTGCTGACCGTGGTGGAGACGGCGGCCACGCTCGACGCGATGGGCGCGCGTCTGGACCGGGTCGTGTGCACCCCCGACTTCCACAAGGGCGCCGGGATCCCGATCGGCACCGTCCTGCAGACCACCGGCGCCCTCATCCCGCAGGCGGTCGGCAACGACATCAACTGCGGGATGCGGGTCGAAGCCACGTCACTGACCGTCGACCGGGTCCGGCCGCACCTGGACCGGCTCGAGCAGCACCTGCGGCACCTGTTCTTCGAGGGCGGCCGGCGCATCGGCCTCACCCCCGCCCACCGCGAGGGCCTGCTCCGCGACGGCCTGCCGGGCCTGCTGGCCGCGGGCGTCCCGGCCGGCACGGAGGGCGCCTGGGCGCAGGTCCGCGCCGACGACCTCGCACCCGACAACCTGCACACCGCGGGCCACCCGGCCGCGTCCGCCGCCGGCTTCGACGACTGGATCACCAGCGGCGGCGGCACCAGCTACGACAGCATCATCGGCAGCGTCGGCGGCGGCAACCACTTCGCCGAGCTGCAGTACGTGTCGGAGGTCCACGACGGCGCCGCCGCCTACGCCTGGGGCCTCGTCCCCGGCCGGGTGGTGCTGATGGTGCACACGGGGTCGCTGTCCCTGGGCCACCAGGCCAACTCGACCGGCCTGGACCAGGCCCGCGCCCTGTGGCCGGCCGGCATGCCGGTGCCCCGCAACCGGATCCTGCCGATGCTGCTGGACGAGGCCGGCGCCGCCCGCCGCGAGAGGTACCTGACCGCTTTCGCCAACGCCGCGAACTTCGCGATCGGCAACCGCTTCTTCCTCGCCCTGATGATGCGGGCCGGACTCGCCGCCGCGGTGCCCGGCGAGTTCGACTCCCGCCTGGTGTACGAGTCCCCGCACAACCTCCTCTGGCCCGGCCCGGACGGCACGGTGGTGCACCGCAAGGGCGCCACTCCCGCCGGCGGCGCCACGACGCAGGCCCCGTTCGGCGAGCCGGTCATCGTGCCGGGCTCGATGGGCGCCCCCAGCCACCTCCTGCGCGGCCTCGGCAATACCCGCGCCCTGCAGAGCGCCTGCCACGGCGCCGGCCGTAGCGTCCCCCGCGGCTCGGCGTCCCGCGGCGGCGACGCCGAGCTCGACGCCTTCCTCGCGGAGTTCCGCGTCGTGACCCCGCTGAACCACCGCGACCCCGCCCTCGCCGGCCGCCGCGACATCCTCGACGCCTGGCGCCGTGACCTCAAACAGGAGGCGCCGTGGGCCTACAAGGAGGTCGGCCCGGTCGTGCGCAGCCTCTCCTCCGCGGAGGTGGCGATGCCGGTCGCCGAGCTGCGCCCCCTTCTCACCGTCAAGGGCTGACGTCCCGTCCCGCCCTCCCGTACCGCCGCTTGTACCTTGATGCCCATGCCCGAGCATTGGCCGAATCCCGCCGTTGGACGCCTGACCGACCGGTTCACGGCGTGGCTCGGCGACGCGCCGGAGCCTCGATCGTTCTTCACATCGGGCCTGGTGGTGCTGGACGCCAACGCCCTTCTCGACCTGTACCGCGTGACCGGCCCGACCCGCGGGTCCGTCCTGGCGGCCCTCGAGAAGGTCGGGGCCCGCCTCTGGATCCCGCACCAGACAGGGTTGGAGTTCAGCAGGAACCGCCTCAAGGCCGCACAGGCCCGCATGCAGGAATTCAGCACCGCCAGGAAGACGCTGAACGGCGTCGCGAACGACGTCACCGCCGTGGTCCGCAGGGCACTCGCGGCGTTCGACGCGACGCGGGCGGGCAGTATGACCACGCGACCGTGGGACATGGACACCCACGGTCTGGATGACGCGTCGGTACGGCTGAAGATCAAGGAGCTCATGCGGCCGGCTCTGGACGAGCTGTCCGCGATCGAGCGGGAACACGACATCGGCCCGAGCGACGTCAACGGCGAGGATCCGGTGCTGGCGGCCATCGAGCAGGTCATCGGCGACCGGATCGGACCGCCGTACAACGGATACAAACTGCGGGAGCTGGTCAACGAGGCATTGCACTTCAGATTTCCCAACCTCCAGCCTCCCGGCTACAAAGACATCGGGAAGCCGACGCCCGTGCGCCAGGCCGGCGACTACGTTCTCTGGCGCCAGATCATGGATCACGTGCTGATCAGCGACCCCCGGCCTCGGCACGTGTTGCTGGTGACCAACGACGTCAAGTCGGACTGGTATGCGCCGGACCCGGGTGGCGGTCCTCCGTGCACGAGACCGGAGCTGCGGCAGGAGCTCCTCGAAACCACGGGCGCGGATCTCCTGCTCGCCACCCTGCCTGACTACGTGCAAGGCGTCGCCGTCCACCTTGACGGAGGCGTCGCCGAAAGCGTGGTCGAAGAACTGCGCGCGGTGCTGAACGATCCACCGGAACCCGAAACGGTCATTGTCGAGGACATCTCACACACCCGATTCGAAAGGCTGGTGGCCGACCTTCTCGTTGAGATGGACTATGCGGTCGAGGCACCTCCCGAACCTTTCCGCCGGATGTGCGACCTGCTCGTGACCGCGCCGGAGGGGCCGGGGCGGAGAATTCCGGTCGAGATCAAGTTGCGGCGGCTCGGGACGGAGGTCGCGGTCCAGGACCTTCGCGTGGTGCGGCACGTCATGGAGAAGCTGGGCGCAGAGGGCGGACTCCTCGTCACGACAGCAGATCTCACGAGGGCCGGCCGAGCGGCAGCAGATCACTACAACGTATCCGTCATCAGCGGAGCAGACCTCGTCGAGCTCTTCGAACGGTACCTGGGGATTCTTCTGCGATAGCGCGCTATTCCGCCGGCTGGGGGGCGCCGCAGGCGGGGCAGCGGGTGGCGGGCCGGGAAGCGTGGCGGCGGCCTCGGAGGTGAAGCGCGACGGCGAGGGCGACCGCGGCCGCCACGATGGACGCGGCCGTGGCGATGGCCGCCGCCGGCCAGGACGGCCACCGCTGCTGGGAGGTGCCGGCGAGCGACACCTGGAGCAGCAGGACCGGGCCGAGCAGGAGAAGCACCGGCCACCACCCTCGGGCGTCGCGGCGGATCGCGAACCCGGCCCCGGCCGCCAGCGCCGCGACGGCCAGGAGCTGGCCGGCCGCGGGCAGGGCGGTGGCCAGGGCGTAGTAGTAGCCGGTCAGGCCGGTCACCAGCATGCAGCCGGCCGCGACGGCGGCGGCGAGCGGCGGCAGCACCTGGCGGCGGCGCGGGACGCCGAGGGCGGCGAGGCCCAGCGCCAGCTGTGGCACCAGGACCAGCAGCGGCGGGCGCACCAGCGACGTCAGCGCGGCGGCCGGCACGACCGCGGCCGTGGTCAGCAGCGCGACGAGCACGAACGGGCGGGCGAAGCCGGCGAGCGCCGCCACGGCGGCGAGCAGCCAGGCGATCCAGACGGCGGCGCCGAGCGTCAGGAACGGGCCGAAGCCGGACCACGCGATGCCGTCGGGGACGGGGAGCAGCTCGACGCCGACCAGCCAGACCGCCGACAGCGCCGCGGCGGTGGCGAGGGCGAGGGTGCCGGCGAGCGGGGCGGCGTCGAGGAGGCCGAGGGCGTGCCGGGCGCGCAGGTGCTGGCGGAGGCCGCCGCGGAGCAGGTCGGTGACGTCGCCGGGCCGGGGCCAGCGCTGTCCCGGGCGGGCCAGGTCCAGGTAGGTGTC
This sequence comes from Dactylosporangium sp. NPDC051087, assembly GCF_055586325.1. Lineage (NCBI taxonomy): Bacteria > Bacillati > Actinomycetota > Actinomycetes > Micromonosporales > Micromonosporaceae > Dactylosporangium > Dactylosporangium sp. NPDC051087. Next base: position 293,370 of record NZ_JBVJIJ010000012.1, on the reverse strand, counting down.
CACGATCTCGTCGCCGCGCTCGGCCCGGTACACCGGCGGATAGCAGCGCAGCAGGGCCACATAGCGGTCCCGGAGGGTCATGCGGCACCGCCCGCCGGGCGCAGGCGGGGAAGGGTCACGCCGGCGTCGCGGGCGGCCAGGCGGACGGTGGCGGCCGCCACGTGCCGGCGCAGGCGCTCCGTCTCGGCGCGCAGGGCTCCGTCGCCGGCATCGGTGAGCCGGTAATACTTGCGGGCGCGGCCGTCGACGATCTCCTCGCGGTCGGGGACGACCAGGCCGTCGTCCGTGAGCCGGTCCAGGGCGCCATACAGCGTGCCTGGGCGCAGCTCGACCCGCCCGCCGGACAGCTCGGCCACCTCGGTGATCAGCCCGTAGCCGTGCATCGGCGCCCGGGCGAGCGCGGTGAGGATGAGAAAGGTCGGTTCCCGCAGTGGTGACGACACTCCACCAATATATCGGTCACGAAGATATCCTGGCAACAATGTGCTGCCGACGTACCCGATGTGCGACACCCCGCTACTTTCGGGTGAAAGACTGCCCGTCTTCGTGGTGTCGACGTCGGAGGCAGCGGTGGACACGATGACCGGCACGGGACTGCCCGGATCCGCGGGCGAGCACCTGTTGCAGCAGCGGTTCGGGACGGTCGATCGGGCGGACCGGTTCTACCGGCAGCAGGTGCTGCCCGAGCTCAACGCGGACATGGCGGCGTTCGTCGGGCGGCAGGAGATGATGTTCGTCGCCACGGCGAGCGCGCTCGGGCACGCCGACTGCACGTTCCGGGCCGGACCGCCGGGCTTCGTGCGGGTCCTGGAGCCGGGCCGGGTCGCCTGGCCGGAGTACCGCGGCAACGGCGTCATGGCCAGCCTCGGCAACATCCTGGAGAACCCGAACGTCGGGCTGATCTTCGTGGACTTCTTCCGCGACGTGATCGGCCTGCACGTCAACGGGCACGCGACGATCGTGCCCGACGCGCAGCTGCGCCGGGCGCACCCGGACCTGCCGGTGGAGACCGTCCCCGGCCGCAGGGCGGAGCGGTGGGTCACGGTGCAGGTCGACGAGGCGTACATCCACTGCGCGAAACACATCCCGCACCTACGGAAGGTCACCGCCGAGGAGCGCGCGTGGGGCACCGACGACGTGCACCGCAAGGGCGGTGACTTCTTCCACGCCGCGTCAGAACGGGAACTCTAGATAGGTGGCGCCGCCCAGCCGGACGTCCCGGTGATGCTTGGCGCGCGCCTCGTAGCCGCGATCGCCGACCGGCCACAGGTAGCCGTCCAGCGACGTCCGCAGCAGTCCGGCCGCGTCGGCGACGTAGCAGTCGAAGCCCGGGTACATGAGCCCGATGAACGGCATGTCGTCGCAGTCGACCGCGAAGACGGCGGACTCGCCGGCCCCGTCGGGGTCGCCGAGCGCGAGCACCCGCCGCGAGTCGGACCCGCCGGGCAGCAGCACGCACGACGGGAACCGCGCGGACAGCTCCTGGAACATCTCGCCCCACGGCTCGCCGAGCTCCGCCTCGACGAGGTCCCCGAGCGACCGCCGCGGCTCCGGCGCCGCGTCCATGTCGAAGAGCGTGGTGTCGTTGGCGAGCCAGAACCGCAGGCTCGCCGGCAGGTCGTCGCCGTCGGCGGGCGGTCCGGGCTGCCGCTGGCACGCGAAAGGCAGCGGCCGTCCCAGCGCCCGGGTCACGAGATCGACGCCATGATCGGTCATGCGGCGACGGTACCAGCGGCCGATAGCATCTCCGGATGCGCCAGTACGGCGTCTTCCTCGCCATCAGTGCGGTCACCGCGTTCGGCTCGGCGTGCGCGTACACGCTGAACCTGGTCTATCAGATCAGCACCGCGGGCCTGGGACCGTTGCAGCTCGTCCTGGTCGGCACGGTCCTCGAAACCGTGTACCTGGTCGCGCAGCTGCCCGCCGGGCGCCTCGCGGACCTGCGCGGGCGGCGGCCGGCCGTCCTCGCCGGGGTGCTGCTCACCGGCGGCGGCACCGTGCTGCAGGGCGCGTCGCCGTCGTTCGCCGCGATCGTCGCCGGGACCGCCCTGTGGGGCGTGGGCGCGGCCTGCTTCGACGGCGCGTTCGAGGCGTGGGCCGCCGACGAGCTCGGCGAGGAGCGGATCGGCGCGGTGCTGACCCGCGGCGCGCAGGTCGGGCAGGCGTGCACGGTGCTGGGCATGTTCGCCGCCATCGGGCTCGCCGCCGTGGACCTGTGGCTGCCGGTCGTGGTGGGCGGCGCCGCCTGGCTCGCCCTCGGCGCGTTCCTGGCGGTGGCGATGCGCGAGACCGGCTTCCGGCCCGCCGCGCCCGCCGGGAGCGCACCCGTGCGGTGGCGCGACCCCGTGCTGCTGGCCCTGGCCGGGGCGACGGTGTTCGTGGCGCTCGGCCGGGAGGGGTACGACCGCCTCAGCCAGGACCATCTGCTGGCCGCCGCTCCCCCGGCCGGCCCCGCTGTGGTGTGGCTCGGCGCGCTCGCCGTCGCCGGTACCCTCGCCGCCATCCCGCTCACCGAGCTGCTGCGCCGCCGCACGGCCGGCCTGCCGCCGGCCCGGCTCGGCCGGCTGCTCGTCGTCCTGCAGGCGGTCCAGGTCGCGGCGATGGCCGGGTTCGCGCTCACGGGCCGCTTCGCCGTGGCGGCCGCCGCGTTCCTGGTCGCCGGCGCCGTCCGGGCCGCCGCCGATCCACTGTGGACGACCTGGCTGATCGGGCGGACGCAGCGGCACGACCGCGCCACGGTCCTGTCGGCGGTCGGCATGGTCGGCGCGTTCGGCGAGATCGCCGGCGGGCCGCCCGTCGGCTGGATCGGGCAACGCTTCTCCGTCGGCCGCGCCCTGCTCGTCTGCGCCCTGCTGACCGCCCCGGCCGTGGCACTGTTGTCCGCGGCGCTGCACCGGCAAGGAAAGGACCGGTCGTGAGGATCGAGGCGTTCGACCCGCTCGCGGCCACGCCCGGCGACCTGACCGCCTGGTGCACGCTGTACTGCTGATCCAGCTGTGAGGCGTTAGAGCAGCACGGTCGCGACGCTCGACGGCGGCAGCGTGAACGTGTCGGCGCCGAGCTCCACCGTCACGGCCGTGTCGAGGGGGTTGCCGGTGACCAGGACCCGGCCGCCGCCCGGGTTCTCGAAGGCGACGCTGCGCGCCGACCACGGGCCGCGCAGCCCGAGCCGCCGCGCGCCCGGCCGCACGAAGTGCGCGTAGTGCTTCGTCACCCAGAACTCCGGCCGGATCGTGAAGGTGTCCCCGTCGACGGTGACGAGCGAGTTCTGCGCCCAGCCCCACGTGCTCAGGCCGCCCGCGGGCAGGACCATGTTCCAGCTGAGGTAGGTGCCGGCCCCGTTGGACAGGTAGTGGCGGAAGAGCTCGTTGACGTACATCGCGTACTGCCAGGTGTTCGTCCCGTCGCCGCACTCGCTCTCCGACTGCGTCAGCGGCAGGTCCGGAAACGCGCGGTGCAGCGCGGCGATGTTGGCCCGGCCCGCCCACTGCATCGACACGCCCCGCACGTACGGCGCGGCGCGCGGGTCGACGAGGCACGTGAAGGCGTGGTCCCGCCACCCGGTCGCGGCGGTGGCGATCGCGTCGTCGTTGACCGTGCCGACCCAGATACCGGTCTCCACGCGCCGCGCGGCGAACATCGGCCCGAGGTGCCCGCCGACGAAGTCCGCCATCGCGCGGGCCGACCACACGCACGACGGGAACTTCTGGTCCGCGCCGGGCTCGTTCTGCACGTGCAGCTCCGCCACCGGCACGCCCTCGTCCGCGTACGCCTCCGCGAACCGGGCGAGATACAGGGCGTACGCGTCGCGGTGCCGGTCGTCGGCGACCAGCGTCCCGTGGTTGTACACCGGCGGCGACTTCAGCCACGTCGGCGGGCTCCACGGCGAGGCGACCACCCGCAGCCTGGGCACCCTGACCTGGGCGTCGCGCAGGTACGGCAGCAGCGCCTCCCGGTCCCGCCCGATGCCGAACGAGCGCATCCCGAAGTCGCCGGGCGTCTCGTTGTGGCTGTACCAGGAGGTCGCGTAGTCGCTCGCGCCGACCGGCACCCGGGCCACCGTGAACCGCAGCCCGTCGGCGGCCGGCGCGAACAGCAGGTCCAGCACCGCCTCCCGGTCCGCGGCGGACAGCTGCCCCAGCGCCCGGTGGCCCAGCTCGTTGACACAGCCGCCGAACCCGCGCATGACCTGGTCGGTCGTCCCGTCGAAGTCGAGCGCCACACCGGTGCCGTCCGGCTGCCCGGTCACGGAACGCTGCCACGGCCGATCCGCCGTGCTCACCACCAGGTCGTCAATGGTCATGCTGTCAATCTATCCACCGCCTAGGATCGCGGGATGAGCAACCGGAGCCTGACGCAGGCCGAAGCCGAGCACCGCGCCGCGCTGCTGACCGTCGAGCGGTATGCCGTCGACATCGACTTCACCGATCTGCCGGCCGGGCCGGCGGTGCGGTGCGTGTCGGAGGTGACGTTCACGTGCCGGGAGCCGGGCGCGGACAGCTTCGTCGACTGCGCCGCCGAGGTCGTCGGCGGCACGCTCAACGGTGCCGCGCTGCCGCCCGCGCAGGACGGCCGGATCCCGCTGCCGCGGCTCGCCGCGGCCAACCACCTGCGGGTCGAGACCGTCCAGGTGAACACCCGCGACGGCGAGGGCGTGCACAAGGCCGTCGACCCCGCCGACGGTGAGGTCTACGCGTGGACGACGTTCGAGCCGGACGAGGCGCACTTCGTGTGGGCGTGCTTCGACCAGCCGGACCTGAAGGCGCCGCACGAGTTCACGGTCCTCGCCCCCGCGCACTGGACGGTCGTCAGCAACAGCGGCGACCCGGTCGTGGAGACCGCCGGCGACGCGCGGCGGTGGGTGTTCCCCGCGACGCCGCCGCTGTCGGTGTACAACACCGTCGTCAACGCCGGGCCGTTCTGCGAGATCCGGCGCGAGGCCGACGGGCACGACCTCGGGCTGCTCACCCGCCGGTCCCTGGCGGCGGTGCTCGACCGGGACGCCGAGGAGCTGTTCACGCTCACCCGGCAGGGCCTGGCCTTCTACGCCGAGGTGTTCCGGATGCCGTTCCCGCAGCGCCGGTACGACCAGGTCTTCGTCCCCGAGTTCGGCGGAGCGATGGAGAACTACGGCTGTGTCACCTGGTCGGACTCCGTGCTCTACCGTTCCGCGCCCACCCCGGCGGAGCGGGAGCTGCGGGCGAAGATCCTGCTGCACGAGATGGCGCACATGTGGTTCGGCAACATCGTCACGATGCGCTGGTGGGACGACCTGTGGCTCAACGAGGCGTTCGCCGAGTTCGCGTGCAACTGGGCGGCGGAGCGGGCCACCGAGTTCACCGACGCGTGGGCCGGGCACCTCGCGAGCGGGAAGCTCGCCGCGTACCTCGCCGACCAGGGCCCGGCGACCCACCCGATCCGGCAGCCGATCCACGACGTCGCACAGGCCATGTCGATCTTCGACGCGATCACCTACCCGAAGGGCGCCTCGGTCCTGCATCAGCTGATGCGGTACGTCGGCGAGGCGGACTTCGCCACCGGCATGGCCGCGTACTTCGAGCGGTACGCCTGGCGGAACACGACCCTGCAGGACCTCATCGACGTGCTGGGCGAGCACAGCGGCCGGGACCTGAACGCGTGGCGGACCGGCTGGCTGGAGACCGCCGGCACCGACCGGCTCACGCTGCGCGGCTCCGGTTCCCTGGAGGCGACCGGTCCCGACGGCGGCCCGCCCCGGCCGCACGTCCTCGCGATCGGGGCGTACGCCACCGACGGTGCCCGGCTGCGCCGCGTCGACCTCGTCCACGTCGAGGTCACCGGCCCGGCGACCCCGGTGGACCTGCCGGCCGCCGACCTGTACCTGGTCAACGACGAGGACCTGGCGTTCGCGACGACCCGCCCGTCGGTCTTCCCCGCGGCGGCCGGGCTGCCCTCGGCGATCTCCCGCGGCGTCGCCCTCGCCACCGTCTGGGACATGCTGCTCGCCGGCGAGGCGACCGCGGCCGAGGCGGTCCGCGGCCTCACCGGCGTCCTGGAGGTGGAGACGTCGGGGTCGGTGATCGAGCCGTACCTCACCCTCGCCGCCGACGCCGCGGAGCTGTGGTCGCCGCCCTCGGACCGGCAGGAGCTGACCGCTGCCGTCGCCGCGGCCTGCCGCAGGCTCGCCGAGGACCCCGACCAGGCGCAGGTGGCGCTGCGGACCCTCGCCCGCACCGCCGGCAGCCTCGACGAGGTCGCCCGGCTGCGGGAGTCGGCCGGCGACGACATCGACCTGCAGTGGCGCGCGCTGGCGCGGGCCGCCGAGCTCGGCGGCGACGTGACCGCCGACATCGAGCTGCTGCTGGGCCTGGACCCCGACCCCGAGGCGTGGGTCCGCGCGACGACGGTGCGGGCCGCGTCCCCGGACCCCGCCGTCAAGGAGGCCGTCTGGCAGACGGTCGTCGTGGACCGCAAGGTGCCGATCAGCGACGTCAGGCACGTCACGACCGCGTTCTGGCGCCCCGGCCAGGACATGGCGCTGGCCCCGTACGCGCAACAGTTCCTGGACCTCGCCCCGCAGCTGCACCGCGGCGGCATGATGCCCGCGATGGTGTTCGCCGGCCGCCTCTTCCCCGTCCACGCCGTCGACGAGGCCTACCTGCACCGCGCCGAAGCCGTCGCCACCGGCGTGGCCCCCGTGGTCGGCAAGTACATGACGGAACGCATCGACGTGGTCCGCCGCATGCTCCGCGCCCGCGCCCTCTGATCGGGAGGTGCCGGCTATGCGACTCTCAGGAAGCGGATCGCCGCGGACATCGCGGCCTCGAGCGAGGCCCGCAGCACGCCGTGCCGATCGAAGACGCGCCCGGCGAACAGGTCGGCCGGGGCGCCGGTGACGGCGTCGATCTGCCGGCCCGGCGGCTCCGGGACGGCGATGCCGGCGTTGACCAGGATCTGCCGGTAGGGCGCGCTCAGTGCCCCGGCGACGATCCGCAGGCCGAGACCCTGGTCGTCATGACCGGCCTGCGCGGCCACCTCGCCGGCGACGGCGCACAGGCTCGTCGCCCCGCCGGGGAGGACGCCGTCGACCGCCGGGGACTGGGCGAGCGCCGCCATCGCGTGCAGCCGTCCCAGGCGCGCGTGCAGCTCCACCTCGTGGGCCGCGCCGACCTTGATGATGGCGACGCCGCCGGCGAGCCTCGCCAGCCGCTCCTCCAGCCTCTCCCGATCCCAGCCGGGGTCGGCCTGCCCGATCTCCCGGCGGAGCTGCTCGGTGCGGGCGTAGATGAGATCGGCGTCGCCGGCGCCGTCGATCAGTGTGGTCCGGTGCTCCGTCACCACGACCCGGCGGGCACGACCGAGCGACTCGATCGTCGCGTCCGGCAGCATCGCCGGCGTGAGCACCTGCCCGCCGGTGACGACGGCGATGTCCGCCAGGACGCCCTTGCGGCTCGCGCCGGTCCCGGGTGCCGCGACGGCGACCGACTGCAAGGTCTCCCTGAGCTTGTTCACCACCAGCGTGGGCAGCGCCTCACCGTCGACGTCGTCGGCGATGACCGCGAGCGGCCGGCCGCTCTTCAGGACCACCTCGAGAAGCGGGATCAGGCCGCGCACGTCCGACACCGGGCCGTCCACGACGAGCACGGCGGCGTCCTCGAGGACGGCCTCCATCCGCTCCGCGTCGGTGACGAAATGCTCCGAGAGGTAGCCGTTGTCGAACCGCATCCCCTTGCACAGGTTGAGCTGCGGGCCTTCGACGCCGCCCTCCTCGACGACGATGACGCCTTGGCCGCCGACCCGGTCGATCGCCTTGGCGAGGATCCCACCGTCGTCGACGCTGCCGGCGGCCGCCACGAGCGCATCGATCTGCTCCTTGGACTCCACCGTCCGGCTCAGTGCGCCCAGGGCTTCGACCGCCCGGGCCACCCCGGCCTCGACCCCGCGAGCCAGCGCGATCGGGTGCGCCCCGGCCCGCATCGCGTCCGCCGCGCCGTCCACCATGGCCTGGGCCAGGATCAGCGCAGTCGCGGCGCCGTCGCCCGCCCGCCGGTACACGTGCCGGACGATGTCGGTGGCGTACTCGGTGCCGAGCCGGTCCCGCGGATCCTCCGGGTGGTACCGCGCGACGAACGCCGCCGTGTCGTCGGTCTCCGCCCAGGTGCCGCGCTTGTCCTCGAACACGATGCGCCGCCCCACCGGCCCGAGCATCAGCCTGACCCGGTCGGTGACGCCCCGCAGCCCCCGCGCGATGGTCACCTGGTTGCGGTTGTAGGTGCTCGCCCTCGCCGCCGTGCCATAGCGGGCGGGCGGGACCGCGCCGCCCCGCTGCGGCACGGCGGCCAGGAAGATGTTCAGCTCCGCGTCGTTGGCCCAGAACCGGGGCGTCTGGTTCGGCTGCCGCCGCCCGACGCCGTCCTTCACGTAGCGGAACAGCTCGTCGACCCCGATCCGCCGGTCCCCGTCGAGGTCGGCCGCGCCGCTGCTCAGCCCCTCGATCAGCACGTCGGTGAAGATCGACGCGTGCGGTGCGGCGTCCTTCATGCTGTCGCCCTCGTAGGCGTACTCGTAGGCGTCCGACGCGGTGAGCACCACGTATCCCCGGCCGATCTGCCCGTCGAGCGCGCGCTCCGGCGCCGCCTTGAATCCCTCGGCGAACGCCCCGCTGTAACAGCAGTCGAGGATGAGCACCTTCGCGCTCGCCGCGCACGCCTCCAGCTGCTCGTTGACGAACGACCGCGACACGGCCGTGCTCGCCGGCCGGCCGGGCCTGGTGTTCGTGGCGGCGAAATACAGGCGGTGCTGCCGGTCCACGATGCCGTGGCAGGAGAAGTAGACGAGGACGAGATCCTCGCGCTGCCGGTCGGCCAGCAGGTCCTCGACCGCCGCACGCACGCCCGCGTCGGTGGTGTCCTGCAGCACCTGCACGGCGGTGAACCCGCCGATCTCCGGCGCCTCGAGGATCACCGCCAGCCGGGTCACGTCCTGGTTGGGTGCCCGCAGCCGGCTGAGCGCCTGGTCCTCGTACTCCCCCGCCGCGATCAGCAGCGCGTAGCGCCCCACCGGGTCACGGCTCCGAACGGTTCAGCCAGGCGACGAGGGCCCGCTCCGTGTCGCGGGTGGCATTCTCGATCTCGATGGTCCGGTCGCCGTCCTGCAGCTTGATCTGCCCGGCCAGCCCGCGCCGCATGGCGCCCATCACGATCTGCGTGATCGACCGGACCGCCTGCACCGACAGCGCCCCGCTGAGCAGCAGCGACCCGGCCGCGACCAGCGCTCCGCTCTTGCTGCCGTCCGGCCCGGTGCCGGTCTCGGCGCCGAGGGACACCCCTTCGCGGGTCAGCTCGCGACCCAGCGTCGTGGCGGCCCGCGCGGCGTCCACCTGCGGCCCGTCCGTGATCACCAGCCTGATCAGGCCTTCCTCAGCCATACGGGACCGCCCCTCTGATTGCCGCCCGTCAGATGCTATCGACCGGGGGCGCCGATGCGGCGCTGCCGAACGGCTGAATCAATCGTCGTACCCGCGCCCCTTGCGGTCCCTGCGGTCCTTGCGGCGGACGGTGCCGCCGCCCGTCACCGCGAACGCCCGGATCTTCAGCTGGGCGCCGGCCTAAACGGTTTGCCGCCGCCGGTACCGTCGACATTGACGCCGACGGGAGGCTCCCGATGCCGCACGCAGACCTGCTCGACCGCGGGCACCCCTTCCGCCAGTGGAAGTCGTGGGCGATCCCCGGCGCGGGCGTCACCATGAGCGGCTACTCACGGTCGAACGACAAGACGTTCTTCCTCCTGGCCGAGCTGAAGGCCGGCATCGACTGCGGCCTCGTCGAGGGCTGGCAGCCCGACACCGTGTTCCTGACCCACACGCACCTGGACCACAGCAAGGAGCTCGACTACGTGGCGGTCAAGGAGTCCGGCGCCGACATCTACCTGCCGGCGGACTCGCTCGCCCACGCGGAGGGGTACATCCGGGCCACCAGCTCCCTGAACCACTCCGCCGACTACGACCCGGCGCTTGCCCCCGCGTCGCGGCTGCACGGCGTGCGCGGCGGCGACGAGCTCACCCTCGGCAAGCGCGGCACGCACCGGGTCCGCGTCGTGGACTGCACGCACAAGGTCCCGTGCGTCGGCTACGCGTTCTCGTCGGTGCGGCGGGCGATCAGACCGGAGTTCGAGGCGCTCAAGTCCGACGGCCGCCTCCTGGCCGCGAAACGCCGCGAGGGCGTCGAGATCGACCACGAGGTGGTGACGCCGCGCTTCGCGTTCCTCGGCGACACCCGCCCCGACGTCTTCACCCGCGCACCGTGGCTGCTGGACTACCCGGTCGTCGTCACCGAGTGCACGTTCCTCGACGACGACCAGCTCGACCGGGCCCGCCGCATCGGCCACACGGTGTGGAGCGAGCTGCGCCCGATCGTCGCGGCCAACCCGGCCACGACCTTCGTTCTGACGCACTTCAGCCTGCGCCACTCCGACCCGGAGATCGTCGCGTTCTTCGACAGGCAGGCCCTGCCCAACGTGGTCGCCTGGGCGCACCCGCAGAGCCGCCTGCCGGAGTCGTACCAGTAGGTCCTCGCCTACAGTCGGGGCGTGCGCGCGGGCGGCTGTCAGCTTGGGATCGACTTCGGCACGTCCAACACGGTGGCGATGCTCGCCGGCGCGGACGGGCGGGTCCGGCCGCTGCTGTTCGGGGTGTCGCCGCTGCTGCCGTCCGGGGTGTTCGCCGCGGCCGGCGGGGCGCTGCTGACCGGCGCCGACGGGGCGCACGCGGCGGTCGCCGCGCCGGCCGGGTGGGAGCCCAACCCGAAGCAGTGCGTCGACCACGGCAGCGTCTGGCTGGCGGAGCGGGCCGTGCCGGTCGTCGACCTGATCGCCGCCGTCCTGCGGACCGTCGCGGACGAGGCGGTCCGGGTCGCCGGCGGGCCGCCCGGCACGGTGGTGCTGACGCATCCGAGCGCGTGGGGCAACGTCCGCTGCGGCATCCTCGCCGCCGCCGCCGAGCGGGCCGGGCTGCCCGGCGTGCGGCTGGTGGCCGAGCCGGTCGCGGCCGCGGCCTACTTCGTCGACGTGCTGGGTGAGCGGCTTCCCGTCGGGCACTGCCTCGTCGTGTACGACCTGGGCGCGGGCACGTTCGACGCCAGCGTCGTGCGGCGGACCGCGGACGGGTTCACCGTCCTGGCCGGCGACGGGCTCCTCGACGCGGGCGGCCTGCACCTGGACGCCGCCGTCGTCTCGCACGCCAGGGCACGCTCCGGCGGCTCCGGCGGTGCTGCGTGGGCCCGGCTCGACAACCCCGTCACGGCCGCGGACCGGCGGGCGCGGCATCAGCTGTACCTCGGCGCGCGCGGGGTGAAGGAGCAGCTGTCCCGCCGCCCGGCCGCGGACCTGCACGTGCCGCTCGTCGACGCCGAGGTGCTGGTGAGCCGCGAGGAGTTCGAGCGGCTCGCCCGGCCGCTGCTGTCCCGCGCCACCGACCTCACCGTCGCCGTGCTGCGCAGCACCGGCGTCCCGTCCGACGAGGTCGCGGGGGTGTTTCTCGTCGGCGGTTCGTCGCGGGTACCGCTCGCCGCCACCCTCCTGCACCGGGCGCTGCGGGTGGCGCCGTTCACGTTGGACAGCCCGGAGCTCGTCGTCGCCGAGGGTGCCCTGCACCTGGCGGCAACGGCTCCCGTCGTCGCGCCGCCTGTCGTCCCGCCGCCGGTTGCTTCGCCGCCGCCGGTTGCTTCGCCGCCGCCGGTTGCTTCGCCGCCGCCGGTTGCTTCGCCGCCGCCGGTTGCTTCGCCGCCGCCGGTTGCTTCGCCGGCTGTTGCTTCGCCGCCTTTTGGCACGCCGCCGCCGGGTGTCGTGCCGGAAGCACCTGTCGTCGTCGAGGCGGGGGACGACACCGTCGGCGCGCCGTCGACGTTCGCGCCGGGCGGGGTGGTGATCGGCGTCGACCTCGGCACCACCAGCTGCAGCGCCGCCGTCCTCGACGAGGCCGGCGACCCGGTCCTCATTCCCGATGCCGAGGGCGCGCTGCTGACCCCGGCCGTCGTCGCCGTCACCGCGGACGGCGCCACACTCGTCGGCGCGGCCGCGGACCGGCAGGCGGCGGCGAACCCGCGGTACACGATGCGGAGCCTGCGGCAGGGGCTCACCACCGGCCGGACCGTCAGCCGCGGCGGGACCCGCCACACCGCCGTGGACCTCGTCGCCCTCCTGCTGGCCCGGCTGCGCGCCGACGCGGAGACCCACCTCGGGCGCCCGGTCCAGGCCGCGGTCATCACCGTCCCGGCGAGCTTCGACCGCATCCAGCGCGCCGCCCTCGCCACCGCCGCGAACCGTGCCGAGCTGCCGGCGGCCCGCCTGGTCAGCGGCCCCGCCCTGACGGCGCTCAACCACGCCCGCGGCGCCCCCGACGAGGAGGTCGTCCTGGTGTTCGACCTCGGCGGCGGCTCCCTGGACGTCGCCGTCGTCGAGATCTTCGACGGCGCGGTGGAGGTCAAGGCCACCGGCGGCGACCAGCACCTCGGCGGCGACGACTGGGACCGCCTCCTCGCCGCCGACCTGAGCCACCGCGTCCTGCACCGCTACAGCGCCGACGTCACCTTCGACCCGGCCGCGCAGCAGCGGCTCACCGCGGCCGCTGAGACGTGCAAGGTCCAGCTGTCCTCGACGACGAGCGCCGAGGTGTGGCTGCCGTACCTCACGACCACCCCCGACGGCCCGGTCCACCTCCAGGAAACGGTCACCCGCGCCGAGCTCTCCGCCCTCACCCGCCCGCTGCTGGAACGCTGCCGCGCCGTCGTCGACCAGGTCCTCGCGGACGCCGCCGCGCCCACCATCGACCGGGTCCTGCTCCTCGGCGGCGGCACCCGCGTCCCGGCCGTCGACGAACTGCTCCGCACCGCGCTCGGCCGTGCCGTCCCGTTCCGCCGCCTGCCGCCGTCCACCGCGGTCACCGGCGCCGCCGTCCAGGCCGGCCTCCTCATCGGCAGGATCTCCGACGTGATCCTCCTCGACGTCATGCCCATGCCGCTGAGCGTCGAGACCGCCGCCGGCGCCTTCCTGTGCCTGGCCGAACGCAACACGATGATCCCGACCCAGGTCAGCCACCGGTTCACCACCCACGCCGACGACCAGCCGGTGGTCCGCTTCCGCGTCCTGGAAGGCGACCGGCGCCTGCTCACCGTCGACCTCACCGGCATCCCGCCCGCCCCGGCCGGCACCCCCCGCCTCGAGCTCACCGTCGACATCGACGCCAACGGCATCCTCCACGTCACCGCCCGGGACCTCGGCACCGGCGGCTCCCGGACCGTCACCGCCGCCGCCCCGGCCCTGGCCGCCCCGGAAGCCGCCCTCACCACCGACGCCCTGCCCGTGCCGCTCGACCCGCCGGACGCCGGCCGCCCGGACCGCTGAAACCATTTCCGGCCTCTTCGTCTCGCCGGGACCAGACCCCCAGGTCAGAAGTCGAACGGACCCGCGGGGGCGCCGGCGACGTACGCCTCCAGGCCGGTGACGAAGCGTGCCAACAGGTCCGGGAAGTCGTCCGCGATCTTCGTGAACCCCCACGACCCGTAGCTCGTGGGTTCGTAGATCCCGCGGTCGATCCGGTCCTGCGGCAGGCTGTACACGGCGTCGCCGTCGGACGGGACGAGGCCGTACATCGTCCCGCTGCCGTCGGAGCCGATCATCATCACTTCGGCGGCGCCGCCCGGCAGACGAACCCACCGCGGCTGCCGCGCGGCGTGGATCGCCACGGTCCAGGACGCGGGGCCGATGAAGTACGCGTTCCACAGGTCGGGCAGCGACACCCGTTCCACGACGGCGAAGAACGCCAGCAAGTCGTCCGGGACCGTCCCCTCGCCGAACGCCGCGCGGAGCGCGTCCGCGACGCCGCCGCCCGGAGCGGCGAGGACGACGCCGTTCTCGTCCGGCGGATACCCGAACCGCTCCTCGAACCCGTCCAGGTGAATCCCCACCAGGCGGTCGATCCGGCCCACGACGTCACCGACGTCCATCGAACGCACCCCCGACGCGACAGCCTACGGTTGATCGGACGCGGTGAGGACGGTCATGGGCGGCAGTCCGAGTGAGGACTGCCCGGCCCAGGCGACCCCAGGTAGAACCGCCGGTCCGGCAACGGCGCCGGCGCCCGCCACGTACGTGAGCCACCTGATGTCTTCACAGGGATAGGCCGATTCGCCGTTCGCGTCCAGCCACACCAGGGCGGAGCTTCCACCGGCGGACGTCACATCCCACCACGCCCACTGTCGTGCCCGGGGCTCAAAGGCCCACAGCCAATCCTGAAGCAACCAGGCCTCCTGCTCCTGGGCAATCACGTAGAGGCTTCTGCCGCCGAGCACCTCTTCCGGCAGGGCTGCGCGAACCGGCGATGCCGAGCTCACTTCGGCGAGCCATCCCGGAACGGCCGCCTCGGACATTTCATCGGCGTCGAACGAGCTGCCGGCGGCGGTGGTCACACCGGCCTCGATCCCGGCGCGCAGCCGCGTGGCGTACACGTCCATTGCCTGCGGTCCACGGACGTTCACATCGACGATGAAAGCAGACAGTACGGGAGGACACATGTCCGGTGTCGGCCTGGACCACAGCCGGCCGATCTCGGCTTGAAATCCCGAATCCACTCGGCGCTCCGCCTCTCGATGGCTTGTGGCGAGTAGTTGAGGACCTGACGGGAGCTCAGATCCAGCCGCGGGAGCGGGCGATGCGGGCGGCCTCGTGGCGGTTGGCGGCGGCGGTCTTGCCGACGGCTGAGGAGAGGTAGTTGCGGACGGTGCCCGGGGAGAGGGCGGCGCGGCGGGCGATCTCGTCGACGGGGGCGCCTTCGGCGGCGAGGGTGAGGACGTCGGCCTCGCGGGCGGTGAGGGGGCTGTCGCCGGCGCTGATGGCTTCGGCGGCGAGCTGGGGGTCGACGTAGCGGCCGCCGGCGTGGACGGTGCGCACGACGGTGGCGAGGACCTCGGCGGAGACGGTCTTGCCGAGGAAGCCGCGGACACCGCCGGTGAGGGCGCGCTTCAGGTGGCCGGGCAGGCCGTGGCTGGTGACGATCATCGTGCGGCAGGCGGGCAGCTCGGCGTGCAGGGTGGTGGCGACGGTGACGCCGTCGAGGTCGGGCAGTTGCAGGTCGAGGACGGCGACGTCTGGGTGCAGGGCGCGGGCGAGGCGCAGCGCCTCGGCGCCGGTGGCGGCCTGGGCGACGACCTCCAGGTCCTCCTCGAGCCCGAGCAGCGCCGCGATCGCACCCCGGATCAGGTGCTCGTCGTCGGCGAGCAGGATGCGGATCACGAAACCACCAGAGCCGGCAGGGAGACCAGCAGCTCGAAGCCGTCGGGCGGGGTACGGGCCGCGCTCACCGTGCCGCCGAGCGCCGTGATGCGCTCGGTGAGGCCGATCAGCCCGCCGCCGAAGACCACCTTCGCCGCCGTGGAAGGCACGCCGTTGTTGGTCATCGTGAGGGTCACCGCGCCGGCCGGGGTGCGCAGGGTGATCACGCAGGTGCGGGCCTCGCTGTGGCGCAGCAGGTTGGTGATGCCTTCGCGGACGACCCAGCCGAGCGCGCCCTGCAGCGGCGGCGGGAGACCGGCGCCGTCGCCGATGATCCGGCACTCGATCCCGGCGGAGGTGAGCAGGGCGCGGGCGCCGGCGAGCTCGACGTCGAGGTCCGCGGCCCGGTAGCCGCCGACGACGGCGCGCAGCTCGGTGAGCGAGTCCTGGGCGATGCGCCGCACCTCCAGCATCTCCTCCACCGCCTCCTCCCGGCCCCGGCGGGCGAGCTGCGCGGCGAGCTCGGCCTTCAACGCCACGACCGACAGCGTACGGCCGACGACGTCGTGCAGGTCCCGGGCGAAGCGCAGCCGCTCCTCGGCGACGGCGAGCCCGGCCTGCACGTGCCGGGACCGGTCCAGCTCCCGGACCAGGCCGAGGATCCACAGCGAGGTCCGGTACGCGAAGATGAAGCTCACCAGCAGGACCCCGAGCGCGATCGTGGACCCGACGCCGGAGACGAGCCCGCCGGCCACGCACAGGGCGATCGTGACGGCGACCGCCCACCGGGGGCGGACCGCGACGGCCAGCGCGGCGACGTAGGTGGCCGACAGCATCAGCAGGATCGCGGTGCCCGGCCCGTCGGGGTGGCCCGGGTCCGCGTGCGGGTAGACGGCGAAGCCGGCGGCGACCCCGGCCGCGGTCAGGGCGCCGCCGGCGACGACGAGGGCGGTCGGCCGCGGGCGCAGCCCGAGGTAGGCGTTGATGCCGGCGTGCGCGAGCCGCAGGCACACCACGGTGTGCACGACCGACCCGGCGACGAGGACGGCCAGGGCGGTGGTGCCGACGCTGAGCTGGACGAGGGCCCCGATGAGCAGCGGCGAGACCACGAGCTGCCCGTAGAGGGTGCCGCGCACGTACCACTCCAGCCGCACGGCCTGCCCACGCCGCCGCCACCACCCGATCAACGAACCGCCCCCCTGTCTCTCATCGCCGCGGCGACCAGCGGAACCAGCGTCGCACGGCGACCCAGCCGAGCACCGTCCACGCCGCGAGCAGCCCGGCCGGCCCGGCAGCGGCCCGCAGTACGCCGAGGACGCCCTCCCCCGGCCGGCCGAGCCAGCCGAGCCGCACCAGGTCCAGCGTCGGGGTCAGCGGCAGCCACCGTAGCGTCCCGGCGATCCCGGGCGGCAGCGTGTCCACCGGTACCGTCAGACCGGCGCCGACGAGGCAGACGAGCAGGACCGGCAGCGTGGTCACCTGCGCGAGCTCCACGGTGCGGGTGAAGGCGCTGCTCAGCGCCGCGATCAGGGCGAACACGACGGTCCCGCCGAGGACGCCGGCGAGCAGGACCGGGGCGTTCGCGGGGGCCGGCAGCCCGAACGCGATCGCGCCGGCGGCGACGAACAGCACCATCTGTCCCAGGGCGACGGCGACGGCGGGTCCCGCGGTGCCGGCGAGGATCTCCAGGTCGGTCAGGACGCCGACGCGCAGCCGCTGGAGCACCAGGTCCTCGCGGCGAGCGACGTACGTGCTGACCAGTGTGTAATAGAGCACGCCGAGCAGCACGAAGCCGAGCACGCCGATGAGCAGGGCCGCGTCGCCGCCGCCGTTGAGGAACAGCGCGAACACCATCACCGGCAGCAGCATGGCGTTGAACACGGCGATCCGGTTGCGGGCGAGCAGCAGGATCTCGGCGCGGGCCAGGCTCGTCATGCGGCACCCGCGATCGACAGGAACGCCTCGTCCAGCGTCGCGGACCTGGCGTCGAGGCCCGTCAGGGTGACGTCGTGCGCGGCGGCCCAGGTGAGCAGCGTCGTGAGCGCGGTCTGCAGCGCCGTCGTGTGGACGGTGACCCGCCCGCCGCCGCTGTCGTAGGCGCCGACGATGTCGGGCAGGGCGTCGAGGGTGAGGCCGGGCGGCAGGTCGAAGGAGATGCGGGCCGGGAACGCGGCGACGACCTCGGCGACGGTGCCGGTCGCGACGACCGTGCCGGCGTGCAGGATCGCGACCCGGTCGGCGAGTTCCTGCGCCTCCTGCAGGTAGTGGGTGCTGAACAGGATCGTGACGCCGTCGGTGAGCAGCCCGCGCAGCAGCCGCCAGGTGTCGTGCCGGCTCTGCGGGTCCAGGCCCGTGGTCGGCTCGTCGAGGATGAGCAGGTCGGGCCGGCCGATGACGGCGGCGGCGAGGTCGAGGCGGCGCCGTTCGCCGCCGGACAGCTGCCGCACCCGCACGTCGGCGCGGTGGTCGAGGCCGGCGAGCTCGAGGACCTCGCCGACGCCCCGGGCGCGGGCCTTCAGCGTGCCCGCCCACATGCGCAGCGTCTCGGCCGGGGTCAGGTCGGGCGGGAAGCCGCCTTCCTGCAGCATGACCCCGGTGCGGGGGCGGACGTCGGACCGGTCGCGGACCGGGTCGTGGCCCAGCACCCGCACGGTGCCGGCGCCCGGCCGGGCGAGGCCCTCGACGAGCTCCAGGGTCGAGGTCTTCCCGGCGCCGTTCGTGCCGAGCAGGGCGAACATCTCGCCGCGCTCCACGTCGAACGACACGCCGCGCACCGCCTCGAACGAGCCGTAGCGGCGGCGCACCCCGTACACCTGGACCGCGGCCGTCACGGGAGGAACCGCATCTCGGGGAACGCGGGCGTCGGCCCGTCGAGCAGGGCCCCGGGACGGCCGCCGAGGTAGCGGTCGGCGAACGCCAGCTGGTAGGCGCGCTGCACCCGCACCGACCGGGCGCCGTCGATGGTGCCGAACTGCTCGGTGAGGTCCTCGGGTGGGATGCCGGCCTGCGGGAGCAGCACCTGGTAGTCGGTGAACGACAGGTGCCCGGAGCCCCGCAGCTGCAGCTCCAGGCGCGGTCCGCGCAGCCGGGCCCAGAACGCGGCCCAGGTCTCGTCGTCGGCGCGGCCGTGGCCGTCGGAGCCGACGAGCAGGAACGGGCGGTCGAGGCCCTCGGTCATGACCCGGCCCGACATGGCGCCGTCGAGGTTGGCGCCGGCCCTGACCCGCCGGTCCTCCAGCATCGTCTGCGCGGCGGTGGTACCGCCCAGCGAATGCCCGATCATCCCGATCCGCCGCTGGTTCATGGCGTGCCAGAGCCCGGGCGGCAGCGCCCGTTGCGGACGGGCGAGCCAGTCGAGGACGAACCTGGTGTCGGCGACCCGGGCGGCGAGGGCCTTGGCGATCAGCGTCTCCTCCTCGCCGGGCTCCCCCGTGGGCGGCGGCACCGCGCTGGTCGCGACCCGCCCGCCGGGGAACTCGACCAGCGGCGCGTCGTGCGTGTGGTCGATGGTGACGACGATGTACCCGTGACCGGCGAGCTCCTCGACGACGGCGGTGCCCGCGGTGCGCTCGACGCCGAAGCCGGGTGAGTACAGCACGACGGGCCGGTTGCCGGGCAGCGCGGGCGCGCCGGTGCGGGCGTGGGTGAGGGGCAGCTCGACGCCGGAGCCGGCCGGGTTGATCAGCTCGGCGAGCTTCGGCGACACCCACGGCGCCCGCGGCAGCCACGGCGCCGGCAGCGCCGGGTACCAGACCTGGACCATCAGCTCCCGGACGGTCTCGGCGGGGACCCAGGGGTCGGGGCGGGACCGGTCGACGAGGTGCAGCGCGACGGTGCCGATGCGGTGCGGTCCGGTCGGCTCCGGCAGCACCAGCCGGGTGCGCCGCGCGCTTCGCAGGGACGGCGCGCCGGCCGCGGCCGCCGGCGTGGCCAGGGCGGTGACGGCGGCGGCCGACGCGGCGGCGGTCAGCACAAGTCTGCGTCTCATATGGACAGTCTTCGTGCCCTCCGGCGGTGCCTGTAGTGCCGCCGCACACGGCTTCGGGTGCGTGGTTCACGTGCGGCGGATGACAAATGTCAGCGCGTCTGCTCCCGTACCGCACCCGCGGCGGGCGGCGATCGGGCTCAGGATGACCCGGCCCGCACCGATCAACGGACCATGTCGGTGAACGCGCTGGAACAGCACGAGGGTGACTACCGGGCCCGCCAGATCCGGCTGGGCACGTGGGTCGCCGTCGGGGTGATCGCCATCGGCGCGGTCCGCGTCCACCTCGACTGGCAGGGCGGGCCGCTGCTCGTCGCGCTGACCGGGTTCGCCGCGGTGGCCCAGGCGGCGATGGCGTTCCTGCCGTGGCGCGACCTGGTCGACCGGCCGTGGCTGCCGAAGGCCCTCGTCGCCTGGTGGGTGGCGAACCTGGCCGTGCTGCTGGCGTTCACCGCCTACGACGTCGCCGCGCTCGCCATCTACCCCGCCGGGGTGACCCTGATCCTGGCGTCCACGGCGGCGCTCGCGACCGAACGCGCCGTCATCGGCATCGGGGCGGCGTCCCTCGTCGGGTACGTCACGCTCGTGCTCACCAGGGACCGGCCCGTCACCGGTACCCTCGCCGCGCTGAGCCTCGCCCTGATGGCCGGCGTCATGTGGTTCTGCGCCCGCACGGCCAGCAACCGGCGGCGGCTGGACACGGCCCGGCTCAGCGCCGAACGCCGGATCGAGGCGCTGCTGGAGAACTCCTCCGATGCGGTCATCGCCGTGCATCCCGGCGGCGGCGTCACCTACTCCAGCCCGTCGGTGCGCAGCGTGCTCGGCTACGAGCAGTCGTTCGTCACCAGCGAGCTGCTCATGGACATCACCCACCCCGACTTCCTGCCGGTGGTCATGGAGTGGTGGCTGCGCGTCGCGAACGGCGCGCCGGGCTCCTCCTCCCGTGTCGAGTCGCGGATCCGCCGCGGCGACGGCGCCTGGATCTACGCCGACGTGATCGGCACCAACCGCCTGCACGACCCGGACCTGGAAGCCGCCGTCATCAGCATCAGGGACATCACCGAACGCAAGGAGCTCGAGGAGGAGCTGACCCGGCAGGCGTTCGCGGACTCGCTGACGGGGATGCCGAACCGGGCGCTGTTCCGCGACCGGCTCGAGCACGCGATCGCCCGCAACCGCCGCTGCGGCGGGCGGATCACCCTGCTGCTGGTCGACCTCGACGACTTCAAGCTGGTCAACGACAGCCTCGGCCACAACGCCGGCGACCAGCTCATCGCGACCACCGCGCTGCGCCTGCACCAGCAGCTGCGCGCCGCCGACACCCTCGCCCGCCTCGGCGGCGACGAGTTCGCGATCCTCGTCGAGGACGTCAGCGAGATCGAGGCGATGGACCTCGGCGACCGGCTCCTCGCCGCGATCCGCCGCCCGCTGCGCCTCGGCAACCGCGAGGTCGTCTGCTCCGCCAGCATCGGCGTGGCGACCGCGAAGGCCGGCGAGGGCGACGACGGCCCGGACCCGGGTGAGCTGCTGCGCAACGCGGACCTCGCGATGTACGCCGCGAAGGCCGCCGGACGGGACCGCTACGCGCTGTTCGACCCCACCATGTACGCCGACATCCTCCGCGAGGCCGACGACCGCGCCGAGCTGGAGCGGGCCCTCGCCGAGAACGAGTTCGTCGTGCACTACCAGCCGATCGTGGACCTGCCGACCAGCCGCCTGATCGGCGTCGAGGCGCTCGTACGGTGGGAGCACCCGATGCGCGGTCTGGTGGGACCCAACGCGTTCATCCCCCTGGCGGAGTCGACCGGGCTGATCGTGCCGCTCGGCCGGTGGGTGCTGCGCCAGGCGTGCGAGCAGCTCGCCCGGTGGTGCGCGGACTTCCCGGCCGCGGAACGCGTCCGCATGAACGTGAACCTGTCGGCGCGGCAGTTCCAGCACGAGGGCCTCGTCGAGGAGGTCGGGCAGATCCTCGCCCAGACCGGCGTCAACCCGCAACAGGTGGTCCTGGAGATCACCGAGTCGCTGCTGATGCAGGACACCGAGTCGACGATCGACACCCTCGGCCGGCTCAAGGCGCTCGGGGTCCGGCTGGCGATCGACGACTTCGGCACCGGCTACTCGTCGCTGTCGTACCTGAAGCGTTTTCCCGTCGACATCCTGAAGATCGACCGGTCGTTCGTCGACGGGATCGACACGGAGGACGGCGACGCCACCCTCGCCGAGGCCGTGGTGCAGCTCGGCCGGGCGCTGCAGCTGCAGACCGTCGCCGAGGGCATCGAGACGCAGGAGCAGTGGTCGACGCTGCAGGACCTCGGCTGCGAGTTCGGTCAGGGGTACCTGTTCGCGAAGCCGGGCGCCGCCGAGGCGATCTCATCGATCCTCGGCGACGCCAGGCAGTCGTGAACTAGGCGGGGATGGTGAAGGGGTCCCCGTAGACCTTCCAGCTCAGCGGCGGGTTGAGGTCGAAGTTGCGGTTGTTGAGGAACACCCGCTGCGCGGTGTCGACGCGGCTGGTGTCGCTGTGCGCCTCCTCGGTCTTCATCGCCGCGACCCGCGCGTCGAGGAAGGCGTTGAGGTACGTGAACTCGTCGCCGCCCTGTGCGGGGGTGCGGGCCTTCGCCATCGCGGCCCGGCGGATCCCGCCGAAGCTGACGGCGCTGTTGCCGGGGCCGTGCATGACGATCGCGTCGTAGTAGGCGAACTGGCCCAGGGCCCGCAGCCCGTCGGCCTTCGCCTGCTGGACGGACGGGTTGAAGTAGACCCGGTCGCGTTCGTCGTTCTGCGCGGTCTGGAACGCCGGGTCGGCCGCCGCGGTCTTCCAGTCCTTGGTGAAGTTCGGGTCCAGGCCCGCGTGCGAGGCGGTGCCGTCGACGTTGCGCAGCGCCGGGAGGTACTTCGCCAGGACGTTGCCCGGGACGCGCTGCGCGTACAGCTCGACGAGCTCGAGCATGTCACCGGTGCCGGAGCAGAAGCCGATGATGCCGGCGGTGTAGCCGCGCCCGTCGCCGATGTCCTCGATGTACTTGTACTGCGCCTTCCAGTCCAGCGACGAGTTCTCCGCGCTGGACACCAGCTGCATCGCGATGTCCTTCTTGCGCGGGTCGGTGAGGTCCTTCCCGGCGCTCGGGCTGGTGCTGGGGGTCCTGGACGGCGTCACCGACGCGCTGGGGGTCGTGCCCGGCGTCGTGCCGTACACCTTGAACTCCCACAGCGAGTAGCCCCACGCCGTGCCCCGGGCGGTGCCCAGGACCCGCACGTAACGCCCGGTGCCGCTGAGCCCGGTGAGGTCGTCGGTCGCGCCGTTGCCGGTGGTGGTGCTGTAGATGCTGGTCCAGGCGCTCCCGTCGGCCGACGTCTGGATCTGGTACGACTTGCCGTACGCCGCCTCCCAGCTGAGGTTGACGTGCGTGATGGTCTTCGTGGCGCCGAGGTCGACCCGGATCCACTGCGGGTCGACGCCTTCGGCGCTGGCCCAGCGGGTGCCGGTGTTGCCGTCCACGGCGTTGCCCGGGCCGAGCGAGGACGTCTCGTCGGACGACGACGTGGCGGGCCTGCCCTGCGAGAGCAGGGTCTCGGCGGCCGCCTCCGCGCCGTAGGTGGTCACGGCGATCGTCACCCCGCCGACGAGCACGGCCGCGGCACCGATGCCGACCAGCCTGCCGGGAATCTTCACGAGGCGCCTCCGTCATTAGATAGGTAAGTTACCTGTCAGATGTTCCGATTCGAATCCTTCGATGTCAAGCCACCTAAGCCAGACTTCAGACTGCATTAGGCGTTCTATCGTGTAACCCGTAGGTTACACTTCCGGGCGTGGACGATGTGGCGGAAGCGATCGCGGACCCGGTCCGCCGGGCGGTCCTCGAGCTGCTCCGGACCGGCCCGCAGCCGGCCGGCCACATCGCCGCGGCGATCGGCGCCAGGTTCACCATCAGCCGCCCCGCCGTGAGCCGGCACCTGCGCGTGCTGCGCGAGTGCGGCCTGGTCCGCGACACCCTCGACGGCCGGCGCCGCCTCTATGCCGTGGACCCCACCCGCCTCGCCGAGCTCACCGGCTGGCTCGCCCAGTTCACCGTGCCGCCCGTGTGGCAGCAGCGCATGGACGCACTGGAGACCGAGGTGCACCGTACCCGCCGCGACCGCCTTCGCAGTTCACCCACCGGAGAGGAACGCACCGCATGACCCTCACACCCAACGGCACCTGGACCCCGACCCCGACCGGCGGCGACCTCGTCGTGACCCGCACCTTCCGCGCGCCGATCGAGGACGTCTGGGCCAGCGTCACCGAGCCCGAGCGCACCGCCCGCTGGTTCGGCCCCTGGAAGGGCGACGGCCGCCCCGGCGGCGCCATCCAGATCCAGCTGGTGCAGGAGGAGGGCGCCCCCTGGTCCGACGCCCGCGTCGAGGTCTGCGACGCCCCGCGGCGCCTCACGGTGACCACCACCGACTCGGCCGGCTCATGGCACCTGGAGCTGCTGCTCAGCACCGCCGGCGCCAGCACCGAACTCCGGCTGGTCCACCACCTGACCAGCGCCGACGGCATCGGCGAGGTCGGACCCGGCTGGGAGTTCTACCTCGACGCGCTCGTCGCCTCCCGCTCCCCCGGCACCCCCGCGATGCCCGACTTCAACGACTACTACCCGTCGATGCAGTCCTACTACCAGTCCCTGGCGTAGCGGTCGCGGTGGTGTCGCCGGGGCGCATGAGGCGTTCCCAGCCGGCATCGCCGGACGTGCCGTAGGTGCGCAGCGCCGCGATCGGGTCGGGCTCGGCGGCGGCGGTCAGCGGCAGCGTCACCCGGAAGCGGGTGCCGCCGCCGGGGTTGTCCTCGACCGCGATCGAGCCGCCGTGCCGCTCCACGATGCGGCGGCAGATGGCGAGGCCGAGCCCGGTGCCGCCGTAGTCGACCGGGCGGGCGCGGTAGAACGACTCGAACACGCGGGCCTTCTCGGCGTCGGGGATGCCGATGCCGCGGTCGGCGACGACGAGGTGGATGCCGTCGGGGCCGGCGTCGGCGGTGACCTCCACGTGCGGGGTGCGCCCGGCGGGGGTGTACTTGATGGCGTTGCCGACGAGGTTGTCCACGACGAGGCGCAGCAGGCCCGGGTCGGCCTTGATCTCGGGCAGGTCGCCGATGTGGACGACCGGCGTCGGCGGGCGGCCGGCCGAGGACGCCATCGCCAGGTCCGCCGGCGGGACCGGCGCGGTCCGCTCGGCGACCACCGACTCGACGATCGCCCGCAGATCCACCTCGGTGAGGTTGAGCGGCGCGTCCCGGGCCGTGGTGTAGGCGAGCAGGTCGTCGATGATGGACCGCATCCGGATCGCGCCCTGCCGGACCCGCTCGACCGCGGCCCGCGCCGTGCTCGACCGGGTCAGGCCGCCCCGCCGGACCTCCGGGCTCTCCGGCTCCGCGTCGGCGGCGGAACGGGATCCCCCCACCGGCGCGACGGAGGCGATCAGCGGGTCCGCCGCGGTGAGGGCGTCGGCGGCGACGGCGGCGAAGCCGTGCACCGCGGTCAGCGGGCTTTTCAGGTCGTGCGCGACGACCGCGGCGAACTGAGCCAGCTCCGTCTCGTACCGGCGCAGCGCCGTGATGTCGTGCAGGACCGCGACCGCGCCGCGCGGCCCGCCCGCCGAGCGGTCCAGGGGCCGGGCGCTGACGCTGACGAGGATCCCGTCGGGGTGGGTGGCGTTGCGGATGACCATCTCGACCCGGTCGACGGACACCCCGCGCAGCGCCTTCACCATCGGCAGCTCCGCGGCGGGGAACGGGGTCGCACGGTCCGGCAGGTACGCGCCGTAGTGCGCCGGCCAGTCCTCCAGGGTGTCCGGGTCACCGGCGGTGCCGAGCAGCTGGCGGGCCGCGGGGTTGTGCAGCAGGACCCGGCCGTCGGCGCCGACGACGGTGACGCCCTCGCCGAGGCTGGTGAGGATCGCCTGCTGCAGCGCGGCCTGCTTGCGCGCCTCGCGTTCGGCGGCGCGCAGCTCTTCGGTCGCCTCGTGCACCAGGATCATCGCCTTCGAGCGGCGGGTCGACAGCAGGTACACCAGCAGCGTCACGAGCACCGTCAGCACCGCACCCGAGGCGGTCGCGACGAGGGGCCGGTCCGTGTAGGCGCCGGGCAGGTCGCGCGGGTCGGCGCTCACCTCCAGGTGCCACAGCCGCTGCGCGATCCCGATGTCCTGGGACCGGCGCAGGGCGTCGCGGGGCGTCGCCAGGCGGTGCACGGTCGCGATCGTCAGCAGCCCGCCGCCGGTCTGGGTGGCCGACAGCGTCGCGGTCACCCGCCGGTGCAGGGCCTCGCCGAGCGCGCCGCCGAAGAAGCCCTCGCCGCGCAGGCCGAGCACGACCCAGCCGCGCAGCTCCCCGGCCGGCCCGGTGACGGGGGTGGCGAGGCTGAGCGTCCGGCGCTGCTCACCCGCGGGCCGGGACGCGTCGGGCTCCAGCAGCGCCGCGTTGGACACCGCCGCGCGGCCCGCCCGGTGCGACTGGCGCATCACGTCGGCGAGGTCCGGGTCGCCGCCGAGATCCGTCCCGCCCGCGAGCGGCGCGTTGCCGTCCAGCTGCCTGGCGTACACGCCGAAATAGTGCTCCCGCAGGCCGTCCGCGGGCCGCAGGGTCAGCCCGGTGGCGCCCGCCGCCCGCCACTGCTCCTGCACGGTGGCGACGTCCGCGGCGCCGGCCGGGACGACGAACACGAGCGCCGTCGCGCCCGCCAGGGCCTCCCCCGGCACCTTCGCCGTCGCCCGCGCGAACTCCTGCGGGCTCAGCCCGTCGTGGGAGCCCAGCGCCGCCGCCACGTTGTCGATCGTGTCGACGTACCGGCGGACCTCACCGGCGACGGCCGCGGCGGCGAGGTCTGACTGGCGGTCGATCGCCTGCTGCGCCGAGCGCCGCTCCTTGCCGCTGATGACGACGGTGACGCCGAGCGTGGCGAGCGCCCCGAGGACGAGGACCACGGCTGCGAGGGCCATCGAGCCGTACCAGCGGTGCCGCTCCACCGTCATCGGACCCGCCGCATCGGCCGGACCGTCACCCGGTCGCCGGGCGTCGCGGTGCGCGGCAGCATGACCCGCAGCTCGGTGTCGCTCGTGGTCACGATCCCGCCGTGCCGGTCGGCGATGGCGCGCACCACGGCCACCCCGAGCCCCACGATGCCGGCCGGGCACGGCTGGGTGCCGGCGGTGACGGTGAGCCGCACCTGGGTGTCGTCGCCGTCCAGCGCGACCAGCAGCTCGTCGCAGCCGGCGAAGCACCCCACGGCGTGGTTGAGCAGGGCCACGACAAGATGCTCCAGCTGTCTCGGATCCCCCTGTACGACACAGCTGCCGCCCTCGTCGGCCCAGCGCACCCGCGGCTCACCGGGCCGGGCCCGCGCGGCGTGCGCCTTCAGGGCGCGGTCGCACAGCCGGCGCAGGTCGAGGTCCTCGACCACGAGCCCGTAGACCCCGGCGTCCACCGCCGCGAACAGCAGCAGGTCGTCGATGAGGCTGTCGAGCCGGTGGACACAGGAGTTGAGCATGGTGAGCATGTGGCGCTGCCGCTCGGTGAGCGGGCCCGCCTGCTCCAGCACCTCGCTGTAGCCGCGGATACCGGTGAGCGGCGTGCGCAGCTCGTGCGACAGCTGCCGCAGGTACTGCGGCGCAGGCGCTGCGGTCATCGTCCCGGCCTCCGTCCATCCGGAACCACCATAGTTGAGCTGTTTTGTCCATATACTCGGATCGGGAGCTTCCAGAAAGTTGGTGCGCATGTCGACGGTGCTCGTGGCCGAGGACGACCTCGCCATCCGGGAGCTGCTGACGTTTCTGCTCGACACGTCCGGCCATCACGTCATCGCCTGTGCCGACGGCGGCACCGCCCTGGACACCGCCCGCCGCGAGCACCCGGACCTGGCGATCCTGGACGTCAGCATGCCCGGCATCAACGGCATCGAGGTCTGCCGCGCGCTGCGCCGGACCGCCGACACCGAGCTGATGCCGGTGCTGATCCTCACCTCGCACGGCCAGTGGCTGGACGTGAGCACCGGCTTCGACGCCGGCGCCGACGACTACCTGGTCAAGCCGTTCGAGCCGAGCGTCCTGCTCGAACGCATCGAGACACTGCTGTCCGACGCCCCCGACTAGGCTCTCCCGCATGGGGAAATGGACCGGCCGCGCGGCGGCGTTCGCCGACAGCTACGCGCACCTGTGCGCCCACACGGCGCCGTTCCTGCTGCGGGCGGCCGGTTTCACCCGGGGTTCCCGGTTACTCGACGTCGGCACGGGCACCGGCACCGTCGCGGCACTCGCCGTGGCCGGCGGCGGGCGGGTCACCGCGGTCGACGCGGAGCCGGGCATGGTCGACCTCGCCCGCAGCACCACCGCCGCTGAAGTCGTCGAGGCCGCGCTTCCGTCGCTGCCCTTCACCGACGGCGCCTTCGACACGGTCGTCGCGAACTTCGTCGTCAACCACGTCCCCGACCCCGGGCGGGCGCTGCTGGAGCTGGTGCGGCTCACCGCGCCGGGCGGGCGGGTCGCCGTCACCGTCTGGCCGCATCCGTCGCCGCCGCTGCAGCGGCTGTGGACGGACGTCATGGCGTCCGTGGGACTCACCCCGGCGCCGTCGATCATCCCACCGCCGCTCGACTTCCCGCGCACCGAGGAAGGCCTCACCGCCCTGCTCACCGGCGCCGGCCTGCGGGACGTGTCGTGCGAGACCGTCACCTGGACCCACCACACCTCCGTCGACACGTGGTGGATCGGACCGGCCAACGGCATGGGCGCCCTCGGCGAGGCGCTCACGGGCGCCGACCCGGCCGTGGTCGCGGCGGCCCGGCGCTCCTACGAACGCCTCGCCGCCGCGTTCCTCGACTCCGGCGGCGACCTCGCGCTGCCGACAGCGGCACTGCTCGCCGCGGGCCGCGCACCGCGGTCTCCGTCAGTCGCCCTGTAGCGCGAACCCGAGCAGCACGGCGGCGTTGACGACGACATAGCCGGGGGCGAGGTCCTGAGCGGCCGCGTCGGCCGCGTCGGTGGCGTGGCTGCGGTACTTCTCCACGCCCGGCCCTTCCGGGTCCACGTCCTCGATGTGCAGCACGGCGCCGAGCCGGACACCCGCCGCCTCCGCGTACAGCTCGGCCTTCGCCCGCGCGACGGCGACCGCCCTGCGCCGCGCCTGCGCCCGCAGCGCCTGCTTGCCGGTGACGTCGAAGTCGACGTCGTCGATCTGGTTGGCCCCCGCCGCGACGAGATCGACCAGCAGCTGCCGGCTCCCGTCGAGGTCCGCCGACTCGACGGCGAACTCCGCCACGCACTGGTAGCCGACGAACCGGTTCGTGCCGTCGATGTACCTGGTGGCCGTCACGAGGCTCAGCCGGGACGCCTTCACCGCCGCGTCCGCGATGCCGTGCCGGCGCAGCACGGCCCGGACCTCGGTCACCGCCGCGGTGGCCACGTCGAACGCCGCCGAGGGCGTCTCCTCGAGACTCATGATTTTGAACTTGACCCGTACCAGCTCCGGCAGCGCCTGCACGCTCGCCGTACCGTAGACACTGACGCCCCACGGTTGCCCGATCTTGTTCCGCATGCCCCGTTCCAATCTGTCGCATCAGCCGTTGTTCAGCGCGGTGACCAGGGTGCGCAACCACGGCTCGGCGAGCGCGGGCTCACCGGCGGTGGCGCGGGCGAGCGCACGGCGCCCCTCCCGGCTGCGACCGTAGTGGACGAGCGCCACCGCCTCCGCGAGCGCCGCCCGGGTCCGCTCCTCCCGGTCGGGCCCGTCCGCCCCGGCCAGCCACCGTTCGGGGCGGAACGACCGGGTCAGCTTCGTCTGGTGGTCCCCGAAGTACGACCACACCCGCCCGTCCAGCGACACGTTGACGACTGCCCTGGCCGGCAGCTCACGGGTCCACGGCCGGTCGTCCTGCTGCCAGCGGTACGCGTTCGGGCTCGTCTGCCGCCGCGGCGTCACCCCGACGAACCGCAGCTTGCGCCGGATCACCGGCCACGGCTCCCGCTCCTGCTCGACCCAGTCGCGCAGCAGCGTGTACAGCTCGGTGAACGTCCCGCCCTCGCTGACCACGTCGACAAACGTCACCGGCCGCGGCCCGCGCGCCAGGTCCCGCGGCGCCGCTTCGACCCCTCGGACGATCCGGCGGGCCTGCTCCACCTCTGCCCGCGTCAACGCCCGCCGCCGCCACCCGCGCCCCCGCCGCACCGACGGGCGCGCGAACGACAACGGCAGCCGCCGCAGGCCCACCCTGCCGCCGAGCGCCCCGCCGAGCAGGTCGTACATCGAATCCAGCGACCGCCCAACGAACACCAGGTCACCGTTGCCACCGCGGGCCACGACCTTCCCGGCGCACGCGACAAGCTCGTCGAGGAACCACAGATCCGGCGCCTCCACCCCGTCCAGCAACGACCCCAGCCGGTCCGGCGTGACCAGGTCCCACCGGAACGGCACGCTGTCGTCCATCCCCCGATCCTGCCAGAGCCTGGCGGAGGACTGCGCGGCTACGGCGTCCGCGTGTAGTCGGCTCCACGCCGGTGGGCGTCCAGGTTTCCGAACCGGTTGGCGCGCTGCCAGTCCGTGCCGGTACGGTCCACCGGGCATCCCGCGGTCCGCAGCCGCTCGGCAAGCTTGTTGCACCAGTCGCCGGACGCGGTGACGCGGATGTAGTTGAGCCCTGCGAGGTCCGCCGGCAACCGCATGGCACCCGCCGGCAACCGCATGGCACCCGCCTGCAGCATGATCGTCTGGTGCGGCAGGAGCGCCAGCGACATTCCCAGTTCGATGAACACGTTCGGCCGCGCCTACGGCCGATCGCCATTCCGTTGATCGGCACCGGCCTCGCACGCGTGGAACGTCAGGCACCGTCCGACCTTCTCAAGCTCATCGCGAGCTCCTTCGTCGCCCGCAGCCGGCACGGCCGGATCTCCGATGAGCTGCGGATAGTCGTCCAGCCCGAACGCCTGGCCGCCGTCGACCTCACCGGCGTGGCGGAGCACATCGACGCACTCTAGGCCATTGGCAAGGTCGGCCGGGCGCCCCGTGACCGCCGCGCCGTTTCGACTGGTACGTCGACTGACCCGACCCGGAGCGCGGCCGCTGCACCGGGGAACGGTGCAGCGGCCGGAAGGGGCTGTCAGTTCAGGGTCCACGTCACGGTGTCGGTGACCTGGGTGCCGTTGATGGTGGCGGTGACCTGGACGGTGTTGGCGCCCGGGCGGAGGGTCACGCCGGTCCACTTGAAGATGTGGTCGGGCGCGGTCCGGGAGCCGAGTGAGGCGCCGTTGAGGGTGGCGGTGACCGACGACGCGTTCGAGTAGACCTTCAGCTCCGTCGACGCGGTGGTGCGGGTCGTCCAGCGGCGGCTGGTGATGTACACCGTCGGTGCGGAAGACCAGTTCGCCTTGTAGAAGTAGAAGGCGTCCTTGCGGGTCAGCCGGTCCCGGGTGACGAGGCCCTTGTCGTTGATGCCCGGCTGGCTGCCCTCGTTGCGGGCGTCGGCGGCGAAGTCGAACATGTTCCACACGTAGGTGCCCCACACGTAGGGGCGGGCGTCGAGCTGCTTCCACGTCGCCTCGTGCAGCAGCGCCTGGTACTCCTCGGGGTGGTACTGGCCGCCGGGGCTCGGCGCGGCCGGGTTGAGGGCGTGCTGCGTGGTGTTGGCGCCGGCGCCGTACTCGGACAGGGCGATCCTGCGGGACGGGTTGGCGGCGTGCAGGCTGTCCAGGTTCCCGCCGAGGTCGTTGTACGAGCCGTTGTACCAGCCGAAGTACTTGTTGTAGCCGCTGGCCTCGGCGTGGTTGTTGACGGCGCCGGTGTCGCTGACGCAGCAGCTGGCGTAGACCGAGACGCGGTCCGGGTCTTCGGCGTCCACCAGGCCGGCGAGGCTGTCCAGCAGCGTGTTGGTGGCGGCGTTGTCGACGCGTTGCTCGTTGCCGATGCCCCAGAAGACGATCGACGGGTGGTTGTAGTTCTGCCGGATCAGCTCGGTCAGCTGCTGCCGGGCGTTCGCGGTGTAGCCGGCGGAGTTGGTGGTGTCGTTGACGAGCGGGATCTCCGCCCAGACGACGAGGCCGCGCTCGTCGGCGAGGTTGTAGTCCTTCTGGTCGTGCTGGTAGTGCGCCATCCGGATCGTGGTGGCGCCGATCTCGCGGATGAGGTCGAAGTCGGCGGTGTGCTGCGTGTCGTTGACGGCCCAGCCGGCGCCGGCGCGGTCCTGGTGCAGGTTCACGCCGTGCAGGTCGTACGCGTGACCGTTGAGGCTGAAGCCGGTGTTCGGGTCGACGGCGAAGGTGCGCAGGCCGAGGGGTTCGGTGACCACGTCGGTGACCTGGCCCGACGAACGGATCTCGACGTTCGCGTTGTACAGGTAGGGATCCGCGAGCCCGTCCCACCGGTGGGGGTTGGCGATGGTCACGGTGGAGACCACGTCGACGCCGGCGTTGGCTGCCACGGTACGGGCGGCCGACGACTGGTCCGCGACGACGGTGCCGGACGCGTCGGTGATGACGGTGCGCACGACGACCGAGCGGCTGGAGGTGTTGTTGTTGAACAGTTTCGTCGTCACGTCGACGGTCGCCGACGCCGCGGTGACGGACCGCTGCCGCAGGTACACCCCGGGACCGGCGGAATCGAGCATCCGCACGGCGAGCGGGTCGACGACCTGCAGGCTGACATTGCGGTAGATGCCGCCGTAGAACGTGAAGTCGGCGGACAGCGGGGCGATGTCGGCGTTGTGCGCGTTGGTCACCTTGACCGCGATGACGTTGTCCTGGCCCACCTTGAGCGCCGAGGTGGCACCGAAGCGGAAGCGGGCGTAGCCGCCTGCGTGCTTGCCGAGGTAGGTGCCGTTGACCCACACGTCGGCGACCTGGTTAACGCCGGCGAACTGCAGGAACAGCATCTTGCCGGCGAAGCCGGCCGGGACGGTGTAGTGCCGGCGGTACCAGCCGACGCCGCGGTAGTAGTTGTTGCCGCCGTCGGCGCCGTCGGCGGCGTTCCAGGTGTGCGGGACGCTGAGCTGCTGCCACGCGCTGTCGTTGAACGTGGTGGCCTCGGCGCCGGCGACGTCGCCCTTGGTGAAGCGCCAGCCCGAGTTGAGGTCGACCCGCTGCCTGAGCGCGGGTGGGGTGTACGTGGCGGCGGACGCGCTGGGCGCCGCGACCACGTTGGCCGACACGACCATGACGGCCGCGGCGAGCCACGTGAGGATTCTGCGCATTGTTCACTCCCGAACGGGACGTATGGCGGTACGCGCGGCCCCGGGTGACGCCGCGGTGAGGTGCCGAACCTATTGGCGGAGCAGGCGTGCGGCGTGCGTGACGAGCAGCTCGCGCCACACGGGGCCGAGCGGGTCGGGGAAGACGGGCAGCAGCGCGTCGACCAGCTCCGCCGGGCCCCGGACCGCGGCCGTCGCGGCGGCGAGCTCGGCCGCGCGTGGGTCGTCGACGGGCCGGCGGGTCGCCACGTAGACCATCCACGCGGCGACGGCCAGCGCCGTCCACTGTGGATCGGCGCCGGCGGCGAGCCGGTCCCGGGCGGTGCCGAGCAG
The DNA here is from genome assembly GCF_055586325.1 of Dactylosporangium sp. NPDC051087. Taxonomy (NCBI): domain Bacteria; kingdom Bacillati; phylum Actinomycetota; class Actinomycetes; order Micromonosporales; family Micromonosporaceae; genus Dactylosporangium; species Dactylosporangium sp. NPDC051087. The sequence continues at coordinate 260,604 of NZ_JBVJIJ010000012.1, read as the reverse complement.
GCGGATCGGGAGTTTCAGCGAGCCGTCGGCGGCGACCTGGGCGGTGCGGTGGCCCAGCGCCGGGTCGGCGAACCGGCGCAGGATGGACTCCTGGTAGCCGGCGAGGTCGAAGCCGGCCGGCGGGGTGAGCGTCGGCGTGGCGTCCTCGGTCATGAGCCGCCGGGCGGCGTCGGCGAGGACCGGGTCGGCCATCGCCGAGGCGATCGTCTCGTGGCCGGCGAGCGCGCCGGTGTACGCCAGCAGCGAGTGGGTCGCGTTGAGCAGCCGCAGCTTCGCCGCCTCGTAGGGGGCCACGTCGTCGGTGAACGTGGCGTCCCAGGCGGGTCGGCCGGCCGCGAACGAGTCCTCGATGACCCACTGGCTGAAGGGTTCCGCGACGACCGCGCCCTCGTCGCGGACGCCGAGCGCCGACGCGACCGCGGCGAGGTCGGCGGGTGCGGTCGCCGGCACGATCCGGTCGACGACGCACGACGGGAAGGCCACCGACGTGGTGATCCAGTCCAGCAGCCGGTCCCCTCCGGGCAGCCCTTCGCAGTGGCGGACGACGAGGCCGCGCAGGGTGGCGCCGTTGGCGGGCAGGTTGTCGCAGGGCAGGACGCTGATCGGCCCGGCGTCGGCGCGGCGGCGCAGCTCCAGGCCGGCGACGAGCCGCTCGACCGCGTTGCCGGGCCGGTAGCCCTTCTCCGTCACGGTGAGGGTCACCAGCCGCACGGCCGGGTCGGCGATCCTGTTCACCACCTCGTGGGCCAGGCCGATCTCGCGCAGTGCGCCGACGACCCGCGGCGGCCCGGCGCCGGCCCCGCGCTCCAGGACGGTGTAGAGCCCGTCCTGCGGCGCGAGCTGGTCGCGGACGGTGGCGGAGCGCTGGGTGAAGCCCGCGATCCCCCAGGCCGGGTCGGTGGCGAGCACGGCGTCGGTGTAGACCGCCTGGTGCGCGCGGAAGAACGCGCCGACGCCGACGTGCACGATCCCGACCTGGACGTCCCGCGGGTCGTAGCCGGGTTTACGGACACCGTCCAGCATGGACAGTGCCGGGAGGCCGAGGCGGTTCACCAACTGTGCATCGTCCCGTCTTCGAGGCGGTTCACCGGCAGGGACGCCGGCTTGTACGGGTACTGTGCGGCGAGTTCCTCGTCGATGTCGACGCCGAGCCCGGGCGTCTCTGAGGGGTGCAGGTAGCCGCCGTCGAAGTGGTACCCGTGCGGGAAGACCTCGTCCGTCGCCGTCGTGTGCCGCATGTACTCCTGCAGCCCGAAGTTCGGGATGGCGATGTCGACGTGCAGGGCGGCGGCCATGCAGACCGGGGACAGGTCGGTGGCGCCGTGCGAGCCGGACCGCACGTGGTGCAGCGCGGCGAGGTCGAAGATGCGGCGCAGGTGGGTGATGCCGCCGGCGTGCACGACGGTGGCGCGGATGTAGTCGATGAGTTGTTCGCGGATGAGCTGTTCGCAGTCCCAGATGGTGTTGAAGACTTCGCCGACGGCGATCGGGGTGGTGGTGTGCTGGCGGATGAGCCGGAACCCGTCCTGCAGTTCGGCGGGGACGGGGTCCTCGATCCACGTGAGGTCGTAGGGTTCGAGGGATTTGCCGAGGCGGGCGGCTTCGATCGGGGTGAGCCGGTGGTGTACGTCGTGCAGCAGTTTGACGTCCGGTCCGAACTCGTCGCGGACCCTGGCGAACACGGACGGGACGTGGTTGAGGTAGCGGGCCGTCGACCACACGTTCTCGGTCGGCAGGGCGGCGTCGGCGGGTTCGTAGTACATCTTGTCGCCGGAGACGCCGTAGGTGCTGGCGAGGCCGGGGACGCCGGTCTGCACCCGGATGGCCTTGTAGCCGAGGTCTACGTACCTGGCGACCTCGGCGACCGCTTCGTCCACCGTGGAGCCGTTGGCGTGGCCGTACACCGTGACGCCCTCGCGGGAACGGCCGCCGATCAGCTTGTAGACGGGCAACCCGGCCACCTTGCCGAGGATGTCCCACAGGGCCGTGTCGACGGCCGCGATCGCCGACATGGTGACGGGCCCGCGCCGCCAGTACGCCCCCTTGTAGAGGTACTGCCAGGTGTCCTCGATGCGCGTCGGGTCGCGGCCGATCAGCTGCGGCACGACGTGGTCGGTGAGGTAGCCGGCCACGGCGAGCTCGCGCCCGTTGAGCGTCGCGTCGCCGACCCCGGTCACGCCCTCGTCGGTGACGATCTTCAGCGTGACGAAGTTGCGGTCGGGGCAGGTGACGATGACCCGCGCCTCGGTGATTCTCACGTGATCTCTTCCTCTTTGACCCGGGCGACGAGCTGGGTCGGGTTGACGAGGCGCAGCGCCAGGACGAGCAGCACCAGCATCGTGCCGGTGTAGATGACGGCCATCGCGTCGACGGACTGCTGGGCGCGGATCCCGGCGGCCGACATCGAGTTGTAGAGCGCGACGACGAGGGTGGTGGAGTCGGGTCCGGCGGTGAGGAACGTCAGTTCGAACATGCCGACGGTGCGCACCAGGACGAGGATCGACGCGGCGAGGATGCCGGGGACGAGCAGCGGCGCGAGGATGCGGGTGAAGATCTGGCGGGTACCGGCGCCGCACATACGGGCGGCGCGTTCGATGGTGGGGTCGATCTGTTCGATGAACGGGGTCATCGTGAGGATGACGAACGGCACCGACGGCACCAGGTTCGCCAGCACCACCCCGGTCATGTGCCCGGCGAACCCGTACTTGTACAGCACGGTGGCCAGGGGGATGCCGTAGGTGATCGGCGGCATCAGGATCGGCAGCAGGAACAGCAGGTACAGCACCCGCCGGCCGGGGAACGAGCGCCGGGCGAGGACGTAGGAGGCGGGCACGCCGACGAGGACGGAGATGCCGACGACGAGCGCGGACACCTCCAGGGTGGTGACCAGCACGGGCAGCAGGCCGAAGTCGCGCCACGCCTCGCCGTACCACTGGCCGGTGGCGCCGGTCGGCAGCCACGTGTCGAACCATGTGGTCCCGAACGAGCTGACGACGACGGACCCGACGACGCCGAGCAGGTTGACGAAGAAGAACGCGACCACACCCCAGACGATCCAGGCGCCGGTTTTCATCCCTTGCCTCCCGTGGATCCGGTGTAAAGCAGCGAGCGCCAGCCGAGGACGGCGGCGATGACGGCGAGTTCGACGAGGCCCATGACGACCGCGATCGCGGACGCTTTCGGGTAGTCGTACTGTTCGTAGCCGGCGTGCCAGGCGGCGATGGAGATGACCCGGGTGTCGCCGGCGGGGTCGCCGACGAGGACCGCGGACGGGAAGACGCTGAACGCGAGCACGAACGTCAGGCAGAACGTGGTCGCGAGGCCGGGGGCGAGCAGCGGCAGGGTGATCCGCCGGAAGCGTTGCGCCCAGCCCGCGCCGAGCGTTGCGGCGGCCTTCTCCAGGGTCGGGTCGATACCCGACAGGTAGGACAGGACGAGGAGGAACGCGAACGGGAAGCCGGTGATGACGAGGGAGAAGAACACCCCCCAGTAGTTGTGGGTCAGCCGGACCGGCCCGTCGACGAGGTGCAGCGCCATCAGGGTGCGGTTGAACCAGCCGGTCGGGCCGAGGAAGTTCAGCAGCCCCTGGGCGGTGAGGACGGTGCCGAGGGTGATCGGCACGACGAGGACCGTGGTGAGCAGCCGTTTGCCGCGGAACCGGCCCCGCATCCGGTAGGCGATCGGCACCGACGCCCCGACGTTGAGCAACGCCACCGGCAGCGACAACCACAGTGTCGTGGTGAGGGTGCCGCGCTCGTACGCGTCGGCGAAGAACGACCGGTACGCCTCGAACGGCCCACCTTCCTCGGGCTGGAACGACAACCCGATGCCGTAGAAGAACGGGTAGACGAACAGGGTCACGACGAACAGCAGCGCCGGGCCGAGCAGCAGCAGCTGCCGGTCGACGCCGCGTTCGGCGAGCCGGTGCCGCAGCGCCACCTTGCCTTGCGTGACGGCCGCCATCAGGTGTCCTGCCCGGCCGGGAACACCAGCAGGGCGGCGGGTTCCACCGCGAGCCGGATCTTGTCGCCGGGTGCCGGGCGGTCGCCGGTGCGCAGGTGCAGCCGCTGACCGGCGTCGGTGACGACCTCGACGGCGACCTCGCGGCCCTGGTACTCGACGACCTCCACGGTGGCCGTGAACCCGTCGTCCGCGAGCCGCAGTGACTCCGGTCGTACCCCGGCGACCACCGCGTCCCCGGCGGCGACCTCGCCGACAGCAGTGCCGTGCAGGGTCAGCCCGCCACCTTCGACGACCACAGTGGACGGTCCGGCGCCGGTGACGGTCATCGGCAGCAGGTTGCGGAAGCCCATGAAGTCGGCGACGTGCCGGTTCGCGGGCCGCGTGTGCAGTTGTTCGGGGGTGCCGACCTGCTGGACGCGCCCGTTGCGGAGCACGACCAGGCGGTCGGCCATCGACAGCGCCTCCTCCTGGTCGTGGGTCACGTACACCGTGGTGAGACCGAGGGCCTGGTGCAGCCGGCGGATCTCGGTGCGCATCTCCAGCCGCAGCTTCGCGTCCAGATTGGACAGTGGCTCGTCCATGAGGACCAGCGACGGCTCGAGGACGACGGCGCGGGCGATCGCGACCCGCTGCTGCTGCCCGCCGGACAACTGACCGGGCAGCTTCCGCGCCTGCGCTTCCAGGTGCACCAGCGCGATCGCCTCGTCGGTGCGGCGGCGGACCTCCGCACTGGGCAGGCGGCGCATCTGCAGCCCGAACGCGATGTTCTTCGCCACGCTCAGGTGCGGGAACAGGGCGTAGTTCTGGAACACCATGCCGAAGCCGCGCTTCTCCGGCAGGAGCGTGTCAAGGCGGGTGTCGTCCTGCCAGATCCGGCCCGCGGTCAGCGGCAGCAGGCCGGCGAGGCAGTTGAGCGCGGTCGACTTGCCGCAGCCCGACGGGCCGAGCAGGGCGATGAACTCGCCCCGCTCGATCGTCAGGTCAAGGTCCACGAGCGCGTCCTGCCCACCGAACCGGCGGGTCACGCCCTCCAGACGAAGCTGCTTGAAGGTCACTTCTTCACCTTCGCGCCACCGATCTCACGGTCCCACTTGTCGAACGCGGCGACGAGCGCCTTCGCGTCCAGCGGCACCTCGAGCGGGTTGCCGGAGATGAGCGCGTCGTACTCGGGGCGGCCGAAGTCGGTGATCGCCTTCTGACTGTCCGCGGGCGCCATCGACAGCGGCACGTCCTTGACCGCCGGGCCGGGGTAGAAGTAGCCCTTGTCGTAGGCCTTCGCCTGCTGTTTCGGGGTGAGCATCTCCTGCAGCAGCAGCAGGATCGCGGACTGCTTGTCGGCGGAGACGCCCTTCGGGACGACGGCGTAGTGCGCGTCGGTGACCCAGTGGAAACCGTTCAGCGAGCCGATCATCGCCTCCTTCGGCACCTGGCCGAGGACGCGCGGGTTGATGTCCCAACCCGTCGTCGTCGCGATGATCTTCGCGGAGCCGTTCGCCAGGGACTTCATGGTCTCGCTGGTACTGGACGGGTACAGCTCGACGTACTTGTTCAGCTCGGTCAGGTATGCCCAGGTCTTCTCCCAGCCGTTGACCGGGTCCTTCGGGTCCTTGTCACCCAGCAGATACGGCAGGCCCATCAGGAACGTGCGACCGGGCCCGGAGTTCGCGGGCCGGGCGTACTGCACGGTGCCCGGGTTGGCCTTCGCGAAGGCGAGGAGCTCCTCGGCGCTCTTCGGCGGGTTCGGCACCTTCGCCGGCAGGTACTCGATGAGCGGCCCGGACGGGTAGTAGGTGACCGTGACGCCGTAGCCCCCGGCGAGCTTCTGCATGGCGGCGGCGCCGGGCAGATAGCTGTTCATGTTGGACAGGCGCTGCGCGTACGCCGGCAGCAGCGGCTGCCAGAGTCCCTGATCGACGCCCGCGGCCAGGCCGTCGACGCCGGTGAGCACGAGGTCGATGTCGACCCGACCGGCGCCCTGCTGCGCCTTGACCTTCGGCGCGAGCTCCGGCGCCGTCGCCTTCGAATAGGTGACCTTGCTGATCGTGTCGGCGTGCGCGGACACGAAGTCGTCGATCATGCCCTGGGTGAGCTGGAGGTTGCCGGCGACGTCGAGGATGTTGAGCGTCACCGCGGACGCGGGCTTCAGCGGCAGGTCGCCGCTGGACGTGGTGGCGGGGGTGTTCTTCGTCGGCGCGCCGCACGCGGCGAGCGACAGCACGAGCAGTGAGGCGGCGGTTCTCCAGGGTTTCATGGCGGTTCCCTTCTCAGGGGGCGGGTGCGCGGCCCGTGGAATGGCGGACCATGAGCTGTGACGGCAGCTCCCGCCTCGCGACGGCCGCGCGGTCGGGGTCTTCGAGGAGCTGCAGCAGCATGTCGACGCCGGCCCGGCCGATCGGCTCCTGCGGCTGGGCGACGGTCGTCAGTGAGGGGCTGACCATCTGGGAGAGCACGATGTCGTCGAAGCCCATGACGCTGATCGTCTCGGGCACCTTGACACCGCGGGTGGCGAACCAGTTGAGCAGGCCGAGCGCGACGAGATCGTTGTAGGCGATGACGGCGGTGACCCCGGCGGCGAGGACGAGGTCGGCGGCGGCGACACCGCCGGCGAACTGGGGTGCGAAGTTGCCGACCTCGACGAGGTCGATGCCGCTGGCCGCGGTCACCGCCCGCAGCGCCTTGGTGCGCTCCCGGTTGGACCACGACAGCCGCGGGCCGCCGACGTAGGCGATGCGCTGGTGGCCGAGCGCGGCGAGGTGCGCGACGGCCTGCCGGATGCCGTCGCCGTTGTCGATGGTGATCGACGGGATCTGGCCGACCCGGCGGTTGAGCATGACGATCGGCGTCTCGCCGCCGACGGAGCGCAGGTCCTCCTCGCTCATGCGAGGCGAACACAGCACGATGCCGTCGACCTGCTTGCTCAGCGCCCGGACCAGGCCGGCCTCCGCGGTCGGGTCCTCGTCGGTGTCGGCGAGGAAGACCGAGAAGTCGGACTCACGGGCGCGGCTCTGCACGCCCTTGACGACGCCGGGGAAGAACGGGTTGGTCAGGTCGGGCACGACCAGCCCGATGTTGCCGGTGCGGCCGGTGATCAGGCCGCGGGCCGCCCGGTTGGGCTGGTAGCCCAGCTCGGCGGCCGCCCGCTCGACCCTTGCCCGGGTCTCGGCCTGGACGAGCGCGGGCGTGGTCAGGGCACGGCTCACCGTCGACGGCGACACGCCGGCCACCCGGGCCACGTCCTTGATCGTCACGGGCATCGAGCACGCTCCCTGTCCTGAGGTGATGCCGGCAAGCATGAAATCGTTTGTAGGTCGATGTCAAGAGATTCTCTTGACGGGTAGCTTCCCGGGGCACACAGTGATGAGAACGTTTGTGGGATCTCTTGCGAGGGAGTTTCTTCGGTGCCGCAGCTCCACCTCGACCCCGACCGCGCCCTGCCACCCGACCCCACCACCAGGGAGCTCGCCCGCACCGTCTACGCCGCGACCCGGGCGCTGCCGCTGGTCTGCATGCACGGCCACGTCGATGCCGGACTGCTGGCCGACGACACTCCGTTCGGGGACCCGGCCTCGATGCTGATCACCCCGGACCACTACGTGACCCGGCTGGTGCACGCGGCGGGGGTGCCGCTGGACGCGCTGGGCGTCGGTGACGCGGCGCAGACCGATCCGCGGGCGATCTGGCGCACGTTCTGCGCCAACTGGAAGCTGTTCCGGGGCACCCCGTCGCGGTACTGGCTGACCCACGAGCTCGTCGAGGTCTTCGGCGTCACGACGGTGCCTTCCGCCTCGACCGCCGACGAGCTCTACGACGCGATCGCCGAGCGCCTCACGGCCGCGGAGTTCCGGCCGCGAGCACTGTTCCAGCGCTTCGGCATCGAGGTCCTCGCCACCACCGACTCGCCGCTGGACGACCTGGACGCGCACGCCCGGCTGGCCGCCGACGGCTGGGGCGCGCGGGTCATCCCCACGTTCCGCCCCGACGCCCTCGTCCACCTGGGGCGCCCGTCCTGGATCGCCGACGTCGCGGCGCTGGCGAAACGCGCGGACACACCGACCGACGACTACGACGGCTATCTCGCCGCGCTGCGCGCCCGGCGGCAGGCGTTCATCGACGCCGGTGCGCTCGCCACCGACCACGGCCACGAGTCCGCCGGCACCACCCCGCTCGGCGAGGCCGACGCCCGCCGCATCTACTCCGACGCGCTGGCCGGCAGGGTCTCCGCCGCCGACGCGGCCGCGTTCGCCGGGCACATGCTGTTCCAGATGGCCGCGATGTCCTGCGAGGACGGCCTCGTCATGCAGCTGCACCCCGGGGTCCTGCGCGACCACAGCACCGAGGCGCTGTCGCTGTACGGCCCGGACCGCGGCTTCGACATCCCGGTCGCCGCCGAGTTCACCCGGTCGCTGCGGCCGCTGCTGCAGGCGTTCGGCCGCTCACCGTCGCTGCGGCTGATCCTCTTCACCGTCGACGAGACCGTCTACAGCCGCGAGCTCGCTCCGCTCGCCGGCGTCTACCCGGCGGTGCGCCTGGGCGCGCCCTGGTGGTTCCTGGACAGCCCCGAAGGCCTGCGCCGTTTCCGCGCCTCCGTCACCGAGACCGCCGGCTTCTACAACACCGCCGGCTTCGTCGACGACACCCGCGCGTTCGCCTCGATCCCGGCCCGGCACGACCTCGCCCGCCGCATCGACGCCGGCCACCTCGCCGGGCTCGTCGCGCAGGGGCTGCTCGACCTGGACGAGGCCGTGGAGACGGCGGTCGACCTCGCCTACACGATCCCCCGCGAGGTCTACGCCCGCCCCGCCTGAGCCCGGAGGGCCGCCGGTCCGCACGGCGACCCTCCGGACGGCCTTGAGCCGAGAGCCAGGCCTGGTCGGCGGTGCCGGCGCAGGCCGCCCGGCCATGTCCCAGGCGAGGGGGCGGCGGCGCCCCCCGCGCGGGAGGGGCGCCGCCACCGTGTCACGAGGTGTTCCAAGGCGCTACGGCAGCGTCCACAGCTGGTTGGCGCCGCCGAAGCAGGTCCAGATCTGCAGGCGGGTGCCGTCGGCGGAGCTGTTGCCGGTCGCGTCGAGACACTTGCCGGAGCCGGTGTTGACCAGCTTCCCGGCCTGGTTGGTCCACTGCTGCGCGCCGCTACCGTTGCAGTCCCACAGCTGCACCACGGTGCCGTCGGCGGTGCCGGCGCCGGAGACGTCGAGGCATTTGCCGAGCGCGCGGATGCTGCTGTCGCTGTTGCCGGTCGTCCACTGCTGGGCGCCGCTGCCGTTGCAGCCCCACAGCTGCACCGCGGTGCCGTTGGCCGAGTTGCCGGCGGCGACGTCGGCGCACTTACCGGCGATGCCGGTGATCTGCCCGGTGCGGGTGCCGCCGGTCTGCGTCGGGTCCGGGTTGCCGGTGGCGGTGTTCCAGGTGAACGTCGCCGAGGTCCGCGCCGGCAGGCTGTACACGAACGACTGGCCGGCCCAGTTGACCTTCAGCGTCTGGGTCGAGCCGCCGGGGTTGTAGGCGATGAGGGCCTTGGATCCGTCGGGGTTCTTGAACGCCACGTTGGGGATGGCGCCATTGGCGGTCGAGTCGATGCGCACCGCGCCGGGCTTCACGAACTTGGTGAGGTGGCCCATCGTGTAGTACTCGATCGTGTAGTCGACCTGGCCTGAGCGGCTGTCGCCGCGGTGCACGGTGACGAGGCCGGTGCAGGTGCCGCAGCCGCCGTTGTGCGGGCCCATGTTCTGGTCGACGGCGAGGCTCCACTTGGTCCAGGACCGGCCCCAGTTGCGGAAGTACTCGATGAGGTCGTACATGTCCTCGGAGTGCTGGTTGCCGACCCAGGTGCCGCCGGAGTGCTCGGTGAAGTACTGGTTGACGTTCGGGTACTGGTTGTGCACCGTCGTCATCTGCGACGGGCTGCCGCCGTAGTCGTGCCAGGCGATGCCGCCGAAGTTGGGGTGGTTGCGGATCGCGGCGTCGCCGACCAGCGGCGCCACCCACGTGGCGTAGGTGTCGAAGTTCCAGTCGCCGATGAGCAGCTTCGTGCTCAGCCCGGCGCCCTGCAGCGCGGGCATGAGGTCGTTCTTGGCGAAGGACTGCAGGCCGGAGACGGGCCACTGCATCGACGGGTAGCCGGGGCAGCAGCCGGGCTCGTTCTGCTGGGTGACGTACTTGATGGGCACGCCCTGCGCCTGGTAGCCCTGGATGTACTTGACGAAGTACTGCGCGTAGGTCTTGTAGTACTGCGCCTGCAGGTAGCCCTGGCTGTAGGCGTTGTTGTCCTTCATCCACGGCGGCGCCGACCACGGCGAGGCCATGACGAACATGCCCGGGTTGAGGCTCCGCGCCTGCTTGGTCAGCGCCATCACGTCGGCGTCGCGCGACAGCGAGAAGTCGTTGAGGTCGCAGCAGGTGGTGTCGTAGGAGAAGCTGTTCTGCGCCAGGTCCGAGGAACCGATGACGTTGCGGGTGGCGCTGACGCCGATCCCGGCCGTCGGGCTGAACAGCTTCGTCATCACGTCGTTGAGGGTCGCCTGGCTCAGCGCGCCGCTACCGCGCAGGTTGAACGCGGCGGTGTCGGTGAAGGACGCGCCCGCGCCCTCGAACGGCTGGTAGGTCGTGCCCTCGTTGACCGTGACCGTCTGGTTGGCGCCGCCGGTGCTCGCCGTGAACACGACCGGGCTCTGCTGCTGCAGGCCGCGGGTGACGGTGCGGCCGCCGCCGTCGGACGTGGTGGTCAGCCAGACGCCGACGCTCTCGTTGGCGGCGTTGGCAAACTGCTGGGGCAGCACGGCGACCACGGCGGCGGTCACGCCGATGGCCGCGAGGGCCGCGAGCCGGCGGCCGGCCCGCGAACGAGTTCGCGAGGGAGTTCGGGAGAAATGCGACATGGGGGTGCCCTTCCAGCGACGGGAGAGGTCCGGGCGCCGTGGCGGGCGGCGCGCTGCGGTGTTTCATAGAACACACCCGATGCGGTACCGAGTCAATCAAAACACAGCATAAGTTTTCTGAAACTTGTTACATCAGGCAATGGTTCGCGCCTAAACTTCGCCGCACCGGTCCCGCCCGCCGTAGACAGGAGCGCCGCCGCCGTGCCGACACGTGTCACGATCCGCGACCTCGCCAGCCGGGCCGGCGTGTCCATCGCCACCGTGTCGCGGGTGCTCAACGGGCATCCCAGCGTGGCCGCGGCCACCCGGCACCGGGTCCTGCGCGCCGCCGACCAGCTCGGCTGGCACGACGCGCCCGCTCGGCCGGGCGCCGACGTGCTGTGCGTGCGCTGCCCGTACGTGCTCAGCGACTACTTCGGGCTGATCGTCTCCTCGGTCGTGGAGACCGCCGAGCTGCACGGCATGAACGTCCTGCTCAACGCGGGCCGGGGCGGCGCCGGCCGCGGTCCGCTCGGCGCGCTGCCGGACCGGCCGGGCGTGCGTGGCGCGGTCCTCGTCCTGCCGCCGGAGCCGGCCGAGGACCTGGTGGCGCTGCGCGACCGGAGGTTTCCCTTCGTGGTCGTCGACCCGCGCACGGCACCGCCCCGCGACGTGGTCGCGGTCTCCTCCGCGCACTTCGCCGGTGGGCGCAGCGTCATGGCCCACCTCGTCGGGCTCGGCCACCGCCGGGTCGGCGTCATCGGCGGGCCGCGCGAGTGGTCGGTCAACGACGGGCGGCTGGCCGGTTACATGACGCCGCTCATCGAGCTGGGCCTCCTGCCGCCGCCGGGGCTGCTGCGCTTCGTCACCGAGCCCAACGAGGAGCAGGGCCACGCGGTCGCCTGCGAGCTGCTCGACCTGCCGGACCCGCCGACGGCACTGGTCGCCTTCAACGACAAGATCGCCGTCGGGGCGCTGCGCGCGGCGGCCGAGCGGGGGCTGCGGGTTCCCGGGGACCTGTCGGTGGCGGGGTTCGACGACATCGACGTCAGCCGGGCCACCCGGCCGATGCTCACCACGGTCCGCCAGCCGCTCGCCGAGCTCGGCCGGATGGCCGTCACCATGCTGCTTCGGATGATCGGCGGCCACCAGCTCGACGCCCTGCACGTCGAGCTGGCCACCGAGCTCATCGTCCGCGACTCGACCGCACCACCACCGCAGCGCTGACCGGCCGCGAGCGGTCCTCGCGTCGGTGCGGGCGAGGCTGACGTGCTCGGCGAAGACCAGCAGGTTGTCCCGGTCGGCGGCGGCGAAGCGGGCGACGCCGGCGCACCGATCGTCCGGCCGCCCCGGCTTCGGCCCCGTGAAACACGCGTCAGCCGAGCCGGCGGAGGACGGACGGGTCCTTGATCTTGTGGTCGCCTCCGCCTCACCCGGAGGCAGCCGCACGGTCACGCGTCCCTCGCAGGTCCAGCACGACGACGTCGGTCTCGGTGAGGCTGCCGGCGACGACGGTGCCGTCGCGTTCGGCGACCGAGGTGACGAAGCCGTAGGAGCCGTCGGTGGTGCGCAGGTCGTACATCAGCCGCCCGTCGAAGTCGAAGGCCATCACCCACGCGATCGGCTTGGCCTTCGGCTTGACCGCGGCAGGCAGGTTCCACACCAGCAGCCGCAGGAACCCGGGCAGCGGCAGGAGCCGGTCGAGCAGCGCGTTGCGCGGCGCGGCGATCGCGACCCACAGCAGCCCGTCGCTGCCGAGGCTCATGTTGTCGGGGAACCCCGGCAGGTTCTCCACCAGGGGATCGACGCGCCCGTCCGGCCGGAGCCGCGAGATCCGATACCCGGCGGTCTCCGCGAACAGCAGACCCGACCCGTCGGGCGCGAGGACCAGGCCGTTGGCGAACTTCAGGTCGCTCAGCAGCGTGGTGACCGTGCCGTCGGGGTCGCGGCGGATCAGCCGCCCGGTGCACGAGTGCTCGAACATGTCACCGAGGTGATGCTCCAGACTCCACCGCGCCGTCGACGTGGTGAACCAGATCGTGCCGTCCGGCCCCTGCACGACGTTGCTGGCGAACGTCAGCGGCTCACCGTCCACGGTGCCGACCAGCACCTCGACGGCGCCGTCCGGGGCGACCCGCAGCAGCCCCCGGTCGTGGTCGCAGACCAGCACACCGCCGTCGGCGCACGGCTGCACACCGAGGGGCCGCCCGCCGGTCTCGGCGACGACCGTGTGCCCGCCGACCGGACCGATGCGCAGGACCCGGCCGTCACCGGTGCCGGTGACCACGTGGCCGTGCGCGTCGAACATGACGTCCTCGGGCCCGCGGCCGCCGGTCGCCAGCCGCCGCGCCACCACGAACGCGCCCGTCGCCCCGGTGTCCCTTGCCTTTGCCGGCCGCCACCGCCGCGGCGTGATCCAACGACGAGCCATCCCCGCACCCTACGACGCGCCGTCCCCCCTCGCCAGGGCGGCCGGTCAGGCGATCTGGCGCAGGATCGAGGGGTCCTTGATCTTGTGGTCGTCGGCCAGCAGCAGGGCCTTGGACAGCACGATCGACAGCATGGTGTCGCCGTCGAAGGGAAGGAAGCGGACGCCTGAGGGTTTGGCGGTGGAGGCGGGGACGATGCACAGGTAGCGGTCGTTCGGGGACATGAGGATGTTGCCGCTGCCGATGTGGATTCTGTACGTGTGCAACTGGCCGTCCACGACCAGGTAGTGGCCGTCGAGGCGGGCCTTGTCGCGGATCTTCAGCTTCGGCAGCAGGTGCGCCAGGACCTGGCCGCGGACCTGGCCGCTCGCCGTCAGCTCGCCGAACGCGAACGACCGCCAGTAGTCGAAGCGCGGGTCGTCGGTGCCGCGGTCGGCCCACGTCGGGTCGGTGGCGATCGAGGTGACGCCGACGAAGAGGTCGACGTCGCGCATCGCCTCGGCGAAGACCCGGGCCGGCACGTCCGTCAGGGGGACGTCCTGGCGGGTCCGGCCGCGGCCGCGTTGGAAGCGGACCCGGTCGGTCACGCAGAACTGGACGGTGTCGCCGCCGCCGTCGGTCGCCTGCTCGTGGTGGAACACGGCGGTCAGGTCCGCCGCGGGGAACTCCCGTTTCGCCTCACCGTCGTAGCCGCCGTCCCAGCCGCCCAGGTAGTTGCTGCCCCAGCGGCGTTCCTTCATCAGCGCGTACGCCTGGTGGTAGCGCAGGACGTGCGCCGCGAACCGGTTCGAGTAGGTGCCGGTCTCCTCCTCCGCCGGGGTCAGCAGGTACACCTCCCGGAACGCCTGTTTGAAGGGCTGGGTCAGCTCGTCGGCGATGATGCGGGCGCGCCACGTCCGCACCTCCTGCGGGTCGGCGTCGACCGGGTGCCAGAGCCGGACCCGCGCGGCGTCGCTCGCGTCGGTGAAGCGCTCGTCGTTGCCGGGGATGCCGGTGTACCGCGCACCGCCGTCGCTGACCGTCCACAGCAGGCGGCCGGCGATGGCGCCGGTGACGGGATGCTCGAGGTAGCGCTCGCGCCAGGTCCGCACGGGCCAGTCGCGGTCCTCGACGAGCAGGTCCTCGAGGCGCTGCCGCTCGCCGGCGACGGCCTTCTTCAGGTCGGCGGCGGCCCGGCGCACGTCGGCGGCCAGCGCCGGGTCGACGTCCGCCGGTGGTTTCGTCGCGGTCGTCCCGCCGTGCTCCCAGGCGATCCGGACCCGCGCCTGGTCGTCGAGCGAGACCACGCCGACGACGGCGCCCGTGCCGAGGCGGCACTGCCGCTGCCGGTCGAGGCCGCAGTCCGGGACGGTCAGCTCGGTGAGCTCCGAGCGGCTGACCCCGGCGGCGGCCGCGGCCTCGTCGAGCGCGGCGGCGATCTGCTTGAGGTTCCCGCGGTGCCGGTTGCGCCGCTGCATCGTCACGAGCGCCGCGATCGACGGCTGGTCGGCGCGCCGGCCGAGCACCGCGTAGCAGGCGTTGAGCGGCTTCGGTTCGCGGAGCACGGCTTCGAGGGCGAGCGCGAGCGGGACCAGCCACGGCTCACCGGACACCTGGGCCGTCCACAGCAGCCCGCGCACCAGGTCGGCGCTGTCCGGCCCGACCCGCCGGTGGTAGTCGCCGTACCAGGACCTGACCATCGCAGGGGCGGCCGTGTGGGCGAACTCGGTCAGTTGGCGCACCACGGCGACCAGTTCCGGACGGGTCCGCAGCAGCTCGCCGGTCCGGGCCAGCCATGCCTTCGTCGGCCGCGGCCCGGAGGTCAGCGCGAGCGCGTTGTCCAGGAGCGCGGTGAGCGCGTCGGGGGCGGCCGGCGCCGTCCGCAGGTGTTCGACGGCGGCCCGGCTCCAGCCGTCCTCGACCCGGATCCGTCCGGCCCAGCTGGGCGCGGCGCCGTCCGGGGTGTCCGCGGTGTCGGCGAGTAGCAGCAGCCGGCGCAGCAGCTCGGCCCGCTCGCCCGCGCCGCGCGAGGTGGTCGCTTCGACGAGTGGCTCCGCTTCCCTGAAGCGGCCCAGGAGCGCGCCGCGACCGGCCGGGTCGAGGGTCTGCGCGGCGTTCACGGCGACCCGCAGCACGGTCGTGTCCTCGTCCTGGTACGCGCGATGGGCGAGCTCGAACAGCTGGTCCACCTCGGCCACCGTCCAGGCCGGTGACCGGCCCTCCAGCGCCGGGAGGACCGTGCCCGTCGAGGTTGCCCAGGCCGGTTGGTCCGCCGCCGCGGCCCGCCTGGCGAGCGCGATGACGGTCGCGCGGACCTCCGCGTCGTTGAGGCCGGGCAGGACGTTGCGCAGGAAGGCTTCGCCGGCCTCCCGGCCGGGACCGGGCAGCTTCATCCGCCGACCAGCTGCACCAGTCGTACGAACGCCACGTGGGACGCCTCATCGAGGGTCAGCTCCTCGTCGAGGTCCTCGACCTGCCGGTCGCCGACGAGGACGAAGAACGCGTTGCGGCCGAAGGCGGCCACGGCGGCGTCGGCCTGCCGCTCCCAGTCGATCTTCGCCGGGGTCGGCATCAGGTACCCGTTGAGGTCGGCCTCGGCGGCGGTCGGGCGGACCAGGCCCTGGAAGCGTTCGACCGGCCGGGCGTTGTACCGCGCGACCTCCTCCCGCACCCGCAGCCGGATCAGCTCGCGCAGGCGGACGGGCCCGGTGACGGACAGCTCCAGGGCGCTGACGACCCGTCCGGTGGCCGTCTCATCGTGGATCTTCACCAGCACGGACCGGAGCGTAAGGCACCGGCCCGTGCGCTGGGAAGGCTATGTCCGGGCGGGTGGCAGGCGGGTGCGGTTCCACCACTGGGCGAGGCCGACGGCGACCAGGAGCAGCGCCGCGCCCGCGAGGACGAACCACGACGTCAGCTCGGTCTTCTTGCGCTGCAGGGTCACCTGGCTGGGCAGGTCGCGCAGGACGTCGCCGAGCGACTCGGCGTCCTCGGCCTTGAAGTACTTGCCGCCGGTGGTCTCGGCGACCTTGGTCAGGGTGCCCTCGTCCATGTCCTGGAAGCGGCCACGGCCGCCACCGAACCCGCCACCGCCGCCGGGCGGGCCGCCGCGGAACTGGCCGCTGCCGCTGCTGATCTGGTCGCTGGAGCAGACCATCGGCGAGGGGGTCGAGGTGCCGAAGCCGATGGTGTACACGCGCAGGCGGCGGGCCTCCGCGGCGGCCGCGGCGGTCATCGGGTCGACGCCGTCGGTGTTGCGGCCGTCGGTGAGCACGACGATCGTGTCCGGCTCGTACTCGCCGGTGTTGACGCCGTCGTCGGGGACCTCGACACCAGTGGGCGCGACGTCGGGGTTGATCTCGGCGATGGCGTCGATGGAGGCGAGGATGGCGAGGCCGATCGCGGTGCCGCGGGACGTCCGCAGCCCGTCGATGGCGTCGAGGAGCTGCTTGGTGTCGGTGGTCGGCGGGACGATCAGGCCGGCGATGCCGGAGAAGGCGACCAGGCCGATCTTCGAGTCGCCGTCGTGGTCACGGATGAAGTCGCGGGCCGCCTTCTGCGCCGCGGTGAGCCGGTTGGGCGGGACGTCGGTGGAGCACATGGAGCCGGACACGTCGATGGCGAGCAGGATCGTGGCGGCGCTGTCGGGGACCATGACGGACGCCTGCGGACGGGCCGCGGCGGTGCCGGTGACGAGGAGCCCGGCGGCGAAGAGCCACAACGGGATCCGGCGTTTCCACGAGGTACGCCCGGGCAGCGCCGCCCGGATGAGGGCCACGCTCGGCAGCCGGACGGCGGCGTGCCGGCGGCGCCGGCGGGTCCACCAGCGGACGGCGAGGAGCAGCGGAAACGCCAGCAGCGCGGCGAGGGCCCAGGGCCATTGCAGTGACATCAGAGGATCCGTCCGAACCAGATGGTCATCAGTACTCCCCCGATGGTCAGCAGCAGCACCGCGATCGCGGCGGCGGCGCCGGTCAGCTCGACCGGTTTCGTCTGCACGGTGAGCCTGAGGTCCAGCCCTTCGTACACGTCGTGGAGGGCCTCGGCGTTCTCGGCACGGTGGTAGTTGCCGGTGGTGGTCTTGGCGACCTCGGTCAGCAGCTCCTCGTCCAGGGACGTGGCGACCTGGAAGCCGTCGACCTCGACGGTGGCGCCGTCGACCGTGCCCACGCCGACGGTCTCGATGTGGACGCCGGCGGTCGCGGCGAGCTGGGCGGCGGCGACGGCGTCGGGGCCGCCGGTGTCCTCGCCGTCGGACAGCAGCACGATCGTGGCGTTGCCCCAGTAGCCGAGGTCGACCGGTGCCTGGCCCTCCTCGGGGAGGGTGGCGGGCTTGCCGGCGATGACCGTGAGCGAGGCGAGGATCGCCTGGCCGAGGGACGTGCCGCCGTTGATCTGGAGCCGTTTGATCGCGGCGACGGTGGCGGCGTGGTCGTCCGACGGCTGCTGGGTGGTGAGCGCGCCCTCGTCGAAGGCGACGACGCCGATGCTGACGCTGTCGGGCTGCGCCTCGGCGAACTCGATCGCCGCCTTCTGCGCGGCGGCGAGCCTGGACGGGGCGATGTCGTCGGCGGCCATGCTGTTGGACACGTCGAACGCGAGGATCACGGTCCCGGCGGCCCGCGCCACGGGCAGGTCGGCCTGCGGCCGGGCCACGGACAGCAGCAGCAACGTCAGGGCGACGAGGAACAGGACGGGCGGCAGGTGCCGGCGGAACCCGTCCCGCCGGCCGGTGGAAAGCCCGGCCGTGGCCAACGACCGGGTCCGCTCCCGCTGCAGCCACCAGTACCCGGCGGCGACAGCACCGGCGACGAGAAGCCCGACAACCAGCAGCACAGGATGCTGAACGCTCATGCGCGCCGCCGTTTCGACCAGCGGACCATCTCGACCAGGGCGAGCAGGGGGTCCTCGTCGGTGGTGACGCGGTGCGAGGTCACCCGGGCCTTGCGCATCGCCGCCGCCACCGCGGCCTCCCGCCCGTCGACCTGCTCGCGGAGGCGCTGCTGGAAGATCGGGTCGCTGGTGTCGACGAGGACCTGCTCGCCGGTCTCGGCGTCCTCGACCAGGACGAGGCCGAGGTCGGGCAGGTCGAGCTCCATCGGGTCGACGACCCTGATCGCGACGACCTCGTGCCGGTGGGTGAGCCGCGTCAGCGACGACTCCCAGTTCACGGCGTCGCCGCTGAGGAAGTCGGAGATGACGAACACCAGGCTGCGCCGCCGGGCCTGGGCCGCGGCGAGCCGCAGCATCCCGTCGACGTCGGTGGACGCGCCGCCCGGCTTCGCACCGACCGCCGACGCGGCCCGGGAGATCTCGTGTGCCAGCCGCAGCACGTGCGTCCGGCCGGTCCGCGGCGGGATGACCCGCTGCAGCCCGTTGTCGTACAGCACCGCGCCGAGCCGGTTGCCGCCCTGGGTGAAGAGCCGCGCCAGGCAGACCGCCAGCTCGGTGAGCACGCCGTCCTTGCCGCCCGCGCCGCCGAAGCGCATCGACGCCGACAGGTCCAGGACCAGCCACGCGGTGAGCTCGCGGTCCTCGGTGTACTGCCGCACGTACGGCTCGTCGAGGCGGGCCGTCACGTTCCAGTCGATGTGCCGGACGTCGTCCTCGTGCGTGTACTCCCGCAGGTCGGCGAAGTCGATGCCGCTGCCGCGGAACACGGTGCGGTAGGAGCCCTGCAGCTGCCCGTCGAGCCTGCGGATCACCTGCCACTCCAGGCGCCGCAGCAGACGGTCGGGTGCGCTCGCCACCGTCAGCGGCTTCCGCTGCTCACCGGGACCGGCACCGGCAGCGCCGCCATCACCCGGGTGAGGATCATGTCGGCGGTGACGTCGTCGGACAGCGCCTCGTAGGACAGCACGAGCCGGTGCCGGAAGATGTCGAGGGCGAGCTCGGTGAGGTCGCGCGGGATGACGTAGTCGCGGCCGCGGATGAACGCGAGGGCCCGCGCGGCGAGGACGAGGTTGATCGAGGCGCGGGGGCTGGCGCCGAAGCTGATGTACCGCGCGAGGTCGCCCTGCCCGACCTCCTCCGGCCGGCGGGTCGCGTTGGCGAGCCGGACCGAGTACTCGATCAGCGACGGGTCGACGTAGACCTGCTCGACCTCGCCCTGCATCTGGATCAGCCGCGCGGGGTCGACGATCGCCTGGAGCATCGGCAGCGGGGAGATGGCCCGCTCGACGATCACGAACTCCTCCGTCGGGCTCGGGTAGCCGACGATCACCTTCATCATGAACCGGTCGACCTGCGCCTCGGGCAGCGGATACGTGCCCTCGGACTCGATCGGGTTCTGGGTGGCCATGACCAGGAACGGGCGCGGGATGTGGTGCGTCTCCCGGCCGATCGTCACCTGCTGCTCCTGCATGACCTCCAGCAGCGCGCTCTGCACCTTCGCCGGGGCCCGGTTGATCTCGTCGGCGAGGAGCAGGTTGGTGAAGACGGGGCCGAGGGACACCTGGAACTCGCCGCTGAGCTGGTGGTAGACGCGGGTACCGACGATGTCGGCGGGCACCAGGTCGGGGGTGAACTGGACGCGGTGGAACTGCCCGCCGATCGCCGCGGCGAGGGCCTTGACGGCGAGGGTCTTGGCGAGGCCGGGGACGCCCTCGACGAGGATGTGCCCGCGGGACAGCAGCGCGACCATGAGCCGCTCCAGCAGCGCGTCCTGCCCGACGATGGTCTTCTTGACCTCGTACAGGACCTGCTCGACGGCGCCGGTGATCCCAGTTTCGGTTGGTGTGTCCACGTATCGTCCTTACGTCTGCTGACGGGTCGTCACTGCTGCGGTGCCTGGTCGCCGCCGCCCGCGCCGAGTGCGGCGCCGATCGGCACGGCGAAGCCCACGCCGACGAAGGTGCCGGCGGACGTCGGGTTGGCCAGGGCCACGACGATCGCGATCGTCTCGCCCTTGGCGTTGAGGAGCGGGCCGCCGGAGCTGCCCGGGTTGACGGCCGCGTCGAACTGGATGAGGCCGGTGAGCTTGGTGCCGTCGGGGTTGGACGCGGTGCGCTGCAGGCCGGACACGACGCCGGCGGTGGCGCTGCTGGTGAGGCCGAGCTGGTTGCCGATGGCGATGACCGTGTTGCCGACGGCGAGCCGCTCGGAGTTGCCGATGACGGCGGGCACGAGCACGTCGGGCAGCCCCTCGGGGGCGAGCGCGGCGATGTCGATCGCCGGGTCGGCCTGCGCGACCTTCGCCGCGACCTGGGTGCCGTCGGCGAAGACGACCCGGATCGCGCCGGCGCCCTCGATGACGTGGTTGGCGGTCAGGATGATCCCCTCGGCGCTGGCGACGACGCCGGTGCCGGTCGAGGCGACGGTGTCCCCCTGGAGGGCCTGGATCGTGACGACGGACGGGGCGACGGCCGCGTAGATCTGCGCGACGGTCGGCGGTCCCGACGGCGACGGCGACGCGGACGCGGACGGGCGCGGTTTCGCCGTCTCCGCGCCGCCGCCGCCGGCCTGGAACGCGACATATGCGGTCAACGCGAAGGCGAGGACGACGGCCGCGCCGAGCAGGACGCGCCGGTTCCGCAGCACCGGCCACTGCCGCGGCGGGCGCGGCGGACCCGGTGTGCCCGGGGCGCTCGGAGGGCGCGGTGGGTCCTCGCCCTGGGCGAGGACGTCGCCCTGGACGTGGAACTCGACCTCGATGTCGCGTGGAGCCTCGGGAGGCCTCCCGTTCGGGCGCATGAAAGCACCGTAACCACGCTTCCTGGGAAGTTGGTTAGAACTTTCTGCCAATGCTTCCAGGTTTCAGACGGCCTCGATCAGCAGCACGACGACCGTCTGCGGGGCGGGCGGCGGACCGGGCAGGCCGAGGTCGCCGAGCACCGCCCCGCTGACCGCGGCGGTGGGCACGGCGTAGTCCGGCCGGTCCGCCGGATCGATGCGGCGCACGGTGTACGACCGGCCGCCCGCCAGACCGGGCACGCGGAACCTCGGCGGCTCGTGCGGGACCTCGTCGAGCTGCACGTACGCCATGATCGCCGCGGTGCCGCCGGGTGCGACGACGCCGTGGATCCAGGCGCCCTCGGCCTCGGTGTCCAGCCGGACCAGGCGGCCGCCGTGCAGGAGCGCGCGGCGCTGCCGGTACACCTGGATCCATCGCGACAGGGTGCGCAGCTCGGCCGCGGTGGCGGTGCCGAGGTCCCACTCGATGCCGAAGTGGCCGAACAGGGCGGTGCCGGCCCGGAAGTCCAGCGGCAGCGACCGGTGGGTCTGGTGCGAGACGGGCCCGCTGACGTGGGCACCGAGGTATTCGGGCGGCACGAGCTGCGCGGTCCACCGCTGGATGCGCTGCCGGGCGAGGGCGTCGTTCTGATCGGACGTCCACACCCGCTGGGTGCGGGCCAGGACCTCGAGGTCGATCCGGCCGCCGCCGGACGCGCAGGTCTCCCACTCGATGTGCGGGAACGCGGCGCGCAGCTCGTCGAGGAGCCGGTAGTAGGCGGCGGTCTGCGCGTGCACGGCGGGCCGCCCGCCGAGGGTGGCGGATCCGGCGTCGATCGTGTCGCGGTTGTGGTCCCACTTGACGGCGTCGACGGCGTTGCCGGCGAGGACGGCGGTCAGCTGGCCCAGCACGTGCGCGTAGGCGGCGGGATGGGTGAGGTCGAGCAGCTGCTGATGGCGTTCGGCGGGTGGTGTACGGCCACCGGCGGCCAGAATCCAGTCGGGGTGCGCGCGGTGCAGGTCGCTGTCGGCGTTGACCATCTCCGGCTCGATCCACAGACCGAACTGCATCCCGAGGCCGTGGACGTGCTCGATGAGCGGGGTGAGCCCGTCGGGCCACACGTCGGGGGACACGGTCCAGTCGCCGAGCCCGGCCCGGTCGTGGCGCCGCCCGCCGAACCAGCCGTCGTCCAGCACGTACCGTTCGACGCCGACCCGGGCGGCGGTGTCGGCGAGCGCGGTCAGCCGGGCGAGGTCGTGGTCGAAGTAGACGGCCTCCCACACGTTGAGCGTGACCGGCCGCGCTCCCGCCGGGTGCGCCGGGCCGGCCCGCAGGTGGTCGTGGAAGCGGGCGGCGAGCCCGTCGAGGCCGTCGGCGGTGGCGGCGACGTAGACCCACGGCCCGCTGTAGGTCTCCCCCGCGGCCAGGGTGATCTCGCCGGGCAGGAGCAGCTCACCACCGCCGAGGGAGGTGACGGTGCCGCCGTGCCTGGACAGCGGCGTGCGCTCCAGGCGGTGCACGTGGTTGCCGCTCCACGCGACGTGCACGCCCCACAGCTCGCCGTGCCCGAAGCCGAAGTGCGGCGTGCCGGCGGTGAGGACGGTCGCGGCGTCGAAGCCGGTCTTGCCGCGCCGGCCCTCCCGCAGCCACAGCCCGTCGGTGACCGGGCGGCGCTGCGGGACGCGTTCGCCGGCCCAGCGGCCGGTGAAGTCGAGGGACTCGGTGGCCCGGCCGGGGACCGGCACCACCGCTTCGAGCGCGTCCAGGACGTAGGGCGTTTCGTGGGTGTTGGTGACGTGGTGCCGGATCCGCAGCAGCCCGCCGGGGACCGTCTCGACCTCGGTGCGCAGCGCGAGCCCGGCGTGCTCGTCGGTGGCCTCGACGGCCGCCCCGTCCTGGTCGGCGTGCAGTGCCGCCGGGCGGAACAGGGTCGTCCACGCGCCTTCCCGCCGGTGGCCCGTGAGGCCTGGGCGGCCGTACCAGCCGGTGGCGTGCTCCGGCAGCAGCGCCACCCCCTGCGGGCCGGCCGCGTCCCCCGGCGGCCCGGCGGCGGTGGCCGTGGCGGCGGCGACGGACGCCGCGGTGATCCCGGCGCTGACGACGCCGCACCACGCGACGACCGGCAGCCGATCGGGGCGCTCGACCAGGACGAGCCCGGTCTCGCCCTCCCGGCCGACCAGATGGGCCCGGGTCACGCGACCGCTCCGCGGGTGACGCGGGTGACACCGGCGATGGCGTGCGATACGAGCATCGGGGCCATCGCCACAAGATAGCCGTCCCGATGTCCTTTTCCCGGCGGTCCCGTTCGTTCCATGGTTGAGTCCCCTTCTGGAAGGAGCGGTCCGATGCCGCAGTACCTCGCACTGACCTACACCGCCGACGTCGACTGGTGGGCGCCGGAGCAGGCCGCCGAGCTCGCCGAGTACCGGCGTTTCGGGGTCGACCACGCCGGGAGCGTCCGCGCCAGCGCCGTGCTGCACCCGACGGCGACGGCCACCGTCGTGCGGGTGGAGGGCGCCCGCGGCGGGAAGGTCGTCACCACCGACGGCCCGTACGCGGAGACGAAGGAGGCCCTGACGGGCTACTACCTGATCGAGGCCGCCGACCTGGACGAGGCCGTCGCGATCGCCGCGGAGATCCCGGCGGCGTGGGGCGGCGCCGTCGAGGTCCGCCCGGTCATCGCGGCCAGGTAGGCGTTTTGTCCTCGTCGTCCGAAGCGCTCGCCGAAACGGTCCGGATCGAGGGGGCGCGGATCCTCGCGACCCTCATCCGGACCGTCGGCGACGTGCAGATCGCGGAGGACGCCGTGCAGGAGGCCGCCCTCGCCGCGCTCGGGGCGTGGGCGGTCACCGGGGTGCCGCCGCAGCCGCGCGCGTGGCTCACCGTCACCGCCCGGCGCAAGGCCGTCGACATCCTGCGCCGCGAGCAGGCCCGCCGCGGCAAGGAGGAGGAAGGCACCCGGATGCTCGACCTCGCCCGCACCGACGTGCCGCCCGACGACGTCGTCGCCGACGATCTGCTGCGGCTCATCTTCACCTGCTGCCACCCGACCCTGTCGCCGCCGACGCAGGTCGCCCTGGCGCTGCGGACGCTGTGCGGGCTGTCGCCCGCGCAGATCGGCGGGGTGCTGCTCAGCACCGAGGCGGCGACCGAGAAGCGGCTCACCCGGGCCCGTCAGAAGATCGCCGCCGCGCACATCCCCTACCGGGTGCCGCCGCCGGCGGAGTTGCCGGACCGGCTGCCCGCGGTGTGCGGGGTGATCCACAGCCTGTACACGTCGGGGCACGCCACCTACGAGTTCGACGTCTGCCGCGAGGCGGTCCGGCTCGCGGAGCTGCTGCACGCGCTGCTGCCGGACCAGCCGTCACCGGCGGCGGTGCTGGCGCTGCTGCTGCTCACCGAGGCGCGCCGGCCGGCCCGCCTCGACGCGGCCGGCGCGGTGGTCACCCTCGACCGTCAGGACCGCTCACGGTGGGACGCCGCCGCGATCTCGCGCGGGATCGCGCTGCTCAACGCCTCCCTGACCGCGTCGGGCCGGCGCGCCGACCCGTATCAGCTGCAGGCCGCGATCGCCGCCGAGCACGCCCGCGCCGCCTCCTACGACGGCACCGACTGGCCGGAGATCGTCCGCCTGTACGACCTGCTGCTGTCCGTCGCGCCGAACCCTTCCGCGGGGCTGGCCCGGGCGGTCGCGGTGGCCGAGACGTCGGGGCCCGCCGCGGGGCTGTCCCTGCTCGCCGACCTGCCGCCGGATCCCCGGTGGCACGCGGTGCGCGCCGAGCTCCTCGCCCGGTCGGGGCGCTACGCGGAGGCGGCCGACGCGCTCGCCTCGTCGCTGACGCCGGCACCGGCGCCGGAGCTGACGGACGTCGAGCGGCGCCACCGCGAGCTGCGCCTCGCCGAGCTGCGCAGGATGGTGTGAGGTGGCGTTCGAGGTCTTCGCGGCGGTGCTGCTGGAGCACCCGGATGACGAGGAGGGCCGGATGCTGCGCTCGCCGGCGCTGCGGACGGCGGGCCGGTGCTACGCCTTCACCACCGGTGAGGACCTCGTCGTGAAGCTTCCGGCGGCCCGTGTCGCGGCGCTGGTCGCGACCGGCGACGGCCTGCCGTGCTCACCGCGCCCGGGCCGGCCGATGCGCGAATGGGTCCGCATCCCCGCGCCGGACCCGCCGGCCGCCCTGGCCTACGTCGTGGAGGCCCGCGCGTTCGTCGCCGGGTCGTCCTGAGGCCGCTCGGCGATGCGCCGCAGCATCGGCAGGTTCTTGCTGATGACGCCGGACACGCCCAGCGACTGCGCTCTGGCGAGCGCTTCCTCCGTGTCCACCGACCACACCATCACCAGGTCGGTGTGCCGGTGCAGCTCCTCGACGAGCCGCGGGGTGAGCAGGCTCAGCCGGATCGACAGGCCGTCCACCCGCTGCCGCCGGACCAGCACCCGCGTCCGTGCCAGCTCGCGCTGGTTGCCGGCCGAGTAGATCCGCCGGATGTGCGGCTGGTCCTCGAACGCGTCGAGCATCCGCCACTGCCTGGAGCAGACCGCCACCGGCGCCCCGGGTGCCGCCTCCCGCAGCGCGGCCGCCGTCGACGGCGCCACGCCCAGGAACGGCCCCTTGAGGTCGAGCATCAGCCGCGCGTCCCCGGCCGCCGCGGCGAGGACCTCGGCGAGCAGCGGCACGGTCACGTCCCGGCGCCGGGTCACCTCCCGCCACGGCTCCCAGAGCACGTGCCGGCCGACCGCCTTGGCGTGCCGCATCTCCAGGGCGCCCCGGTAGAGGTGCACGTCGGCCTCGACCAGGTCGACGCCGGCGTCGAGCGCCCCGCGCAGGTCCGCCAGGTTGTTGCCCGCCCGGTGCGCGACCAGGACCATCCCCGCCATCGCGCCACGATAGCGCGGTGGTCACCCACGGGTCAGTGCGACTCGCCTGAACAGCAGATGGCCGCTCGCCGCACGCCTTGGGCCCGCGGTGCGACGAGCGGCCGGGTGGACACGGGTGGTTACTTGTCGGGGCTGCCGGGGCGGCGGCGCAGGGTCCGGATCAGCCGCCGGGCCGCCAGGCGCCGCGACGGGCTGCGTGACCACAGGCCGACGCCGACGGCCACGACGACGGCGGCCGCCTCCGCGAACTGGGCCAGGGCGAACAGCGTGAGCGGATCGGCCAGGTGGGACATGACGGCTCCTCAGGGGGTGTCCGATTGGGTATGTCCACAAGCCTGAATTGCGCGTAAGTCAAGCGAAAGTCCTGCGGATCTAAACCAACATGTTCTTGACGGGGGTGATTCGCCGGTCGAAGGTCAAGCGTTTACGATCGTGCGGCGTCAATTGACGGTGCCTGATGATCAAAAGATCGGCCGGAGAGGGTGCCCTCACCCGTCCGCGTGTTCTCCATCTGAATTTGCCAAGTGGTGTACAAATTTGGCTCGGCGCGGCCATTGTGGACGCGGCGCGTTGCGTGAAACCCTTGCCTTTGACAAAATTTGACGAGGCCCCGCCTGAGGTCCGGAGCGTATCGACGTGGCTATTGCACTGCCGGGTCTCGACAAGGTCCCCGAGGGCCCATTGCGCGACTTCGTCTCGGCCGTGCACGCAATCTACGATGCGGCCGGACAGCCCGCCGCGCGGGTCATCGCCAAGGCGACCGTCGATCTGCCGACACATGAATTCCAGTCCGTCTCGCACGAGACGGTGAGCGCGACTTTACGCGCCGGCACGGTGCCCGCCTGGGAAAAGATCCGGTCGATGCTGCACGTGATGGCGCAGATGGCGCCGTTCGAATACGACCTCACGGCGCTCGAGCAGGACATGATCGCGCTGTGGCGGCAGGCCCGGCACGTGCTGCAGGACACGACGCAGGCCCCGGTCATCCCGGTCCAGCCGCAACCGAACCTGACACCGCCACCGGCCGCGCCGCCCCAGGTCGACGTCACGCCGTTCGCCGGGGTGCGCCCGCCGGCCGCGCCCGGGTTCGTCGGCCGGGACGCGCTCATCGAGTGGATGGGCGACGCGCTCGCCGGTGGCACCGACGTCCGGCTGGTGCTCTACGGCCCGGTCGGCACGGGCAAGACGCAGGCCGTCCTGCAGTACCTGGAACGGCACTCCGAAGCCGATCATGCAGCCGATCATCCGGTGTGGTGGGTGCCGTCCGGCACCGTCGAGGCCGCCCAGGCGTCGCTGGTGGAGCTGGCGGCGGTCATCGGCGTCGAGGCGCACCACCGGGTCGAGCGGACCGTGCGGCTGCTGCTGGACCGGCTCGAGACGCAGGGGTTCCCCTACCTGATGGTCTTCGACGGCCTCGACGGCCAGGACCTGCTGCGGATGGTCCCCAACGGCGGGCACGTCATCATCACCACGTGCGATCCGGTCATCGGCCGTGACGTGTCGAGCGTCGGCATCGAGGTCGCCGACCTCGACCACGCCGAGGCGGAGGAGCTGCTGCGCCGGCACGAGCCCGGCGTGGTCCCCGAGCGGATCCAGGGGGTCCTGGACACGTACGGGCGGACCCCGCTGGCCCTGCGGCAGACGGTGGCCTGGTGGCAGGCGGCCCGGACACCCTTCGACGTGTCCGACGGCGTCAACCCGGCCGACCGGCTGACCATCGTCGCGGCGGACGGTTACGGGCGCAGCGCGT
This sequence comes from Dactylosporangium sp. NPDC051087, assembly GCF_055586325.1. Classification (NCBI taxonomy): domain Bacteria; kingdom Bacillati; phylum Actinomycetota; class Actinomycetes; order Micromonosporales; family Micromonosporaceae; genus Dactylosporangium; species Dactylosporangium sp. NPDC051087. Next base: position 233,081 of record NZ_JBVJIJ010000012.1, on the reverse strand, counting down.
CAAGGGCGCTGCTGTTCGCCCTGGACCGGCTCGAGGCCTCGAGCCGCCCGGCGCTGCGGCTGCTGGAGGCGCTGTCCTGTTTCGCGTCCGTGCCGGTCTCCAAGCACCTGCTCGGCCGGGGCATGGGCGCGAAGGTGGACCCGGCGCTGGCCGACGCGCTGCGCGGTGAGGTCGCGCTGAGCAAGGCGATCGCCGAGCTCTGCCGGCACGGCCTGGCCCGGCTCACCGACGACGGCCGGCGCGTCGAGGTGATGCCGCTGGCCCGGCTGGTCGCGTTCCGCGCGCTGAGCGGGGAGGAGGCCGGCCGCGCCCGCGGCCACGCGCACGCCCTGCTCGCCGCCGCGGATCCCGGCTGGCCCGACGAGCAGGCCGAGTCGGCGGACCTGTACTGGGAGATCGCCGCGCACGTGGAGGCGGCCGGGCTGGTCTCGGCGCGCACCAGCGAGGCCCGCGAGGTGGTGTACCACCAGATCCGTTTCCGGTATCTGCACGGCGACCACGCCGCGGCCTGCCATCTCGGCGAGCGGGCGTATCTGACGTGGCGGGCCGGCAACGACCCGGCGCACGACGACCACCTGGTGCTGCGGACCTCGCAGGAGTGGGCCAACGCGCTGCGGGCGGTCGGCAGGTACGAGAAGGCGGGCGAGCTCACCCGGGCGGCGATGAGCCAGCTGCGGGTCGACCCGCTGTACGGCGAGCAGCACCGGTACACCCTCGCCATGGCCGCCAGCCGCGCCGCCGACCTGCGGATCTCCGGGGACTACCGGCAGGCGCGCGAGTTCGACGAGGAGACCCTCGAGCGGTGCGAGGCCGGGTTCGGCGGCGATCACCCGCGCACCACGATGAGCCGGCACAACCTCGCGATCAGCCTCCGGCTCAACGGCGACTTCGCCGCGGCCGAGCAGCTGGACCGCAGCGCGCTGCGCCAGCACCGGGACACCTTCGGCGACCGCAACTGGCGGACCATGCTGTCGATGAACGCCCTCGCCGAGGACCTCAACGGGCAGGGCCGCTACCAGGACGTGCTCGACGAGGTGGAGCCCATGGTGTCCCGCGTCGAGCCGCCGCCCAGGACCCGGATGTACCGGGGGCTGCTGCTGGCCCGGCGGGCCCTGGCGCTGGCCCGGCGCGGGACCGGCCGGCTGGGTGAGGCGCTGGACCTGCTGGAGCTGTCCCACACCGAGTGCGCGGAGCTGTTCGGCGAGCGGCACGAATACACCCTCGCCGTGCAGATGAGCCACGCGAACACGCTGCACATGCTCGGCCGGACCGACGAGGCCGCGAACGAGGCGACCCTGGCGCACGCCAGCTACCGCGAGCTGTTCGGCGGCCGCAACCCGCTCACCGTGGCGGCCGAGATCAACCTCGCCAACATGCTGCGGGCCCGCGGCGAGCACGCCCGGGCGATGCGCATCGACGTCGCCAGCAGCGAGTCGCTCAAGGACAAGGTGCGGCGCGAGCACCCGTTCTCCGTGGCGGCGGCGGTCAACCTCGCCTCCGACTACGCGTGCATCGGGCACCCGGAGCGGCTCTCGGCGTCCCGGCGGGCGTTCGACCTTGCGAAACGGGTGCATCACCAGCCGGACCACCCGGCCCGCATCGCGGCCGAGGCTAATCTGACAATCGACAGCGCCGCCGTGAGTGGACCGGCCGCGTCAGGCATGCGCCAGCAGGTGCTGCACCGGTTGGGCAGCCTGTACGGCCCGGATCACCCGATAGCGGTGACCGTCGCGCGTGGCGACAGGATCGACTGTGTGCTGGAGCCACCGCTGCCATAGGGGCGTTTGACAAGTCTTGTCAAATTCTTGGCCCCCGATTTTCGTCAAGATCCACACGCTCGGAGACTGCTTGCGTTGGATCTCAACAATGAGGTCCGTCCGGCCTCTTTTCAGATGTTGTTTCACGGGGGTAGACAATGCCGGAGACATCTCGCTTCAGCCGTGGAGGACGACCGGTGGGTGGCGCTTCTGGATCGCTCGCGAGTGACGGGCCGCAGGATCCTGGCCTCGTCGATGTCACGAACGTCCCGCTGGTCACACTGTTGGCGGCGCAACCCGATTCGCCGGTGGTGCGGTCCATCCGGCGACTGCAGGCAAGTCTTGAGGATCCGAACGGAGTGCTGTCGGCCTTCAGCTCGTTCATCGACACACCATGACCTCGGCCGCCTGGCCGTACGACGATCTCGACGTGGCCGCCCTGCTCGCCGGAGGCTGGCGGCCCACGCCGTTCCACGAGGTGATCGTCAAGGTCCACCAGCGGTGCAATCTCGCGTGTTCCTACTGCTACGTGTACACCCACGCGGACCAGACGTGGCGGGACCGGCCGGCCGTCATGCCTGCCGAGGTGTTCACCGCGACGGCGCAGAGCCTGGGCCGGCACGCACGCGCCCATGATCTGCGCCAGGTCCGGGTCGTCCTGCACGGCGGGGAGCCCATGCTGCTGGGCGCGGCGCGCCTCGGCCGGCTCGCCGCCGAGCTGCGCGCCGCGGTCCCCGACCGGTGCGAGGTACGCGTCGGGCTGCAGACCAACGGCGTCCTGCTGGGCGAGGCCGCGCTGCGTGAGCTGCGGCGGCACGACATCACCGTCGCGGTGAGCGTCGACGGCGTCGCCGAGGACCACGACCGGCACCGCGTCACCCACGCCGGCCGGGGCACGTTCGGCGCGGTCAGCAGGGCCCTGGCGCTGCTCACCCGCCCCGAGTTCCGGGGCGGCTTCGGCGGCCTGCTGTGCACCGTCGCGCCGGACACGGACCCGGTCGCGTGCTACCAGCGGCTGCGCGCGTTCGACCCGCCGGCGATCGACTTCCTGCTCCCCCACGCCAACTGGGGCGCACCGCCGGCCCCGGGCGCCGGGGCGTGGCTCGTCGGGGCGTTCGACGCGTGGTATGACGACCCGGACCCGGTGCCGGTCCGGCTCTTCGAGAGCGTCGTCGACCTGACGCTCGGCGGCGCGTCGCGCTCCGAGCAGCTCGGTCTCAGCCCGGCGGCCCTCGTCGTGATCGAGTCCGACGGCGCGATCGAGCAGATCGACGCGCTGAAGTCCGCATACCCGGGGGCGTGCGGCACGGGACTGCACGTGCAGCGCGACGAGCTCGACGCCGCGCTGGACCATCCCGGCGTCGTGGCCCGGCAGATCGGCCTGGCCGCGCTCGGCGAGGAGTGCACCGCCTGCCCCGTCCGCCTCGTCTGCGGCGGCGGCCACTACGCGCACCGCTACCGGCCGGGCACCGGCTTCCGCAACCCGTCCGTGTACTGCGCGGACCTGCGGCTGTTCATCGACCACGTGCGCGGGCGGGTCCTCGCGGACGCCCAGGCCTTGGTCGGAGCGGTCGGGGCGGTGACCGCATGAGCGCCCGTCACCTGCCCGCCGAGTTTCACCGGCTCCCGTCCGGGCTGCTCGGTGACCTGGCCGAGAGCACCGGTGGACCGGCCGCGTCCCGGGCCCTCGGGCAGGCGCAGCTGAGCAAGCACCTGCTGCGCATCGCGTCGCTCCTGCGGCAGTGGCCGGGGCCCGACGGCGAACGCGACCGGCTCGTCGCCGCGATCGAGTCCGCGCGGGCCACCGATCCTGCCGCCGCCGCCCGGGTACTGGGTGCGCCGCTGGTCGGCGCCTGGGTCGCGATCGCGTGCCGGGCCACGGGCCAGGGGCTCGCCGACCCCGCCGACGTCGCGCACCTCGGCGCGGTCGCCGCCGTCGCGTGCGCCGCCGCCGGCGTCGACACCGAGGTCGAGGTCCCCGTCCGGGCCGGCACGGTGGCCCTGCCGGGACTCGGCGTCCTGACGGTCGGCGCCGCCGGGACCGCCCGGGTGCGGATCACCCGCGGCACCATCACCGTCGACGCCGGCCACGGCCCCGTCACGGTCTCGGCCGGCGCGGACGGGTCGGCCGGCGGGACCGGTGCCGCCGCGGTGGGCTGGCAGCCCGTCCGCTTCCTGCGCGCCGAGGCCGGCGGGATCGGTGCCGAGCTGGCGCTCGACGACGTCGACCCGTACCGGCACGGATATCACGCGCCGCCGGCGCCGCGGCTGTCCGAGGCGGAGTTCGCGGCGTGGCAGGAGCTGTTCGGGCAGGCGTGGCGGCTGCTCGCCGGGCGCATCCCGGGCCGGGCCGCCGAGATCGCCGCCGGGCTGCGGGCGCTGGTGCCGTTGCAGGCCGACGGCCGCTCGTCCCGCAGCGCGACCATCCGGCACGTGTTCGGCGTGTTCGGGCTGACCCGGCCGGCCACCGCGGAGGACTTCGCCGTCACGCTCGTGCACGAGTATCAGCACTCGAAGCTCAGCGCGCTGCTCGACGTCACGCCGTTGAGCGAGCCCGACGACGACCGGCGGTACTTCGCGCCGTGGCGGACCGACCCGCGCCCGCTCGGCGGCCTGCTCCAGGGGGTGTACGCGTTCGCGGGCGTCGCCGACACGTGGCGGGCGCTGCGCGGCGCGGACGGCGTCGCCGCCGCCGCCGAGCAGGAGTTCGCGGACGCCCGGCTCCAGGTCGACCGGAGCCTGCTGAGCGTGGAGTCCTCAGGGGCGCTGACCCCAGCCGGCGAGGTGTTCGTCGGGCACCTGCGCCAGTTCACCGACGCGCTGCTCACCGTGCCGGTCGACGCCGAGGTGGCGCGGCGGGCCGAGCAGCGGCAGGTGGAGCTCCACCGCCGCTGGCTCGCCGCGAACAGCAACTGAAGCGACCGGCACGGCCCGGTCAGGTGGGCGGCGCCTCGATGTCTCCTTCGAGGCGCTCGCCCCGCTCGGCGGCCAGGACCTCGGGGTGCCCGTCGCCGAGGACGTCGCGCAGCCCGTCGAGCGAGGCCCGCAGCAGCGCCGCCGCCTCATCGGTCGCGCCCGTCGCCCGCAGGTCGTGCGCGAGGTTGACCGCCCGGGCCAGCAGGTAGGGATGTTCGGCGCCGTTGCGGACCTCGTGCGTGCCACCGGACACGGGCCGGCTGCGGTCCAGCATCTCCGTCGACAGCGCCAGCGCCTCGGCGTGCTCGCCCCGCAGCGCGTGGTCGGTGGCCAGCGACGTGCCGGCGCACAGGGTGTACGGGTGGCCGTGCCCGAGCACCTCGGTCAGGCCCTCGTAGGCCTGGGCGTCCAGGGTCATGGCGGTCGCGTGATCGCCGGCGACCCGCCGCGCGACGGCCTCGTTGACGAGCGCGACCAGCGCCAGCGGGTGGTTGTCGGCGAACGACTCCCGGTAGCGGCGCACCGCCTCGGTGATCTGCGTGAGCGCGCCGTCGGTGTCGCCCAGCTGGCGCAGCGCGTTGCCGTGGCTGCACAGCACGGCGACGGTGTATTCGTGGTTGGACCCGAACGTCTGCTCCGTCTGCTCCAGGTTCTCGCTCAGCACGTCGGCCGCCTCGCGCAGCTGCCCGTCCTTGCGCAGCATGATGCCGTAGGTCCGGCCGGACAGCAGGACCAGCCGGTGGCGGGGGCTGCGCTGGTCCAGCAGCGAGCCGCGCCAGCCGTCGAGCACGGCGATCCCCCGCTTGTACGCGCCGAGCCCGTAGTAGTCGCGGGCGATGTTCATGTACGCCTCGAGCGCGCCGAAGCTGGTGTCGAGCTGCTCGCGGCCCTCCCAGTAGTCGACGATCGCCCGGTCCAGGTTCTCCGCCTCGGCGAAGTCACCGACCATCCGGTAGGCGACCGCCAGGTTCGACTGGGCCCGCAGGACATACGGGTCGGCGCGCTTGAACTCGCCGCGGCTGAGCGCGGCCTGGTGCCGCACGAGCGACGCCAGGGCGAACTCGAGCGAGGGCGCGTAGTCGGCGCGGATCCGCAGCGCCTGACCCACCTGGTTCTCCTGCACGAGGGTCGACTTCGCGGTCTCCCCGAGGTGCCGCTTCATCTGCTCGTAGGTCTCGTTGGTCAGCCGGTCGGCGTCGTCGCTCAGGCCCTGTGCCCGCATGGCGTTGGCCGCGTGGGCGCGGGCCTGCAGGGTGAGCTCGCCGTCCGGGCCGACCTTCGGGTCCTCGTCGCTGGTGCGCCAGTGCGCGACGGCGTCCTCGGCGATGCGGCGGCTGTTCTCGTAGTCGCCCATCTTGTACAGATACCGGATGTGGTCGACGACCGCCTTCCACACCTCGAAGCGGCCGGCGTGGATCATGTCGGCGGACTCCAGGTGCGGCCCGATCTCCCGCTGGCGGTCGAGGTCGGCGCGGCCGTCGTTCTCGTCCGGGTCGCCGGGGTTGGCCCGGGCGAGCAGGTTCTGCGCGCTGGTCAGGGTCTCCTGGGCCCGCTGCTCGTCGAGCGCGTCGCGGAGCACGCCCTGCACGAGGCGGTGGACCTGCAGGCGCTGCGCGTTGTCGATCTTGACCAGGCCGTACTGGTTGAGGTCGCGCACCGCGAGGTTGATCTTGATCGGGTCGCCGAGCAGGCCGCGCAGCGGTTGCACCACGTCGGCGTCGCGCCCGTACCGCAGCAGCGACACCGGCACCGGCTCGCCGCCGAGGAACGCGAAGAGCTCCAGCAGCTGGGCGGTGGCCGGGTGCTCGTTGCGGAGCTTCTCGATCGCCAGGGTCACGAACGCGACGACCGAGGCCGGGTAGCCGGCCGGCTTGCCCTCCGACAGCAGCTCCTTCTGGTGCTGCTCCAGCAGGTCGATGTACTGGGCGATCGGCATCTTCGTGAGCAGGTGCCAGGCCGCGGCCTGCTCCAGGGCGAGCGGCAGGTCGCCGAGACGGTCGGCGAGCCGGTCCGCGTCGGCGGTGCTGATGGCGTTGCGGGTGCGGCGGCGCAGCAGGTCGATGCTCTCGTGCCGCTCGAAGACGTCCACCTCGATCGACACGCCGACGGCCGCCCACTCCCGGTTACGGGTGGTCACCACGACGTCCCCGCCGGTGGACGGCACATACTCGTCGATCGAGTCGAGGTCGTTGGCGTTGTCGTAGACCAGCAGCCACTTCCGCGAGCCGGTGGCGAGCGCGTCGAGCACCAGTCGGACGGTCTGCTGCGTGTTGTCGCCGGGCCGGATGCCGAGCGGGTCGGCGAGCTGCTCCAGCGACGCGAGCACGCCCGACGCCGCGTCGGCCGGCACCCACCAGACCAGGTCGTACTCGTCCAGGTGCCGGTACACGTACTCCAGCACCAGCTGCGTCTTGCCGACACCACCCATGCCGTGCACGGCGTGCGGCAGCACGGCCGCCTTGATGCCCGAGGCGAGGGTCTGCGCCAGCCGGTCGAGCAGCTCCGTGCGGCCGGTGAAGTTCTGGTTCTGCAGCGGCAGGTTGCCCCGCAGCGGCCCCCCGCCACCGGCACGGCGCCGCGGGACCGCGGGACCGTCCTCCACGTCGCCGAGTCGCAGCGCGTCGAACTCCGCCTCCGTCACACCGATGCCGCCGGCGACGTTGGCCGCCCAGCGCCGCAGCGCGCTGGCCATGTTGCCGTCCACGAGCCGGGCGAGGCGGGTGACGAACGCGAGCAGGGGCGGCATGCCACCAGTCGGCACCGGCTGGACCTCCATGATCCGGACCACGGCCGGCCAGTCGGTCCAGATCGCCAGATTCTGCAGCTCCGGCACCGTCGAGAGCTCACCCAGCGCCCCGAACACCGGCGGGGTGCCGACCGCGCCCAGAATCCGGCACAGGTCGTGGCGGTCGGGCTCCGACAGCAGCAGCGCGCCACGGAGCTCACCGGCCATCGCCGACGCCCGCAGCGCCGACTCGACCGGATGGCTGTCGGCGACGATGCGGGTGAAAGCCACCACACCGCCGCTGAGCAAGTCCAGCGAATGGACCAACGACAATAGATCCTTGCGTGCGTCGGAAGTCCGCCGGGTCGTGTACTTACGGCGTAGCGCTACCGCCGTCTCATCCACGATGATGTCGCGCACATTAGCGTCCGACAAGGCGTTGACCTGCAACAACACTGCAACCAGGGCGTCAAGCGGCTGTTCCGCCGTCGCGGCTTCCGACACGGGTACTCATTTCCCACGCGATCCGAACGTCAGGCTCGAATAGTAACGGATTTCCCCGCGCGGCAGACCCATCCGTTCGGTGGTTCCACCCCTTTGGCATAGATCTCTTTTGCGCTTCGTGCATGAACCGGCGGCGCGGACGCTCTGAACTGGACCTCTATCCGGGTTGAGGTTCTACGATCCTCCGATGGCGACTATTCAGGGGGATCGCAAGACGTTCTACCAGCTGTTGATCAACACACTGCTGGTGTCGGTCGTCAACTTCACGGTCTGGTTCGCGATCACGTTCTATGTGTACCTGGAGACCAGGTCGGTGTTCGCCACCGGCGTGGTGTCCGGGATCTTCCTGGTGACGACGGCGCTCACCGGGATCTGGTTCGGCAGTCTCGTGGACCATTACTCGAAGACCACGATGATGCAGGTGTCGGCGGCCGCGTCGTTCCTGCTGTACGCGGCGGCGTTCGGGGTCTACCAGTCGGTGCCGCGGGAGGAGTTCAAGGACCCGACGAGCGTGTCGCTGTGGACGGTGATCGTGCTGCTGATGCTCGGCGTCATCGCCGGCAACATCCGCACCATCGCGCTGCCGACGATGGTGACCGCGCTCATCGAGGAGGGCGACCGGGACCGGGCCAACGGCCTCGTCGGCACGACGTCCGGGGTGTCGTTCCTGGTCACGTCGGTGATCAGCGGCATCCTGGTGGCGCTCGGCGGGATGTTCTGGGTGCTCGCCGGGGCGTTGGGCGTCCTGGCCGCGGCGGTGCTGCACCTGTCGTTCCTGCGGGTCGTGCCGGCGGCCGCGCACAGCGAGCCCGAGCCCGGCGGGGAGGCCCCCAAGCGCAGCGTCGACCTGCGCGGCACCATGCGCGTCGTCAGCGAGGTGCCGGGGCTGACCGCGCTCATCCTGTTCTCCTCGTTCAACAACTTCCTCGGCGGCGTCTACATGGCCCTCTTGGACGCCTACGGCCTGTCGCTCGTCTCCGTGCAGACGTGGGGACTGCTGTGGGGCGCGCTGAGCGCCGGGTTCATCGTCGGCGGGCTGTGCGTCGCGAAGACCGGCCTCGGCGGCAACCCGGTCCGGCTGCTGCTGCTCGTCAACGTCGTGCTGTGGACGGTGACCATCCTGTTCCCGGCCCGGTCGTCGATCATCCTGCTCGGCGGCGGCATGCTCATCTACATGCTCCTGGTCCCGTACGCGGAGGCCGCCGAGCAGACGATCCTGCAGAAGGTGGTCCCGTACGAGCGGCAGGGCCGCGTGTTCGGCTTCGCGCAGAGCGTCGAGCAGGCCGCGTCGCCGCTGACCGCGTTCCTGATCGCGCCGATCGCCCAGTTCGTCTTCATCCCGCTGATGACCGACGGCGCCGGCGCGCGGGCGATCGGCGACTGGTTCGGCACCGGCGCCGACCGCGGTCTGGCACTCGTCTTCGTCCTCACCGGGGTCGTCGGCCTGGTCGCCAGCGGGTTCGCGATGCGCAGCGGGCAGTACCGCCGCCTCAGAAACCACTTCATGACCACCCCCGCCACGCCGAGGGTCGAGGAGGCTGTCGGCGAGCCGTCCTGAGGCGCGCCGATCGGGCTGGCGTTCGTACACGTGTACGAATAACGTTGGGGCCGATCGGTCGTTGGTCCTTGGGAAGGGTGGTTCTCCGATGCCTCGCAACGACCTCTCCGACGTTGTCCGCATGCTGTTGCGGCGCCCCGCGCCAGATGACGGTTTCGCCGTCCGCCTCGACTGGGCGGGCTATGGGCCGGTCCTGGTCTGCCACGACATCACGCAGTTCACGCCCGACCTGGACCGTGCGTTCCGGCGGGCGCGCAGCGCGGAGCGGTATTGGTCACGGGGGCCGCTGCAGCCCCTGGCGGTGACCGTCGTCCCGATCGACCACGCGACGTTCCGCGCCCATCCACGGGAGTGCGCGTCGACGGCCTGCCCGACGACCGCCGCGCTGCTCGGCGTCGGGCCCGCCGGACTGGACCTGACCCACAAGCCCTGACGGGGGTGCGCGGTCCTGCACCGACGCCCTCGCCCTTCCGCATCACGACGGCCGCGTCTTGCCGTTCTTGTGGTCCGCCCGCCGGACCGCAGCCGTTCGCAGCCCGGTCCGCCGTTCGCAGCCCGGTCCGCCGTTCGCAGCCCGGCCCGGCGGGCGTGGCCGGCCCGGCGGACTTGGTCGGCCCGGCGGACTTGGTCGGCCCGGCGGACTTGGTCGGCCCGGCGGACTTGGTCGGCCCGGCGGACTTGGTCGAGCCTGCGGGCGCAGTTCGTCTTCGGTCGGCCGGGCCGCACCGGGGAAGCGGGCGGCCCGGCGGTGTTGGATCAAGACCCTGGCCGGCCGCGCCGAAGTTGGCCGGCCGGCCCGGGTCAGCCGGGCCGAGGTGGCAGGCCGGGTTCAGCCGGGCCGGATCGACTGAGCCCGTGCCGGCTGAGGCCGGTCAGCAGTGCCAGATCAGGAGGTGGCGGTCGGTGGCGCCGGTAACCCCGGTGATCGTGGTGCCGTCGTCGCTGATCGACGTGGCGACAACGCCCGGCCCGTTCGGGGGCAGCTGGATGCCCGCCGGGAGCGGCAGGCGTTCGACGGTGCCGTCGGGGGCGATCCTGTTCGGCTGGTTGTAGTCGCCGCCGGTGGTGATCGCCCAGCCGGTCGGGGTGCCGTCGGTGATGTCGTCCGGGGCACCCGCCAGCACGACCACGGTGCCTGCCGTGAGGTCCCAGCGCAGCGCCGCGTTACGGTTGGCGTCGGCGACGCGGCCGAGGCCGTAGGCGTAGCCGCCGCGCATCGCGGTCACGATCGTGAGCTCGTGGCCGGGCGGCACGGGCAGCAGCGCCGGCGTGCCGTCCGGGGACCAGCGGGCCGCCGCGCCGCGGACGTTGCCGACCGTGGTGCCGTCGTCGCCGATGCCGATCGCCTGCGACCCGCCGGTGTTGGGCTCGCCGTATCCGGCGGGCGCGGCGAGCGCGCGCACGGTGCCCGGCCGGTCCGCCGGCCAGACGACGGGGACGTTGTCGTCGTTGGCCTCGCCCATCGCGTAGCCGGCGACGTCGCCGCGGGCGTTCACGGCGGTCGGCACCGTGTAGGCGTACCCGGTCAGCTTCGCCAGCGGCGTCTTCGTCCCGTCGCGGTAGGTCCACGCGAGCATGTGGCTGGCCTCGTCGACCTCGTCGTAGCCGACGATGGTCCCGGCGGCGGTGACGGCGACGACCTGGCCGGTCGCGGCGGGGTAGGGCGTGAATCGGCCGTCGGCGAACCGGGCCGCGGTGCCGCCGGCCGACGCGACGATCAGGCGTCCCGCGGGATCGACCGCGGGGATCCCGAGCGGCACGGCGACGTCGACCGTGTCGACGGTGCACGCGGCGAACGGTGCCCGCTGCGGCGGCTCCCCGGCCGGCGCGCCGCCGGACCCGCCGGTCGGCGTGCCGCCGAGCGCGTAGGCGGTGCCGCCGGCGAGGGCCAGCACGGTCGCCGCGCCGGCGAGGGTCGTGCCGCGGCGGGCCGCCTGGCGGCGGCCGGCGGCGATGGCGAGACCGATGTCGGCGGTCGTCGGCGGCACTTCGACGGCCAGCATCAGGTCACGGAGCTGCTCGTCCTCAGACATGTCCACGCGTTCCAATCATCTCTGGGTGGTCCGTGAGCGAGGCCCGCAGCACGGCGAGCCCCCTGGACGTCTGGCTCTTGACGGTGCCGGCGGAGCAGCCGAGGATGTCGGCGACCTCCTCGACGGGCCGGTCGAGGAGGAACCGCAGCACCAGCACGGCCCGCTGCCGTGGTGGCAGCTTCCGCAGCGCCGCGACGACGACACCGCGGTCGTCGATCGCGGAGTACGGCTCGGTGACACCCCCGGCACCGGCCGCCGGGTCGTCGCCGTGCGGGAGCAGCCACACCCGCGACCACACCCGGCGTTTCTCGTCGATGTAGGTGCGCACCAGCATCCGGTGCACGTACGCGTCGACGTTGTCGGCGCGGCTCGCCCGCTTCCAGCTGCGGTACAGCTTCGTGATGGTGACCTGCACGACGTCGTCGGCACGGTCCTTGTCACCGCCGCACAGCAGGTATGCGGCGCGGTGGAGCGCTGTCAGCCGCGCCGCCACGTAGGTCGTGTAGTCGGCTTCGCTGTCACTGCGCATCCGGGCTCCTCCCTGTCGCCTTCACCCGTCCGACGGGGCCCGGCACCGGGGAGGTTGAGAACATCCGGAGGATTTGTTCGGCGCACGACCCAGCGGTGCGGCGCACGACCCAGCGGTGCGGCGCACGACCCAGCGGTGCGGCGCGGTTCAGCCAGCGCGCAGGGCGTCCTCGACGCCGGTCTCGTGGCGGCCGAGGTACACGGGGTCGCGGCCGGACACGACGTCGTAGACGACCTTGACCGAGGCCGGGTACTCGCGGCGGGCGTTGGCCTGCCAGACCTTCGTGTACTTGCGGACGCTGTCGTCGCCGACCCCGGCGGCGTCCAGGCCCACGTGGCGGCACACCATGACGGCCCGGGGCAGGTGGAACGACTGCGTCACCACGGTCACCTTCGTGACGCCGAAGATGCGCTTCGCGCGGGCGCACGTGTCGTAGGTGTCGAAGCCCGCGTAGTCGCGGACGATCTTCGCGTCGGGCACGCCGTGGGCCATCAGCCAGGCCCGCATCGCGGTCGGCTCGTCGTACTCGTGGCGCATGTTGTCGCCGGAAACGAGCAGGACCTTGACCTTGCCGGCCTCGAAGAGCCGCCGGGCCAGGTCGAGCCTGGCCTCGAGGAACGGAGACGGGGTGCCGTCGGCGTACACCTGCGCGCCGAAGACGAGCGCGACCGGCGCGACCGGGACGGCCTGCTCGGTGAACAGGTGACCGTCGGCGCCGCCGCGGACCCAGACGACGCTGCCCGCCAGGAGCAGGAGCACGCCGTGCACGCCGATCGTGGCGAGCACCGCCAGCCGGCGGATCCATCGGCGGTGCCACCATCGCGGCTCGGTCATGCCACGAGCCTGACAGCCGCCGTCAACCCCGCTCAACCGGCCTCCGGCAGTCCCGCGCTGGCGCGCCAGTCCGCGATGCGGACCAGGGTCTCCAGGTACGCGAGGAGGAACGGCCCGTACCGGTCGCGCAGCCCGGTCGCGGTCCGGGTCCACGCCTCCTGGATGCCGTCCTGCTCGACGGTCAGGATGCCGGCGGGGTGGCCGTGCGTCGCCGGGACAGGCACGGTCTCCCCGGCCCCGACGTCGCCCGGCAGCGGGATCCGGACGCGGAGGTTGCCGTGGTGGGCGAGGACCAGGTAGCGGACCAGGTCCGGGTCGTCGACGCCGTCGAGGAGGCCACGCAGCGGGCCGTCGAGCAGCAGCAGCGAGCCGAGCTCGTGCCGGAACGCGACGTCGTCCCGGAAGCGCAGCGGCGCGTCGATGCCGGACTTCGCCCACGGGCGGCCCGCCGTGATCCAGGCGGGTTCGGGGTCGCCGGCGAGGGCGCACAGCGCGTCCTGCCAGGTCGGGTGGGCCTTGCCGAGATCGTGGGCGTGGCCGGCGACGACGGCGGCCTGCGCGGCGCCGGGCGGCAGTGCGGGGCCGATGGCGGTGAGGAGCGCGCGGACCTGGTCACGCACGTCGGCGCTGTGCCGGTCGAGCGACTGCCATCCGCTCGGCCCCTGCTGCCGTGGTACGGGGTCCACGTCGGGCGCCGGTTCCACCGGGCTCGTGCCGGACGGGTGGAAGCCGGTGCGCGGGTCGAGGCCGCCGTCGCGGGCCGCGACGAGGACCGTCTCGCCGGGGCGCAGCGGGGATCCGCCGAGCACCCGGGACCAGCCGCCGTCGGCGGGGTCGAACCACCAGACGGCGACCCGTTCCGCGAAGGCGCGCAGGTCGCCGGACGGCACCGGGTGCCGCCACCGCTGCTCCGGGATGCGCACCTCGGGAGCCGGCCGGCCGTCGACGCCGGCCGGGGTCCACCGGGCCCAGGCGACCTGTACGTCGAAGTCTCCGGTGTCGCTGACGTAGGGCGTCAGGTCGACGTCGTCCGTGGTGTCGAACCAGGCCAGGAGGTCCTCCCGTTCGATGTCGCGGACGTGCGGGGGTGGCACGAGTCCGGGCCGTGCCACGCCCGCCGCCGACACGCAGGTCAGCGCCAACGGCTCGGCGGTCGGCCAGGAACCGCTCTGAGAGCCGCCCTCAACGCCGCCATGAGAGCCGGCCGGGGAGTCGGCCCAGGCGATGACGCGGCGGAGCGTGGTGGTCGCCGCCGGCGACAGGTGGGGCTCGTCGACGATCCACTGCGCGCCGTTGGTGACGAGGGCGAAGTCGATCGGGTACATCGCCCGGGACAGGGCGTAACCGCGGTTCAGTGCCTTGCTCACCAGGGCGTCGGCGGCGCCGATCACGATCGCGGGCAGGTGCGGGTCGAGCCGCCAGCGCCGGTCCGCCTCACCGGCGCCGGCCATGACGGTGTGCACCCCGACCCGGTCCGTCAGGTCGAGCGCGGCGAGCCAGCCCACGACGTCCCCGGCGACCTGTTCGACCCCGGACCCGCGCGGCAGCGCATAGACGAGGCGTCGGTGACTTCGGCCGTACCGCAGCCGCCAAAGCCAAACGAGCACGATCGATGTCCGGGGGACCCCGGCGGGCACTTCGACCTCGCCGGGCAGGCCTTCGCGGGCAAGCGACCGCAGCGCCGGGGCGGGCAGCCGGCCGGTCGCCCGCCGGAAGCATTCGTCGAAGGTCATGCACAGGAACGTACCGGCGCGCGGCGAAGGGATTGACAGACGTAGCTCGCGGCCCGACAGTGTCGGGTTGAGAGAGCGCTCTCTCAGCGTCCGCCCGCCAGCGGATGCTCTCCCCGCATAGGAGCGCATCGCATGAAGTTCCGCCTGCCGGTCCTCGCTCTCGCCGCCGGCCTGATCGGCGCGTCGCTCGTCGTCGCCGCGCCGCACGCCGTCGCCGCCGAGGCGGTCCTGTCCCAGAACAAGCCGGTCACCGTGTCGTCGGTGGAGAACGCCGGCACGTCGGCGGCCGCCGCGGTCGACGGCAACACCGGCACCCGCTGGGCCAGCGCCTTCACGGCCACCGCCTGGATCCAGGTCGACCTCGGCACGCCATCGGCCCTGAGCCGGGTCGCGATCAACTGGGAGAACGCGTACGCGAAGGCGTTCACCGTCCAGCTGTCCACCGACGGTTCCGCCTACACGCAGGCGTACCAGACGACGACCGGCACCGGCGGGCAGCAGAGCATCCCCGTGACCGGCACCGCCCGCTACGTCCGGATCAACCTCACCACGCGGGCCCTGCCGGCGTACGGCTACTCGATGTGGGAGCTGCAGGTCTACGGCGACGGCGGCACCCCACCGGCCGCCCGCACGTTCGCCGGCCTGGCGCTGGTCAACAATGTGACCCGCAAACCGGTCCTCGGCCTGAGCCCGCTCGTCGACGGCGCCGTCGTCGACCTGACCAGGCTCGCCAACCGCAACCTCAGCATCCAGGCGAACCTCGCGCCGGGCGTCACCACGAGCAGCGTCACGTTCACGCTCACCGGCGCGAAGGGCAGCACGTACACGCGGACCGAGAGCCAGGCGCCGTACTTCCTGTGCAACGACTACGTCGACTGCCCGCTGCTCGCGACCGCCGACGCGTACACGCTGACCGTGCAGGCATCGTCGGGCTCGCCGCTCACCGTCCGCTTCACCGTCTCCGCGACCGCGGTGCCGGCCCCGGCGCTCGACGTGCTCTTCGTCGGCAACAGCCTCATCGGTACGGCGACCGCCGCGACCGGCGACGACACCCCTGCGGTGCTCGGCCGCCTCGCCACCGCCGCCGGTCGCACGCTGCGCCTGACGAAGGTCATCCACTTCGGCAACACGCTGCAGCAGACCTGGGCCGGCGGCGAGGTCACCGCCGCGCTCAGCGGCGCGACGAAGTACGACTACATCGTGCTGCAGGAGTACAGCACCCTCGTGGCGACGAACCCGGCGCAGGCCACGGCGACGCTGCTCAACACGTACGCGCCGACCTTCCCCCGGTCGCTGAAGCCCGGCGGCAAGGTGGTGCTGTTCAAGAACTGGGCGCTCGTCGACCCGGCGCCATTCCCGACCCGCGCGGCGGCGGTCGCGGCGACCGACACGAACTACGCGGCGCTGTCCGGGGCGCTGGCGACGCCGAACCTGGTCGCCCCGGTCAGCGACACGTTCGAGACGGTCATCGCGACCCGCGGCACGTCGTTCCTCATCGTCGCCGACGGCAAGCACCCGAACGACACCGCGATCTACCTGGACGCCGCGACGCTGTACGGCATCCTGTTCCGCGAATCGCCGCGCGCCCTGGCGAACCTGTACGCCACCGCGGCCACGGCCGCCTCGATGCGCGACGTGGCCGCCTCGGCGATCGGCTACTGACCGCGTAGCATGCTGCGGTGCAGATCGACATGTGGGTGCCGTACGACGTGGCTCAGCTGCGTCGCACGATCAAGGTCGTCATCCGGCCGCAGATCCGGCTGATCCGCATCCTCGGCGCGGTCTGCACCGCACTCGGCCTCCTGCTGCTCGTGATCGGCGACCCGGTCACCCTCGCGACCGTGACGATCGGCGTGGGACTGGTGTGCATGACCCTCATCGGGCCGATCACGGAACGCGTCACGGTCGGCATGCAGCCCGCCCTCATCAAGGACGGGTTCCACCTGTCACTCACCGACGAGTGGCTCGCCGTCGTGTACCCCCTGGCCGAGTCCCGCTACCGGTGGGCCGGCCTGGACCACGTCGTGGAGACGCCGGAGGCGTGGTACCTGCTGCTGGGCAAGGCGGCGTCGCTGTTCGTGCCGAAGGCGCCGATGACCGACGCGCAGCGGGCGGAGTTCGCCGCGTTCCTCGCCGCGGCCTCCTCCGCGGGGCTCCCGGGGCGGGGTCAGCAGGGGCGGCCGTAGTCGTACGGGAGGGCCTGCAACCGTTCGACGGGGATGTCGCCGAGGATGAGGTACTTCTCGGCACCGTCCGGCACGATGTCGTCGGGGTCCATGAGCTTGAAGTACGGGTCGACGCCACCGTTCGCCGCCATGTACGGGCGCGGGTCTTCCGCGTAGGTGACGAGGGCGCCGGCCTTGTCGGTCAGGATGAGGCCGTACTCCTGCATGGCCCGGGCGATGGTGCGGGCGGCCGGGCTGCGCACGACGCTGATGTCGAAGGCCGGGTCGAGCCGGAAGCGCTGCCCCTCGCACGGGATGTCCGCACCCTCAGTGTTGCCGTCGTTGCGGGTCGCCGGCCACGAGTTGCAGTCCTTGCGGGTGCGGACCGTGGCGATGTTGACCGCGTGGTCGATCCTGCCCCGGCGCAGCTCGTCGATGCGGATCGTGAACGCGCCCATCGGCAGGCCGGTCGCGGTCGCGCCGAGGGGGTTGGTGAAGATGCCGGGGTTGCGGGAGTAGTGCTCGATCTTCCCGCCCCAGCACGCCGACCAGTGCCCGGCCGCGTCCCGCTCGGCGCGCCAGAAGTCCCAGTACGTGTCCGTCGACGGCTGGTAGATGGTCACCGCGGCGTCGGTGCCCTTCGACACGATCAGATCGGCGGGCGTCGGCACCGCGGCGAGGCTGCCGGCGATGACCGGCGCCAGGTGCGGCAGGTTCAGGCAGTCGGAGAACGTCCACCGCTGCGTCGGCGTGTCCCGCCCGACGGTGAAGACCGGAGTGGAGTACTCGTCGGTGTTCACCGCCCAGGACCCGTAGTTGTTCACCTTGTCGAGGCGGATGTTCTCGACGACCGCGGCGGAGTTCGCCGCCAGGGGGACGTGCCGCGGCAGCTTCGTGTTCCACGGCCCCTGCCGGGAGAACCCGTTCGTGGGCCGCGCCTGATGCCCGCCGGAGGCCTGCGCCGGCTGCGCCACGACGACCGCCGCCGGCACGAGGGCCAGCATCACCAGTACCCGGGTGAACATGCCGCGCAGCGTAGGTCCGCACCGACCGGCCACGGTCCCGCTCACCCGCCGGCACCGCCCGGACCTGGCACCTCCGGTGAAACTTCCACGCCCAGCCGGCGACCGAGCCAGCCGAGCGCGCCGAGTCCGAGGCGGAGCTTGGCGGCCGCGATCGCCTCCAGGCCCGGCGTCGGCGCCGCCAGTCCCCCGGCGAGCAGGAACCCGGTGTGCGCCGCCAGAACCTGCGTGACCGCCACCGCGTCGTCCGGCACGAACGGCTCCGGGTCGAGCCCGTCCGCCGCCACGCTCGACAGGAACGCGACCACGTCCACGGTGGGCGAGCCGAGGCGGGCGTGCGGCCAGTCGACGAACACGACCCGGTCCGCCGTCAGCAGGATGTTGTGCGGGTACAGGTCACCGTGCACCAGCGCCTCACCCCGCGCCGCGGCGAGCCCGTCGCGCTCCAGCGCCCGCAGCCGCGGCAGGTCCCCGGCCGCCCACGGCGCATGCCGCCGCAGCTCGGCCACACCGTCACCGGCGACGCCCGCCCACCCGCCGAGTCTCGGATGATCACGCGGGAGCCACCCGTCCCTCCCGGGGCCACCGGCCGCCTCGACGCCCCGCACGGAACCACCGGCCGCCTCGACGCCGTGCACGGGACCGCTGGCTGCCTCGACGCCCCGCACGGAACCACCGGCCGCCTCGACGCCCCGCACGGAACCGCCGGCCGCCTCGACGCCCCGCACGGAACCGCCGGCGCCGTCCGCAGCCCGGGCGAAGCCAATGGCGTCCTCCCCGACCCGGCCGGGACTGCCACCGGCCTCCGCAACCCGGCCCGAACTACGGTCGGTCTCCCCGACCCGGCCCGAACTACCACCGGCCTCCGCAACCCGGCCCGACCTGCCGTCGGCCTTCTCGACCCGGCCTGGACCACCGGCGGGCACCCCCACCCGATCGGGGCTGCCGTCGTCCTCCCCCACCCGGCCTGGACTGCCGGCGGGCTCCCCAGACCGGTCGGGATCACCGGCGGGCTGCGCGATCCTGCCGAGAGCGACCGCGGCCTCGACGACGCGGCGGATGTCTTCGGCTCTCCAGGGGCGCCCCGGCGGCACACCCTCGACGTCCTCGAAGGCGAGCACGCACCAGTGGCCGTCGTCGTGGACGCCGAGCAGCCGTGGAGCGGGCACCGACGGCGGCAGCGCGGCGGCGACCCTGGCCTCGGTCCGGTACGCGCCGACCTCGTGCGGCCACGCGTCCGCGTCGATCGCCTTCACGAACCGCCGGGTGCCGTCGGGGCGCGTGAGCCGCGACGCGAACCCGGGCGAGAACCCGCCCAGGCAGCTCTCGGCGTGGACGACCGGCCCGCCGATGAGCTCCTCGGCCGCCGCCCGGACCGGCGCCGGCAGGTCCTTCCACAGTGGACGCATCAGGTGCCCGCCGCATACAGCTCGACCAGCGCCTCCGACAGCGTGACCGGGTCGCAGTGGCCCATGGGGGTGCGCCGGGCGGTCTGCCAGTGGTCCGACCGTGAGTCGTCGGCCCAGATCTCGGTGATCTCCTGCTCGCGGGCCGTGGTGACGGCCGACGTGGCGACCCCCGGGGCGAACTCGACCAGCAGCGTCATCCCACCCGCGAGGCGGCGCGACAGCTGGGTGTGCTGGCGGCGCCGCATGTGGAAGCCGTTGCCCTGCCAGCGTCCGTTGTGCAGCAGGCGCAGCATCTCGTCCGTCGGCACCGGGCCGGGCCCCGGCAGGCTCGTCGCCGCGCGCTGCGCCGCGGTGAGTGCCACCGCCGGGCGGTGCACCTGCGGGAACGGCTGCAGGATCTCGTAGTCGACGAGGCATTGCCGCCATCGGGTCAGGTCGTCGCCCAGCTCCGCGGGATGCACGACGCGGAGGCGGGCGTCGCCGGCGACGGTCGTGGTGGTGTCGTCCACGTCGGTGAACGTGCCGTCCTCCGCGATCCGCACCGCCCTGACGAGGTGGCCGCGCGGGTCGCACTCGCCCCACAGCAGCCGCCGCGCGAGCGGGCCGAGGATCGGGTGCGGCAGGAGGACCGCGGCGACGTCCCGGGCCGGGCGCCGCCGGCGGGTCAGCATGTCCTGCTCCAGCCGGGCGGCCTGCGCCGCGGCGGTCGCCCGCACGTCCTTCTTCAGCCGCAGGAACTCCTGATACGCCGCAGGATTGGTGTCCCTGACCCCGGGCCTCGGCGGCCTGGCCAGGCGGCGGCCGGCGGCGTCGACGGCGAACGCGGTGAGGTGCTCGTCGGTCGCCACGGTGAACGCACGCGGGCCGTAGTCGAGCGTGACGCCCGTGTCGAGGCCGTGCGTGACCGCGAGCCGGTCCGCCATCTGCGTGACGGTCAGCCCGCGCCGCGCGGCGGACTGGGTCAGGTAGTCGTTGGTGCGGTCGCTCGTCGACCCGCCCGTCAGGCCCTGCTCCAGCGCGAGCACGTGCCGCAGCGCCACGTCGCTGCCGGCCGTCGCCAGCACCGCGAGCGCGTCGAGGGACCGCGCCCAGCGGCTGCCCGCGGACCAGGACCGGCGCAGCGGCGCGAGCGTGTCCATCGTGGCGTCGTCGCCGACGTGCGCCTGCGCGAGCACCACCCATGCCTCGCCGGCGGGCAGCCCGTCGGCCAGCCAGCCCTCCAGCAGCGCCCGCCCGAACGCGGCCACGCTGCGGCGGTCGCAGGCCGCGACGAGGTGCGCCGTCTCCGGATCCGCCGCCTGCACGAGCGGCTGCGCCGCCGCCGACGAGTCCACGGTGACCGGCGGGCCACCGTCGTGCGGCGCGGGGTCGCCGGGCGCCGGCTCGGGCGGCGGGGCCATCCCCGACCGGGCGAGCCCGTCGACGAGCCGCTCGACGTCGCCGGCCGGCATCGTCCCGCCGCCGGCGAGCTGGATCTGCGGCAGGTTTTCAGGCAGCGTCCACGCCGGCCTGCTCTTGCGCGCCGGGCGTCGCGCCTCCCCACCAGGGCCGGTGAGCGCAGTCGCCGCCGTGCCGCCGTCGCCGGTCGGCTGCCCCCGCAGGACGGCGTTGCCTTCGCCACCGCTCCCGGCGCTGGCACCGGCCAGGTAGCGCAGAGCGTCCTCCGCCTGGCGGCGGGCGCGGGCCGAGCGCCCGGCCGCGGCCGGGGTCAGCGCCTCCTCCGCCGTCTCCGGATGCCGGCGCAGCCACAGCCGCGCCCACAGCCGCGCGGACCCCAGATGCCGCAGCCACCCCGCGACCAGCGTGGCGACCTCCACCGTCCGGAACGGCAGCACCAGCAGACCCAGCCGGTCAGGACTCGCCTGCGCCTCGCTCAGCGCGAGCGGCAACGCGTCCAGCTCGAACCGCGCGACCGCGACCATCCCAACGTCGACGCGTTGCCGGTGCCCCAGCGCCGTGGGCTTGGCCAGCAGCGCCCGGGCCGGCCCCTCGGGTCCCCTCGCGAACAGCCACGACACCTGCGGCGGGGTGAGGTCGGCGAGCCGGTCCGCGCGGGCGGCGGCCGCGTCCCAGTCGGGCCGCTCCAGCCCGTGGTCGAGCGCCGCGGCCCGCGACAGCCAGCGCTCCCGCTCGCCGTCCTCCCACGTCACCTGCTTCTCGACCGCCGAACCTGTCATGCCCGAGACGCTACCGCCCGGGTACGACACTTCCAGGCCGCCGCCGGGGCAGCCGCTCCTCGAGCGTCTCGCGCAGGTCGTCGGGGAGCCCGTCGATCGCGATGATCCCGGGAATCAGCGCGGTCTCCGTCATGTACGCCCGGAACGCCTGCGCGATCGTCACCCCGTGCGCCGGGCGGTCCTCGACGGTGACCGGGTCGCCCGCCCACACCTCGCCCTCCTCGACGACCCGCAGGTAGGCGCCGGGGCGCAGCGACCTGGTGAACGTCTTCAGCCAGCGCGGCTCACCCATCTTGTGCTGGAACGTGGAGCACGGGATCCGGCCGAACGTCGGCTGCAGCACCAGCCGCGGGCCGATGCGCCAGTGTTCGCCGATGACCGCGCCGTTGACGTCCAGGTCCTCGGTCGTGAGGTTCTCCCCGAAGAGGCCGTTGGGCAGCCGGCGGCTCAGCCGCGCCTGCCACCAGTCGTAGTCCTCCCGCGCGTACGCGTACACCGCCTGGTCGTCGCCGCCGTGGTTGACGATGTCGTAGATCTGGTCGCCGACGAGGCCGGTGTGCAGCCCGGTCGTCTTCGGGCCCGGCGCCCGCACGGTCACCAGGTGGTCGACCGGTCGCTTGTTGATGCCGGTGAGTCCGCCCTTGGCCGGGTTCGGCTCAGGCACCGCCAGGTTGACCGAGAGAATCCTGCCCATCCGGGGCACGCTACCCATCCGCGGCGCGGCCCGCCGCGTATTTTCCGGCCGGCAGGTCCAGCGGCCCGCCGTGGCCGGGCAGGCCCTTGTCGTCCGGGATCGGCTGGTCGGCGGCGTCCACGGACGTGATGCCGTGGCCGCGGGTCAGTTCGGCGAGGCGTTGGTGGTAGGCGGCGACGACCGTGAGGGGCCGGTGGGCCGCGTACAGCAGGACGTCGGCCGAACGCTCGACGACCTCGGACTCGTGGGCCTCGAAGGCGCGCACGCCCTCCAGGACGGCGTGTTTCAGGTCGCGCAGCAGCTGGGCGTCGGCGTGGACGTAGGCGCGGCAGAGGGCGGCGACGCGCCCCGGTTCGTCGCCGGACAGCAGCAGCGCCTTCACCGCCGGTACGCTGTGCCGGACCAGCCGGGCGTCCACTGTGGACGACAGGGCGGCCAGTGCGGCGTCGAAGGCGCGCAGGTCGGTGTGCGGGTCGCAGAAGCCGGCGGTGCGCAGCCACAGCAGCCGCAGGTCCTCGTGCAGCAGGCCGTCCAGGTAGCTGACCAGGAACCGGCGGTGGGCCTCGACGACGTACTGGGCCTTGAACGGCGTCAGTTCGGCCGGGTTCTCGCCGTGGGTCGCGACCGCCGACGTGAAGCCGTGGTCGGCGGCCAGGGCGTTCTCCATGCCGCACACCAGGTACACGAACCGCACCCAGGTCTTGAACAGCTCCTCCAGCGGCAGGCTGTGCAGGCCGTCCTCGGTGAGCACGACGCCCCAGCGGGCGCCGAACCGCAGCCGGCGCAGGTGCCCGATCTGGTACATCGCCAGTTGCGCGTCGATCTCGGCGTGCGCGTGGTGCAGCACCGTGCGGTACGCCACCGTCGCGTCGAGGCCCGTGTGGTTCCGCACGATGTGCGGCCCGCCGACGTGCAGGTGCAGGAACTCGGTGACGTCGAGGACCGCGCCGCCGACCGCCATCCAGTAGCCCGTCTCCGGCGTGTTGTGCACCGCCAGGTCGGACACCTCGAAGCGCGGGCCCTGCTGGGCGTGGCCGAGGTACGTGGTGAACACGTCCTCACCGAGCCGGCCCTCGGCGACGAGCCGGCGCAGGAACTCGCGGCCCGCGGCGGCCCCGCCGGGCACGATGTCGGTCAGGGCCCGGATCACCGCGACGGCGAAGGGGGCGCTGCCGCAGACGTACACGTGCGCGCCGCGGCCGCCCTCCTCGACCGGGCGCAGCAGGTCCCACAGGGCGCCGGCCTCGGCCCGGACGGCGTCGTCGACGTGCCGGCGCTGCCCATCCTGGACGGTGTGCCGGCGGCCGTCGAAGGTGACCGCGTGGTCGGCGCGGGAGAACGCGACCGACAGCCGCAGCCGGCCCGCGGCGGCGGCCGCGTCGAGGTCGGGGTGCTCCACGAACTCCGCCGGCGAGCGGACGCCCCAGTACAGCCGGTGCTCGCCGGGACCGGTCCGGGCCGCGACGAAGGACAGGAACGGGGCGATGCCGGAGCCGGCGGCGAACATGAGGACCGGGCGTGCCGGATCCGCCGGCAGCCGGAACCGTGGCGTCGGCACGACCTGCAGGGCGAGACGCTGGCGGCCCTCGGCGGCGGCCCGGCGCAGGAAATGCGAGGCGGCGCCGCGCCGGGGCCGCGGGTACGACCACGGCGTGCGCGCCGACGTGTAGTCCAGGCCGGCGACCACCAGCCGGAGGGTCGTCGCGGGGCGGCCGGGCGGCGGCGCGGACGCGATCGAGTACAGCCGGAACGGCTCCGGCGGGATCACCGCGCAGAACGCGTCGCCGGCGCCCGGGTCGGCCTTCCAGAGCCGGGTGACGTCGTACCCACCGGCGTGCAGCAGGTTGAGCACGTCCCACAGCTCCCACTGGTCCTCCATGCGGGCGTCCACGACCCGCTGCCAGGAGCCGGCCGCGCTCAGCCGGGCCAGGCGCTTGGCGACGTCCCGGCCGATGGGGCGCAGCTTCGCGAACCGCAGCAGAGTCCGCAGAGGCAGCACGTCGACGTCGCCGTACCCCTCCCGGCAGGAGACCGACGTCTGCCACTGCGGCGTCAGGGGCACCAGCTCGTCGCCGGTCGCCTGCAGCGCGGCCGTCGTGCGGCGCACGAGCTCGTCGTCGTGCTCGGCGAGCACCCCGACCCGGTCGCCGGGCAGGTGGTGCACGCCCAGCCCGGTCACGTCGAGCTCGACGTAGCAGGTCCAGGCGCCGCCATCCCCGGTGACGGTCCTGCCGCGCCTGGTCGTGCCGAAGACGACCGGCGGCCCGACCGGCGGCCGGCGCTCGTCGCGGACCGTGGCGAGCTCGTGGTCGACCTTGTCCCAGGTGCGGTCCTTGAACAGGCCGGTGAAGCGGGCGCCGGTCGTCACCTGCCGGCCGACCTTGAAGGCGACCTCGAGGAAGCCGTACGCCTTGATGCGGTGCAACCCCATCCAGCCGCGGTCGCCGACGTAGGCGTCGAGCATCGCGTTGTACACGCCGCGCAGGGTGCTGTTGCGGGTGTCCTCGACGTACTGCCGCACCGACACCTCACGCAGCGCGGCGACGAGCTCCTGCCAGTGCCGCGGGAAGAAACCGGCGAGGTAGGTGCTCTGCTGCCCGACGAGCGAGCCGTACTCGCGGCGCTCCAGGAACGCGTCGAGGGCGTGGATCTGCGGCTGGGCGGTGCCGCTCGGGCTCGGCGCGCCGTCGAAGATCGGCACGCCGGCGGTGCCGACCGTCTTCGCCCACAGCACCTGGTCCAGCGGATGGCGGGCGCGCGGGTTCGGGTCGATCTGCGGGTACACGGCCTGTGTGACGTGCTGCAACCGGTCCAGGATGGTGAGCAGCGCCCGCTCCACACCCGCCGGGTCGTCGGCGACCGCGGCCTCCTGCGCGTCGACCATCGCGCCGAGCACCGGCGTGAGCCCCATCGCGAACTCGGTCGTGACCAGGTAGAAGACCCGCTCCGCCGCGTTGTCCCAGGTCGGGACGAGCAGCTCCATGTTGGGAAGGGCCCTCGGGCCCGCCGGGTCGCGCAGCCGCCAGTTGTAGAAGAAGAGGTCGATGTACGACACTGCGGGCAGCTGCTTGCCGAGCCGCCGGGACACGGTCGTCCACGGCCGCAGCAGCGACTCCGGGAGCGCGGCCGGAGGGTCGATCGCCATGTACTGGTACGCGTGCGCGAAGACGCCGAGCAGGGTGGAGGCGCGCAGCAGGTACCGGTCGGGCAGCGCCTCGGGCCGCGCGTCGAGCACGGGCATGGCGTCGAACGCGCGGCGCACCGCCAGCCGCCGGAACAGCTCCGGCAGCTGCGCGGTCATGTCGTCCCAGGCCCGGTGCGACCCCGGGAACGCCAGCAGCGGCGGCTCGGCGGGCAGGAACCCGTGTGCGAGCGACAGGAAGCCGTCGAGCTCGTGCCCCACCCGCCGGTTGTGCAGCTCGGCGGCCTGCACGACCCGCCGCGCGGCGACACCGGGCGCCGCGACCGGCCGCAGCGCGGTCAGCTCGCCGGGGTCGATCAGCGCGGTCGCGTCGGGGTCGACGAACGCCCATGCGAGCTCGAACCGCCCGATCCGCAGCCGGTCGCCGGGGACCAGGACCCTGCGGGTGACGCGTTCGTCGTTGACGAACGTGCCGTTGGTGCTGCCCAGATCCGTCAGCAGCAGGTCGTCGCCGGCCAGCTCGAGCCGGGCGTGCCGGCGGGAGATGTCGCGGTCCTCCAGCACGACCGCGGCGGCGCCGCCGTCCCGGCCGAGGGTGGCCGGCAGCGCGCAGACCCGCTCGCCGGTCTGCCGGGTGTGCCGGTCGGTGATGATCAGCCGCAGGTCAGGAATGGTAGATCACCGCGCGACACAGATCGGCCCGCGACACGGTGCCGACAAGGGCACCGTCGTCGACGACGGGCAGCCGCCGGATCCCCCGGTCGAGCATGACGATCGCGGCCCGGGCCAGCTCGTCGGTCGGCCGCACGGTCGCCGTGTCCCGCACGACCAGGGGGTCGATGACCCGGTCGGCGAGGGCGCGGCCCCGCTCCAGGAACAGCCGGAACGCGTCGGCGAGCGTGCCCCCGGCCTCGGTCACGTCGTCGAACCCGGGCAGCATGGCCCGGACCAGGTCCTCCTCGGACACCGACCCGACGAACTTCCCGTCGTGGTCGAGGACCATGAGATGACCGACCTCGGACACGCTGACCACCTCGGCCGCCCGCCGGATGGTCGCGCCCAGCCGAACATAGGCCGGATAGGCCGCCATGACGTCCCTGACCAGCACGCCGCCTCCCACGCTGCCCCGTGAGTCCGATCCGCATGGTCATCATCGCACCGCGGACCGGAAAAAATCATCGAACCTGCGGCCGATTGCGCCGCCCGAACCGGCATTGCGGATCCGTGCGCATCGCACGTAATATCTGTGCGATGCGCACGGATATTGTGGACGCGGGAGGGCCGGCACTGTTCCGGCTGGTCCGGTTCTGGTCACGCCGGTGGGCGGCCGGGATCAGCCAGGACGAGGGCGGCGACGTCGCACACGTCCTGGTCCTGGAGGCCGTCTCCGCCGGACGGCCCGCGCAGATCGGCGCCGTCGCGGTCGAGCTCGGGCTGGACCGGTCCAACGCCAGCCGGATGGTGGCCGCGAGCGTCGCCGCCGGGCTCGTCACGAAGACCATGTCGGCGCAGGACGCGCGGCGCACCTCGCTCGACCTCACCCCGGCCGGCGAGGACCTGCTCGCGGCCGCACGCGCGTGGCAGGCGCAGACGTTCGCGCGCATGGTCGCCGACTGGCCCGCCGCCGACGCCCGCCGCTTCGCCGCCTACCTCGTCCGCCTCGCCGAGTCCCAGGGAGCGTCATGACCGTCGTGCTCAACCACACCATCGTCCCGGTCGCCGACCGCCATCGCGCCGCGTCGCTGCTCGCCGGCCTCCTCGGCGTCCCGGCGGCCGCTCCCGCCGGTCCCTTCGCGCCGGTACGGGTCAACGCCGACCTCACCCTCGACTTCGACGACCGGTCCGGGGCCCGACCGGGCCACTATGCGTTCCTCGTCGACGACGCCGTGTTCGACGGGGCGCTCACCTACGCCGCGCGGGCCGGTCTCGAGTGGGGCTCGGCGCCCCGCCTCATCGACCACCAGATCAACCACCTCGGCGGCGGCCGCGGCGTCTACATCCTCGATCCGGACGGCATCGCTTACGAGTTCTTCACCGCTGTCCCCTGACCTCCACCCCGCGCCCTGCCGCGCCGCGCACGGCCATGCCCCTGCCGCTTACTGCGCGACCGTGACGAGGCCTGTCTCGTACGCGACGATCACCAGCTGCGCCCTGTCCCGCACCTCCAGCTTCGCCAGCAGCCGGCTGACGTGGGTCTTCACGGTCGCCAGGCTCAGGTTGAGCCGGCCCGCGATCTCCACATTGGACAGACCGCGCGCGATCAGCGTGAGCACCTCCCGTTCCCGCCCCGTGATCCCGTCGAGCCGCCGGTGCGTCGGCGCCACCTCGGCGGGCCGCCGCGCGAACTCCCCGATCAGCCGCCGCGTCACCGACGGCGCCAGCAGCCCCTCCCCCGCCGCGACGACCCGGATCGCCGCCAGCAGCTCCACCGGCGGCGTGTCCTTGAGCAGGAACCCGCTCGCTCCCGCCCGCAACGCCCCGTAGACGTACTCGTCCAGGTCGAACGTGGTCAGGATCAGCACCCTCGTCGCCGCCGTCGCCGGGTCGGCACAGATCCGCCGGGTCGCCTCGATCCCGTCCAGCAACGGCATCCGCACGTCCATGAGCACCACGTCGGGCCGGTGCCGCTCCACGAGCGCGACCGCCTCCACCCCGTTGCCGGCCTCGCCGACGGTCGTGCAGTCCTCGCTCAGGTCCACCAGCACCCGGAAACTCCCACGCAGCAACGCCTGGTCATCCGCGATCAGCACCTTGATCACACCATCACCCCCCGCCGTCCCCGACACCGTCCACCGCACTGCTCCCTCACCCGTCCAACCCGCTGGCCCTTGCCCGGTGCAGCGCGCCGTCGTCCGCCCGAGCCACCGCGCTGGCCCTTGGCCGGTCCGGCTCGCTGGCCCGTGCACAACCTGCGGCGGGACTTCGGAGCCCGCTCACGGCGGCAGTCCGCGCCCGGGTCATGCCGGCACCTCGACCGGGGTGTAGGGCAGCGTGGCCGTCACCGCGTATCCACCGCCCGGGCGGGGTGCGGCGGTGAAGGTGCCGCCGTGGGCGCTGACCCGCTCGCGCATGCCGATGAGGCCGTGCCCGGCGCCCTGGGCGCGGACCGGGCGGCGGCCGTCGTCGGTGACCTCGACACGGACCTCGGCCGGGCCGATCATGACCTCGACACGGCAGGTGGCGGGCGCGGCGTGCTTCACCACGTTCGTCAGGGATTCCTGCACGATGCGGTACACCGCGAGCCCCACCGACTCCGGGACCTGCTCCTGCGGCACGGTCCCGGTGACCTCCAGGCGCGCGTCGACGTCGGCGAACGACGCCTGCTCGGCCAGCGCGGGCAGCTCGGCGAGGCCCGGCGCCGGCGCATATGGCGTGTCGTCGCGCAGCATGCCCAGGGCCCGCCGCATCTCCAGCAGGGCGCCCCGGCCGGTCGCCTCGATCACCCGCAGGGCGTCGCGGGCCTCCTGCGGGCTGGCCTCTGCGACGTGGTTGCCGACGGCGGCCTTGACCACGATGAGGCTCATCGTGTGGGCGACGATGTCGTGCAGCTCCCGCGCGATCCGCAGCCGCTCCTCGGCGACCGCCTGCCGGGTCACCTGCTCGCTGCGCCGCGCGGCGTGTGCCCGCCGCTCCCGCAACGTCCAGCCGATGAGCCAGCCCGGCATGGTCATGACCGCCCCATACGCCACGGCGAAGGCACCTGACCAGAGGTTGCCGCCGGTCGCGGCGAGCGCGGCGACGACGGCCGTGAGGCAGCCGGCGGCGACGGGCAGCGACCAGCGTGGCGGGGTCGCGACGGCGAGCGTGTAGAAGGCGAGCGCGAGCGAGGCGGACGGGGCCGCGGCCGCAAAGTTCGGAATGATGCCCGTCGCGAGGGCGATCGTGGTGGTGACGCTGACCGAGATCGCGACCGCGACCGGGAAGCGGCGCCGGACGGCGAGCGGCAGCCCGATCGCGAGACCCGTCACGACCGAAACCCAGGTCGGCTCGACGAGACTGCCGCTCTCGGGCGACTCCAGTGCCGCATAGGCGCACAGGGCCGCGCCGGCCACGACGGCGAGGAGCGCGTCGACCACATACAGGTCGACGGGCCTGAGCCGGCGGGTCAGCAGCAGTTCACTCACGTCGTCGACGGTAGCGGCAGGTGGGGCCGGGGCGCGTCCTACCCAGGTCGACCCCGGGGGGTCATTCTTGAGTATGACGAATCGGTGATTCGGCGCTGGAGGTCCTACTCAAGCAGGACCCGATCGAACGACCTGAGTCTGACGCGGCCGCACCCGCGCAGGCGGCAGTGTCTGTGGCATGACGACACCGACGGTGCTACTCGACGATGTGCGGGCCGTGTATGGCCTCGGCACACGACAGGTGACGGCTCTCGCGGGCGTGACGGTGGGGTTCGACCGGGGGACGTTCACGGCGGTGATGGGGCCGTCCGGTTCTGGCAAGTCGACACTCCTGCACTGCGCGGCGGGCCTGGACCGGCCGGCGTCCGGGACGGTCACGGTCGACGGGACCCGCCTCGACGACCTCGACGAGGACGCGCTGACCCGCCTGCGCCGCGACCGCATCGGCTTCGTGTTCCAGGCGTTCAATCTGGTGTCGACGCTGACCGCGGCGCAGAATGTGGCGTTGCCGCAGCGGCTCGCGGGGCGGCGACCGGCCGCCGGTGACGTGGCGGCCGCGCTGGCCGCCGTCGGGCTGGCCGGCCGCGCCGCGCACCGGCCGAGCGAGCTGTCCGGCGGCGAGCAGCAGCGGGTCGCGCTCGCCCGGGCGCTGATCAGCCGGCCCGCGGTCGTGTTCGCCGACGAGCCGACCGGCGCCCTCGACAGTGCCACGTCCCGGCAGGTGCTGACGCTGCTGCGAGCCCTCGTCGACGAGCACGGGCAGACGGTGGTGATGGTGACGCACGACCCGGTCGCCGCCGCGTGGGCGGACCGGGTGGTGATCCTCGCCGACGGGCGGGTCGTCGACGAGCTCCGCGAGGGGATCACGGCCGAGGCCGTCGCCGCCCGGACCGCCGCTGTCGAGGCCGGTGTCGCGGGGCCGTCATGCTGACCATGGGCGACGGTGAGGGGCGGCGCGCCGCGGTCACGCGGATCGAAGGCGGCGGTGACGGGCGGCACGGCCCGGTCACGCCGACCGCAGGTGGCGGCGAGGGGCGGCGCGGCGCGGTCGTGCGGACCGTGCGACGGTTCGGGGGCGCGTTCGTGGCCGTCGCGGTCGGGATCGCGCTGCTTTCGGCGGCCACGTTGTTGTATGCGTCAGGCCGCCCCGAGGTCCCCGAGCGGCTGGCGGATGCCGCGGTGGTCGTCCGCACCAGACCGGCGGCGGCTCCGGCGGACTCGTTCCCGCCGCCGGTGCCGTGGTCGTCGGGCACGGCCGCTGACGTCGCCGGGCGGCTCGCCGCGATCCCCGGCGTCGCCGCCGCCGTCCCCGACCGCACGTTCTACGTCCAGGCGGTCATCGACGGCCGCCCCTACGCGGCCGACGGCCGGCGGCAGGACGCCCGCGAGGGGCACGGCTGGTCCAGCGCGATGCTCGGCGGGCTGCGCCTGACGGCGGGTGCGGCGCCGACCGCCGCCGGGCAGGTCGTCGTCGACCGTGGACTGGGCCTGTCGCCCGGCGACACGGTGATGTTGCTGACGGCGTCGGGGCCCGCGCCGTACACGGTGAGCGGCACCGTCGACGCGCCCGGCTTCCACGTCACGGACGAGGTCGCGGCGGCGCTCGCCCCCGGCGTCGACACCATCGGGCTCGTGCTGCGGCCCGGCGCAGACCCCGCGGCGGTGGCGGAAGCGGCGCAGACCGTCGCCGGCGGCGGTGCCCGGGTCCTGACCGGCGACGAGCGCGGCGCGCTGGAGCCGCGTGACGACGCCCGCATGCGGTGGATCGGGATGCAGGTGCTGACGGCGGTGGCAGCGCTGTCCGGGTTCGTCACGGTGTTCGTGGTGGCGTCGACGTTCGCGTTCGCGGTGGCGCAGCGGCGGCGGGAGTTCGGGCTGCTGCGCGCCGTCGGTGCCACGCCCCGCCAGATCCGGCGGACGGTGCAGGGCGAGGCCGTCGCCGTCGGCGCCGCGGGATCCGTCGTCGGGCTGCTCGCCGGGGCCGCCTGCGCGACACCGCTGGGCTGGGCGCTGGTCGAGGCGGGGTTCGAGCCGGCGACGTTCAGGGTGCGGTTCGTGCTCTGGCCGGTCCTCGTGGCACTCACCGCCGGTCCGGTCGTGGCGCTGATCGGCGCCTGGTCGGCGGCGCGGCGCGCGGCCAGGGTGCGGCCGGTCGAGGCGTTGCGGGAGGCGGCGGTCGAGCAGCGGCCGATGGGTCCTGCCCGCTGGGTCACCGGACTCGTGCTGTTCGCCGGGGGCGCCGCGCTCGCCGTGGGCACCGCGACGTCCGGTGACGCGCAGCATTCGGCGACCTTCGCGCTGTACAGCATGATGGCCCTCGTCAGCGGCGTGGCCGTCCTGGCACCGGCGGTGGTCGGTCCGGTGGTCCGGCTGCTGCGCTCGCCGCTGCCGTCGCGGGGTGGCGCCATCGGCATGCTGGTCCGGGGCAGCGCGCTGACCGCGGCCCGGCGCACGGCGTCCACCGCGGCGCCGGTGCTGCTGACGGT
Organism: Dactylosporangium sp. NPDC051087; assembly: GCF_055586325.1. Lineage (NCBI taxonomy): Bacteria > Bacillati > Actinomycetota > Actinomycetes > Micromonosporales > Micromonosporaceae > Dactylosporangium > Dactylosporangium sp. NPDC051087. Next base: position 201,273 of record NZ_JBVJIJ010000012.1, on the reverse strand, counting down.
CGCGTTCGCGGTCCTGGTGTCCGGCATGGTCCGCACGTCGACCGGGGCGTACGCGGCGGGACGCTCCGCCAGGGTGGACGCGGGCTGGGTCGTCGCGCCGGACCGGGCCCCGGGCCTGTCGGACGCCGCGGTGGCGGCGGTGCCGGGCGCGGAGGTGCTGCCGGCGACGGTGTTCGTGCCGTCCGGGCAGGATCCGGCCGGGGAGCAGGTGACACGGACCGCGTTCGGGGTGGATCCGGCCGCGTTCGCCGCGGTCAACCGGCGCCTCGAGGTGCTCAGCGGCGCGCTCGCCGACCTGCGCGGGGATGACACGGTCGCGCTCACCGTTTCGGCGGCGGCCTCGGCGTCCGGGCAGGGCCCCGCGTCCGGGAATGGCTCCACACCCGGTCCAGGCTCGGCGTCCGGGCAAGGCTCCACGCCCGGTCCAGGCTCGGCTTCGGGAAATGGCTCCACGCCCGGTCCAGGCCCTGCGGCCGGGACGGGTTCTGCCGGCCCACCGAGCGGCGCGGCCTCGACGGGCTCAGCGCCGGGCACCGCCGGCACGACCACGACCGGCACCGCAAGCACGAACGCGACCGGTTCAGCGCCGGGCACCGCCGGCTCGACGGTGGCGGGCTCCGCTTCTCCGCCGGGTGCCGTGGCCGGGCCGGGCTCCGCGGCGGCGACCGCGTCCGGGCCTGCGCACGGCGGGGTGCAGGGTGGGGTTCCGGCGGTGTACCCGGTGATGTTCGCCGACGGGACGGTGGTGTCGCTGCGGGTCGTTGCCGTGATCTCCGACGGCTCGATCCCCGGTGACATGATCCTGCCTCGCGGCGTCGTGCGGGCGCATGACCCGTCGGCGCTGACATCGGCGGTGTTCGTCCGGGACCGGGTCGAGGTGCCGGCGGGGTCCGGGGCGAGGCTCGTCGACGTGGGCACGTGGGCGGCCGAGCAGGACAGCGCCGAGGACCGGCTGGTGTGGATGTTCACGGTGCTGCTGATCGCCGTGTCGGCTGGGTACGGTGCGATCGCCGTCGCCAACACCCTGCTCATGGCGGCCTCGGGCCGGGCGGCCGACCTGCGGGCGGTGCGGCTGGCGGGGGCGACGCGCCGGCAGGTGCTGCGGCTCGTCACGGCCGAGTCGGCGCTCGTGGTGCTGATCGGCGCGGTGCTCGGCGGTGGCGTCGCGTTCTTCGCGCTGCTGAGCATCAGGGCAGGGCTGGCCGAGCAGGTCGGCGCCCCGGTCGACCTGGTGGTGCCGTGGTCCGTGGTCGGCGGGGTCGTCGGGCTGTGCCTGCTGCTCGCGGTCTCGGCGAGCGCGGTGCCGACCTTGCGGACCCTGCGCAGCGGCCCGGTGCACGAGCAGGTGTAGCCGCCCGCGGACACGAGGGGCCGGAGCGAGCAGGTACACGCCGGAACAGGTGCTGGTGTCGCGGTCGAGGGTGAGGTAGCCGAGGCCGATGGCGGCGGTCCGGAGCGAGCAGCTCGGCGAGGTCGGTGTGGATGGTGCCGAGGCCTTGGCAGATGGGGCAGGCGCCTTTCGAGTTGGCGCTACGCACGCCGGAGCAAGTGGCGGTTCGGAGCGAGCAGCTGGACACGCCGGAACAGGCGACGGTTCGGAGCGAGCAGCTGGACACGCCGGAACAGGCGGCGGTCCGGAGCGAGCAGCTGGACACGCCGGAACAGGTGGCGGTCCGGAGCGAGCAGGTACACGCCGGAGCAGGTGGCGGTCCGGGGCAGGCAGGTACACGCCGGAGCAGGTGGCGGTCCGGGGCAGGCAGGTGCACGGGCCGCCACATGAGCAGATCGCCGCCGAGAGGAACGGGACAAGCAGGTGGATGAACAGGTCGCGGCCCGGCTGTCAGACAGGGCGGGGCCGACCTGTTCGCCGCGCGACCGAGCTGCTGCGAGGAAACGGCGGCCTGACGGCCGACAGGCGCGGAGAGGGCAAGCGCGGGCTGGAGGGTCAGTGGGTGAGGCGGTCGGCGAGGTCGGCGAGGTCGCGGATCTCCAGGTCGGCGGAGAGGCCACGCAGCGCCGCCACGCGCATCCCGGCGGCGTGGCCGGCGTCGATGCCCGGCTGGGAGTCCTCGACGACGAGGCAGTCCTTCGGGTCGACGCCGAGCAGGGAGGCGCCGGCCAGGTACGGGGCAGGGTCGGGCTTGCCGCGCAGCGTGTCCTCGACGGTGACGAGGCGGGTGGCGGCGAGACCCGCCGCGTGCAGCCGGACCGTGGCGAGCCGGCGGTCCGCGCTGGTCACCACCGCCCATGGCAGGGCGAGCTCGTCCAGGGTCTGCAGCAGCCGGGCCGCGCCGGGCGTGGCGACGACGTCGGAGAGGTCGTCGTACTGCAGGTCCAGGTTCCGCTGGGCGGCCACCGCGACGGCCGCGTCGTCGAGGTCGGGGCGGACGACGCGGATCGTGGTCGCGGCCGGGTTGCCGTGCAGCATCGGGGCGAGGACCTCGATCGGGACCGAGTGCTCAGCGGCCCAGCGGTGCCAGGCGCGTTCGACGGCGGCGTCGGAGTCGACGAGCGTGCCGTCCATGTCCAGCAACACAGCCTTCACCGGAATCACGAGAAACCTCCAAGACGGGTCACGAAAAGCGTCCGAGACGGGTCACGAAAACCTCCGAGCCGAGGTCATGCCAGGCTGCCGGGCCGGGAAACGGGCGCGCCCCGGCGGTAGCGGGCCTTCATCACGGCGAGGGCGACCAGCGCAGTCCCGGTCGCCGCGTTGGTGAGCACGATGGGCAGGTCGCCCTGGGTCGCGCCGTACACCACCCAGAGCACGACACCCGATGCGAGGGCCAGCAGGTACACCCACGAGATGTCGCCGACCGATCTGGTTTTCCAGGACCGGGCGAGCTGCGGCAGCCAGCACCCCGTGGTCAGGATTCCGGCCAGCACGCCGAGCACCGACATGGCGCCTCCTTTAAACTCGTCCAGCGAGCATATTGTACGACAGGCAGGATCTGCACCGATGGACCATCGCGCGGAGACGTTGCGGGCGCAGGGGGCGCTGGCGATGCTGCGGTGTGCGCACCGGACGCCGGGGATCACGCGGGCGGAGGCGGCGGCGCGGCTGGGGCTCAGCAGCGGGTCGGCGGCCGGGATCATGGGCCGGTTGCGGGCGGCGCGACTGCTCGCGGAGGCGCCCGCGCCGCAGACCGGAGGGCGTGGCCGGCCGACGGCGACGCTGGTCCCGCACCCGGACGGGCCGCTCGTCGCCGTCGTCGACATCAGCCATGCGACCTGGACGGTGACGACCGCGGCCATCGGTGGCGTGCTCGCCGAGGCGCCCGCCCACCGGCACCTGGGCCAGCCCGCCGACGCCGTCCTTCCGCTGGTACGGGACGCGCTCGACCGGATCGCCGGGCCCCGGCTGCGGGCGGTCGGGGTCGCGGTGCCCGGCACCGTCCACGGTCGCACGCTGGTCGAGGCGACGAGCCTGCGCTGGCGCGGCGTCGACCTCAGCGTCCTGACGCCGCTGCCCATCACGGTCGGCAACGACGCGTCGCTGGCCGGGGTGGCCGAGGCGTTGCGCGGTGCCGCGAGCGGCATCGACGTGGCGCTGCACCTGACGGTCGAGGTCGGGGTCGGCGGTGTGCTCATCGTCGACGGCCGGCCGGTGCTGGGCACGGCGGGCGCGGGTGGCGAGTTCGGGCACCTGCCGTTCGGCGACCCGGCGCGGCGGTGCCCGTGCGGCGCGTACGGCTGCTGGGACCTCGACGTCGACGGCCGTGCCATGGCCCGGCACCTGGGCGTGCGGGCCCCGGCGGACCCGCGGGCGTTCGCGGAGCGGACGATCGCCGCCGCCCGTGACGGCGACCCGGACGCGGGCGCCGCCTGCCGGAGCGTCGCGGCTGCGCTGGGCCGGGGCATCGGCGCGCTGCTCAACGCCGTCGACCCGGCCGTCGTCACCCTCGGCGGCCTGGGCGTCGACCTCCTCGACGTGGCCGGGCCGGCCCTGCACGCGGGCGTCGCCGGCGGCGCGATGGCCTGGCGCCGTGACGACCTGCCCCCGGTCGTCCCCGCCGCCCTCGGCTCCAGCGGTCCCGCCATCGGCGCCGCCGAGTCCGCGATGGCGCTGGTACTGACCGAAGCCGCCCTGCTCACGTAGCCGACACCAGCGCGTGTGCCACTTTGGCACACTGATGTGCCAGCAAGGCTTCACAAGGTGCCAATCGCGTGCCATGCTGGTGCCATGGACTTGACCTCGTATGTGAGCAACCTCGGGCGGGAGTTCGCCACCCTCGCCGAAGCGGGCGGCGAGGAGTCGCGTGCACTGGTCGAGCGCCTGACCGGACCTCTGGAGTCCGCGATCCGGATGACGCTGCTCGAAGCGCTGTCCGCCGCCGCCGACGAGATCACCCGCGACCTGGCCCCGGGCTCGGTCGAGCTGCGCCTGCGCGGCCGCGACCCGAGCTTCGTCGTGACCGCGCCCCAGGGCGAGCAGCCGGCCGCGGCGGAGCCGGTGCGCGGGGGCGAGGGCCCGGCCGACCAGTTCCCGGAGGACGGCCCGGCCGCGCGGATCAACGTCCGCCTGCCCGAGCAGCTCAAGGCGGCGATCGAGGAGGCCGCCGCCAAGGAGGGCCGCTCGGTCAACGCCTGGCTCAGCCGCGCGGCGGCCGCCGCGCTGCAGCGCGAGACCCACGACCCCGGCGCCACCACGCACGCGAAACGCGGCAGGCAGGCCTTCACCGGCTGGGTGCGCTAGCCACCCGGAAGGCCGCACCCAGCAGCCACCCACCAGGGCCGGAAGGCCCACCCACTCAAGATTCGGGGACCACCATGCCAGTTTTCGACACTCCGAAATCGATCAGTGTCAATGTAGAGCTCGGCGTCGGCAATGTCTGGATCGCGGCGGGCGACCGGACCGACACCGTCGTCGAGGTCCGCCCCAGCGAGGAGACCGACGAGTCCGACGTGCAGGCCGCGAAGCAGGTCCGCGTCGACCACACCGACGGCGTCCTGCGGGTGACCGGCCCGCGGGGGCGGCTGTTCGACTTCTCCCGCAAGACCAGGTCGGTCGACGTGACCATCGAGCTGCCCAGCGGCTCGCACCTGACCACCGACCAGCAGCTGGGCGGCGTCCGCGGCACCGGCCGGCTCGGCGACTGCAGGATCAAGACCGCCGCCGGCAACGTCGCCCTGGACGGGACCGGGGCGCTGCGCGTGGACACGGGCGCCGGGCACGTCACCGTCGAGGGCGTCTCCGCCGGCGACGCGGAGGTGTCCACCGGCACCGGCAAGGTCCGGCTGGGCGAGGTCCGGGGCAGCGTCGTGGTCAAGAACTCCAACGGCGACACCTCGCTCGACGCGGCCGACGGTGACGTACGGATCCGCAACGCCAACGGGGAGATCGCCATCGGGCGGGCCGGCGCCGGGATCGACGCGAAGTCCTCCAACGGCGAGATCCGCGTCGGCGAGATCGTGCGGGGTTCCGTCGTCCTCGCCACCGCGAACGGGGACCTGGACGTCGGCGTCGCCGCCGGCACCGCCGCCTGGCTGGAGGTGCACACCGGGTTCGGGCACGTGCGCAACCAGCTGGACAACGCCAGCCGCCCCGGCGAGTCCGACGAGACGGTCGAGGTGCGCGCCCGGACCTCGTACGGCGACATCACCATCCGCCGCGCGGCCCACCAGGAAGCCCACCCGGACGGACAGAAGGACGCACAGAAGGGCGTGAAATGACGATCGACGTGACCGGCCTGCGCAAGTCGTTCGGCGGTCAGGTCGTCCTCGACGGCCTGGACCTGCGGGTGCCGAGCGGGACGGTCTTCTCGCTGCTGGGCGCGAACGGCGCCGGCAAGACCACCACGGTGAAGATCCTGTCGACGCTGCTGCGCGCCGACGCCGGGGACGTCCGCGTCGCCGGGCACGACGTCGCCCGCGAGCCGGACGCGGTCCGCGCCGCGATCGGGGTCACCGGCCAGTTCTCCGCGGTGGACAACCTGCTCACCGGCGAGGAGAACCTGCGGCTGATGGCGGACCTGCACCACCTGCCCCGCACCGACGGCCGGAAGACCGTCGCCGGGCTGCTCGCGCGGTTCGACCTGACCGACGCGGCGGCGAAGCCGGCCTCGACGTACTCCGGCGGCATGCGGCGGCGGCTCGACCTGGCGATGACCCTGGTCGGCAGCCCGCGGGTGATCTTCCTGGACGAGCCGACGACCGGCCTGGACCCGCGCAGCCGCCGCGACATGTGGCAGATCGTGCGGGACCTGGTCGCCGCCGGCACCACCATCTTCCTCACCACGCAGTACCTGGAGGAGGCCGACGAGCTCGCCGACCGGATCGCGGTGCTCGACCACGGCCGGGTCGTCGCCGAGGGCACCGCGGAGGAGCTGAAGCGCCGTATCCCCGGCGGTCACGTCCGGCTGCGGTTCACCGACGCCGACGGCCTCGACACGGCGATGCGGGCCCTCGCCCGGGCGACCCGGGACACCGACGCGCTCACCCTGCGGGTGCCCAGCGACGGCAGCCCGCGCGAGCTCAAGGCCCTCCTCGACCGGCTCGACGACCGGGCCGTGCAGGTCGAGGAGCTGTCCGTACACACGCCGGACCTCGACGACGTGTTCCTGGCGATCACCGGAAAGGCCGGACGATGAGCACCACGCTCGCGCTGCCCCGGCAGCGGCCGTTGCGCGACTCGGCGACGATGCTGCGCCGCAACCTCAAGCGCATGATCCGTTACCCGTCGATGACCGTGATGCTCGTCGCGATGCCGGTCGTCTTCCTGCTGCTGTTCGTCTACGTGCTCGGCGGCACCCTCGGCGCCGGGCTCGGGGCCGGCACCGGCAACGCGGCCGCGGCGCGGGCCGTCTACGCCGACTACGTGTCGCCGGCGATCATCCTGATGACGGTCGCGGCGACGGTACAGGGCACCGCCATCTCCATCGCCATGGACATGACCGAGGGCATCGTCAACCGCTTCCGGACCATGCGCATCGCCCGGGTCTCCGTCCTGACCGGTCACGTCCTCGGCAGCGTCATCCAGGCCGCGATCAGCCTGGCCGTCGTCATCGGCGTGGCGGTGCTCGTCGGCTTCCGGCCCACCGCCGGGGTCGCCGGATGGCTGGCCACTGCCGGGTTCCTCCTCGCGGTGACGTTCGCGCTCGTGTGGCTGGCCGTCGCGCTCGGCCAGGTCAGCAAGAGCGTCGAGACGGCGAGCAACCTGCCGATGCCGCTCGTGCTGCTGCCGTTCCTCGGCAGCGGGTTCGTCCCCACCGACTCGATGCCCGCCGGGCTGCGCTGGTTCGCCGAGCACCAGCCCTTCACCCCGATCATCGAGACCCTCCGCGGCCTGCTGATGGACGAGCCGCTCGGCGGCACCGCCTGGGTCGCCCTGGCCTGGTGCGCGGCGATCGCGCTCGGCGGCTACCTGTGGTCCAGGCGCCTGTTCAACCGCCAGGCCTGACCGCACCGGCAATCAACACCGGCATTGACGCCGGCCATCGACGAACAGCACCCGTCGGGGTGTCACCTCAGGGAAAGCCCTGACGTGACGACTCCCCGGCGGGTGCTAGCGTTTTCACCTGTAAGGAAGTTCTTACATATGAAGGAGCATCATGACGGCGAGTCCGCCAACCGGCGACGACCTGGTCGAGATGCTGGCAGCCCTCTCCAACCCGCTGCGACTGCGCATCGTCGCGAAGCTAGCCGGCGGCCGTGACTACGTGAGCCGACTCGCCCGGGAGATCGGCGTCAGCCGTCCCCTGCTGCACATGCACCTCCAGCGCCTCGAGGCCGCCGGGCTGATCATCGGCAGCCTCGAGCTCTCCGAGGACGGCAAGGCGATGAAGTACTACGAGGTCGCGGACTTCGACCTGCACCTGACCGCCGCCACCCTGGCCGCGGCGGCCGAAACCCTCACGGACCCCGACAAGGGTCCCACCCGCAAGGAGCGGTCCTGATGTATCTGAGCGCGGAAGACGCGATCACCTGGCCCGAGAGCGTGGCCTTCCTCGGCATGCTGCTGGCCGTGCTGTTCCTGTTCGGCTTCAGCGTCGCCAGCTGGCTGGAGTACCGCAAGCTCAAGGTCACCGGTATCCAGCAGGACGACCTGCGGCAGCTGGTCAGCCGGTACGAGAAGCTGGCGGAGACCTCGATGGACGCCCAGCAGCGCATCGCGACCGACGTGGCGGACCTGCGCACCCGCACCGCGTCGATCGAGACGATCCTGCGGACCGTCGAATGAGACGCTCGGTCGCGGTCCTCGCGCTGTGGCTCGTCGCCGGGTTCCTGCTCCTGCCCCTGGCCGGCAAGCTCGGCGAGGTCACGTCGACGGACCCGGCGCTGGTCCTGCCGCAGCACGCGGAGGCGACCCGGGAGCTGCTGCGGGAGCGCGAGGCGTTCCCCGGCACCGGCACCCCCTCGGCCGTCGTCGTCTACGTCCGCGACGGCGGGGTCACCGACGCCGACCGGGCGGCCGTGGACGCCGACCTGGCCGAGTTCGGTGCCGTCGCCGTCGGCGGCGCGGCCGGGCCGGTCACCGCGAGCCGGGACGGGCAGGCGCTGCTGGTCGCGTTCCCCGTGCCGGACAAGGCCGCGGTCAAGCAGATCAAGGCGGCCCTCGCCGACGCGCCCGCCGGGCTGCGGACCGCGGTCACCGGCGAGGCCGGCGCGCTCGCCGACGTCGACGAGATCGGCGAGGACGTCGACACGACCCTGTTCCTCGCCGCGGCCGGCATCGTCGCGGTGCTGCTGCTGCTCACCTACCGCAGCCCGGTGCTCTGGATCATCCCGCTGGTCTCGGCGGCGGCGGCGAGCCAGTTCACCTCGGCGATCGTCTACCTCATGGGCCGGCACCTCGACGTGACCGTCACCCCTGACATCACCACGATCATGACGGTGCTGGTCTTCGGCGCGGGCACCGACTACGCGCTGCTGCTCATCGCCCGGTACCGGGAAGAGCTGCACCGGCACGAGGACCGCACGACGGCGATGACGGTCGCGGTGCGCCGCTCGTTCCCCGCGATCCTCGCCTCGGCGGCGACCGTGACGATCGGCGTGCTGTGCCTGCTCGCCGCGCAGATGAACGACATGCGCAGCTTCGGGCCGATCGCCGCGGTCGGCATCGTCGTGTCCCTGGCGGTGATGACGACGCTGCTGCCGGCGATCCTGGTGCTGCTCGGCCGCTGGGTGTTCTGGCCGTTCGTGCCCCGTTTCGGCGGCGCCGTCACCGTCCGCCGCGGCGGCTGGCAGCGGGTCGCCGAGTTCGTCGGCCGCCGGCCGCGGGCGCTGTGGACGGCGACCGCCGTGGTGCTCGTCCTGCTCGGCCTGGGCGTGTCCGGGCTGCGGCTCGGCCAGAGCTCGGCGCAGATGTACACCGGCGAGGTCGGCTCCGTGCTCGGGCAGCAGCTCATCGAGCGGCACTACCCCGGCGGTACCTCGGCACCCGCGACGATCGTCGCGGCGGCGTCCACAGTGGACGACGTGGTGGCGGCGGCCAAGGGCGTCAGCGGGGTGGCGGACGCGACGGCGGCGGCACGCTCCGCCGACGGCCGCTGGGCGCGCATCGCCGCGACGCTCACCGACCCGCCCGAGTCCGGGGCGGCGAAGGCGACCATCGACCGGCTGCGGGCCGCGGTGCACGCGGTGCCGGGCGCCGACGCGCTCGTCGGCGGGCAGACGGCGACCCTCGTCGACGTGGCCCGCGCCTCGGAACGCGACAACGCGGTCGTCATGCCGATGATCCTGCTGGTGGTGCTCGTCGTGCTGATCCTGCTGCTGCGGGCGCTCGTCGCGCCGCTGCTGCTCGCCGCGAGCGTCGCGGTGTCCTACATCGCGGCGATGGGCCTGTCCGGCCTGATCTTCACCGCGATCGGGCACCCGAACATCATGCAGGCCATGCCGCTGTACGGGTGGCTGTTCCTGGTCACGCTCGGCGTCGACTACACGATCTTCCTGATGACCAGGGCCCGGGAGGAGGTCGCGGCGCGCGGCAACCGCGACGGGATGCTCACCGCCCTCACGGCCACCGGCGGCGTCATCACCAGCGCCGGCCTGGTCCTCGCGGGCACGTTCGGGGTCCTGGTGGTGCTGCCGTTCGTCGCGGCGATCCAGATGGGTGTGATCGTCGCGGTCGGGGTGCTGCTGGACACGTTCGTGGTCCGCACGCTGCTGGTCCCGGCCCTGGCGATCGACGTCGGCCCGAAGCTGTGGTGGCCGGGCCGCCCCGCTGTCACCCCGGCCCCCGCCCCGCTCAGGGTGCCGTCCCGCGTGGTCTGACCCTCGGAGACTTCGGCCCGCCCGTGACGTGTCGAAGTCTCCAAGGTCACGCCCACCGGCCTGGCGGACTGCAGGTACTGTCGTCCAGGTGGGGCCGGCTCCTCGGGCGTGCTTCCTTCTCTTCGTAGCCGGTAAATCCGGAACGACCGCTCAGCGCGCCCGCTTCCCGGCCCCACCCGACGTGCAGGCCGACGTGAGGGAGGGCCGGTGACCGCGCAGCTGATCGCGATGCTCGCCCTGCCGGGCGTGCTGTCGGCGGCCGGCGCCGCTGAGCTGCGCGCGTTGCTGGCCGCCCAGGCACGGCACGATCTGGCGTGGCTGCCCGCGCGGGTCCCCGGCCGGGAGGCGAAGGCGCACCTGCTCGCCTGGCTCCTCGACGAGCCCGCCACCGCCGGCCGGGCCGAGCCCTACGTGGACAGCGCGACCGACGTGCTGCGGGTCCTCATCGTGCGCTCCGGCGGCACCGGCTCGATCGCCGACCGGCCGCGGCTGGCGACGGTGCCCCGGCCGCTGCGCCGCACGCTGCTCGCCCTGCTGGACCGGCGGCCGGTCGCGCGCACCGTCGACGACATGCGCCGCCATCCCCGGGCGTGGGCCGCCGCCGGCGAGAAGCTCCACCCCGCCACGCACGCCGCCCGCTACCCCAACGCCGCCCACGCCTTCGCCACGATCCGCGGTGGAACCTCCGGGATGCCGGGAGCGTCTGAAAAGGTATGAGCAACGACGGACGCAGGTGGCTCGTGGTCGCCCTCGCCGGGGTCGGCACCCTGGTGGCGCTGGTAGCGGTGGTGGCGCTGGCGGACAGCCCGTCCACCGCCCCCCACGAGGCGGCTCCCGCGCCACGGGCGACGCAGCCCGCCGATCCGGCCTCGCTCGTCGTCGACGACGGCGACGTCGTCGAGGCCAGCGGCCGGGTCCTCATCGCATCGGGGAAGCCGGCCCGGTTGTGCGCGCCGGCGCCCGTCCCCGCGATCGGCACGGTCGGCGACCAGCCGCCCAGCTGCTCGGTCGGCGTCGACGTCACCGGCGTCGACCCGGCGAAGCTCACCGAGCGCGGCGTCGTCCTCGGCGTCACCGTCGGCCAGGCCCGCCTGCGCGGCACCTGGAAGGGTGGGGTGCTGCAGGTGACCGAGCAGGGCCCGCCGCTGCCCGAGCCACTGCCGGCGACCGACGACACCGTGCCGTGCCCCGCGCCGAAGGGCGGCTGGCGGCCGACCTCCGGCGTCGACGGCAACGCCATGCACCGCTACATCTACGAGCAGCACCCGGACCGGTTCCGGCCGCTGCGCGTCGCCTACCCGCACGGCGCGCCGACCGGGGCCACGACCGGGCCGCAGCCGCCGGACGTGATGGTCGTGGAGGTCGTCGCGGGTGACCCGGCGAAGGAGGAGCAGCAGCTGCGCAAGCTGTACGACGGCAACCTGTGCGTCGTCGCCGCGCCCGGCAGGCCCAGCATCGCCCGGCAGGAGCAGCTCCGCGAACAGGTGAGCGCCGGCCTGGACCCGCTGATGACGGACCCGGCCAACGGGATCTGGAGCGTCGGCGGCGACGACGTGTTCACCGTCGAGCTGCTGATGCTCACCCCGCGGCTGTACGAGCAGCTGCACGCCATCGGCTTCGACCTGCTGCGCGTCCAGCCGTGGCTGCGGCCCGTCCAAGAGCGATGATGGAGCGATGAGCAGCAGCCTCGAGATCCTGGGCCGGCGCAAGCAGGTCAGCCTCACCACGTTCCGCAAGGACGGCCGCGCCGTGTCCACGGCCGTGTGGCACGTCGTCGACGGCGGGGAGGTCCTGATCCTCACCGAGCCCCACTCGGGGAAGGTGAAGCGCCTGCGCAACAGCGGCCGGGTCGTGCTCGCGCCGAGCGACATCCGCGGCCGGGTGCCGGAAGGTGCGCCGTCGTTCGAGGGGACCGCCCGGCTCGTCGAGGACCCCGACGGCGTCGCCCGGGTCCGCGCGGCGATCGGCCGGCGGTACATCTCCTCCCGGATCGGCAACTGGTTCAACCGGCTCCTACGCCGGCCCCGGGTGAGCATCGGCATCATCGTCACCCTCTGAGCGGCCCGCCCGTGCTGCTGGTCGCGGTGCCGTGCGCGGTCCTCGCCGCGTGCGCCTACGGGGCGGCCACCGCCGTCGAGCACCAGGCCGCGTCGGCGCCGGCCCCCGGCGGTGGTGGTCCGCGCAAGGTGCTGCGCCTCGCCCGGGACCGGCACTGGCTGGCCGGGCTCGGCCTGGACGTCCTCGCGGTCACGTTGCACGTGACGGCCCTGGCGACCGGGCCGGTCGTGCTCGTCCAGCCGTGCCTGGTCCTCGCCCTGCCGGTGTCCCTGGTCGTCGCGTGGCGGCTCGGCGGGCACCCGCCGACCGCGTTCCAGCTGCGGTCCTGCGCGTTGATCGTCGCCGGCCTCGCGGTGTTCTTCGTAGTCGTCGGCGACCCGGGTGACGCGGACCGGCTCGGCGCCGGGCACGTCGCCGCGGCCGGGGCGGCCGTCGCCGTGGGAGCGCTCGCCGCGCTGTCCGCCGCCCGCGGCCTCGGATCCCGGGCGACCGCGACCGTCTACGGGCTGGTCGCCGGGGTCTGCGCCGGTCTGGCCGCGGTCCTGGTCGACGCGGCCGCCGCGGCCGTGCAGGCCGACGGCGCCCGGGCGCTCACCGACCCGGACGTGCTGATGGCGGTGGTGGTGCTGGTGCCGGCGGCGGTCGCCGGGATCGCCCTGGTGCAGGTCGCGTTCCAGCACGACGCGATCGGCGCCGGCTACCCGGCGGACCTGACCGCCAACCCGATCACCGCCGTCGTCCTCGGCGCGCTGCTGCTGCACGAGGACATCCCGCACGCACCGGCCGACCTGGTCGTGTTCGCCGCCTGCCTGGCGGTCATCGCCTTCGCCGCGTTCCGCCTCGGCGCCCCCACCCGGCAGGGGTGACCGCGCCGGGCGGGCTTGCCCGCGGAAGGTGGCGACCTCCCCCGTCGGCGGCCGCCACCTTCCGCGCCTGAGCTACTTGCCGGCGGCCGCCCGGACCATCGCCCGCGACGCGAACGTGTTCGCCATCGTGAGATCACCCGCGCCGAGCACCGGGTCGGCGACCATCACGACCACCACGTACCGGCCGACCGCCGCGGCCACGTACGCGACCGTGCGGTCACCCTCGTCGTACGCGCCGAGGAACAGCACCGTGTCCGGCCCGAGGTGGTCCTCGGCGACCGGGACGAAGCCCGCCTCGTCGCCACCGGCCCGGCACCGGTGCAGCTGCTCCTTCAACGCGTTCACGTACTCCTGCGCGCCGCCGGGACGGTAGCGGACCACGTTCTCGTACACCCGGTGCCGGGGGCTGTAGTCGGCGGCGAGGCTCCGGGCGGCCACCGGCTGCGGCACGGGCGTGTCCGCGCACGGCTGCGGCAGCAGCGGATGCGGCATCCCGGCCTCCACCGGCCCGGTCGCCGCGCCCCCGAGGTCCGCCGGCTGCAGCATCACGCGGTCCGGAATCCCCCGCCGCTCCGGCGCCGCCGCCGCGGTGCCGGCCAGTGCCATCGCGCCGGCCAGCACCGCTGTCACAATCGTCAATGTTCGTCGCATGCGCCCATCCTTCGCATCGCCGGACGGCGATGGATCGGGGCGCGTACCCAACCCGGCTGAGTACCCCTACTCACCCCCGGCTGGGGACGCTCAGCGGGTCACCTGGATCACCACCCTGGTCCACCGCAGCCCGTCCGTGGACGTGTACAGGGCATCGCTGTCGAAGGCGAAGTACGCTCCCGGCCCGGCGGTGAGGACCCGGCCCCGGCCGGTGATGTTCAGCGACCCGCCGAGGCCCGGCTGGTCCGTGCGGCGGTAGGTCTGCCCGCCGTCAGCGCCGGCCACCCACCGCAGCGGCGGGTCCTCCTCGGTCAGCACGACATGGACGCCGCCGGCCGCCACGTAGGCGTCGCCGGCCTCGTACACGACGTCCGGCAGCGACTGCGCGGCGACCCGCTGCCAGGACTGCCCGCCGTCGCCGGTGCGGTAGACGAGGTTCCTCCGCCCCTGACCGGGCGGGGTGGTCGGCCCCGGGCTGGTGGTGACCGCCGGGTCCGCCACGGTGACGATCATGTACCCGGTGACGCCGTCGACGCTGGCCGGCGCCGGGTACGCGAGCACCTCGGTGACCGGGTAGTCGGCCTCGCCCTTGCCGAACACGTGCGTCTGCCAGGTGACGCCGCCGTCGTGGCTGACGGCCACGGCGGGCAGGTGCGCGCCGCCGCGCTCCCAGCCGGTGACCCACAGCCCGGCCGAGGCCGGCACGCCGGCGGGCCCGTTGACGTCGATGTCCGGCACGTTCGCCAGCGGGTTCGCGCGGGCGGCCACCGGGTCGACGGCGAGCAGCGCGCACGGGTCGTCGAGGGTCCGCGGCGGCGCGCACGTCAGCCACCCGCCGACCGGGACCCGCGGCGCCTGCCCGGCGAGGGTCACCACCTCCGTCCAGACGCGGCCCCCGTCGCGGGAGACCCACGGGACGTGCAGCAGCTTCGGCCCCCGCGGGTCGGTGTTCTCCCGCTCGACGGTCCGCAGCAGCATCCCCGGCGCGGGCGCGGCCAGCTCGCCGGTGAAGCCTTGCCACCGCACGGTCCAGGTGCGGCCGCCGTCGTCGGATCCGACGAGGTCGGCGGTGCAGCCGCGGTCCTGCGTCCCGTCGCCCCGGCAGACGTTCACCGTCGCGTACAGGTGCTCACCGTCGGCGGCCGCCACCGCGCGGACCGTGCCGTCGCGGGTGCCGGCGGACCAGCCGTCCACCGTCCGCGACGGTGCCGGGTCGTGCCCCGGCCGGCTGCCCGACCCCGCCGGCAGCAGTCCCGCGGCCGCGGCGACGGCGAACGCGACGACCCCGGCCCCGCACGCCGTCCACGCGGCGGCGCGGCGCCGGCGGCGCTGGAACGCGGCGGCGTAGACGGCGTCGGCGGTCAGCCGGCTCGGCGGCGCGGCGGCGCCGGCCGTCTCGGCGAACCGTTCCCGGATCTGGTTCATCGCAGCCCCTCCATCGTCACCAGCTCGCCGTCGGCCTGCAGCAGCTCCCGCAGCTTCGCCAGCCCGCGCGCGGCCTGGCTCTTCACCGTCCCCTGTGCGCACCCCAGCACCGCCGCGGTCGCCGCGACGTCGAGGTCCTGGTAGTACCGGCACACCAGCACCGCCCGCTGCCGTGGCGGCAGCCGGCGCAGCGCGGCCGTGAACGCGATCCGGCCCGGGCTGTCCTCCGCCCCGCCGGGCCGCCCGGCGACGTCCGGCGGCTCGGCGACGCTGCGTTCCCGCCGCCGCCACACCCGCCGCACGTCCGCCAGGTACGCGCGGACCAGGCAGGTCCGCACGAACCCGTCGAGCGCCTCCCGGTCACGGACCTTCCGCCACGACACGGCGAGGCGCATGAACGCCGTCTGGGTCAGGTCGTCGGCCCAGTGCCAGTCGCCGCACAGCAGGTACGCGGTCCTGCGCACCGCGTCCCGGCGGGCGGTGAAGTACTCCCGGAACTGGCGCTGCTCTTCGGTCTCTCCGCTCGGCATCGCACCTCCTCGCCACTAGGTGCGCGGCGGCCACCGGATCGGTTGCACGCAACCCAGGGATCGGGGTCAGCGCCGGTCAGCGCCTGTCGAGGGCCCGGTGCCGGAACTCGGCGAGGGCGGCCTGCACGACGCCGTTGAGCCGCTCCAGCTCACCCTCGGCAGGTTCGCGGCGCAGGTGCACGTCCATCCGCCAGTCCCCGTCGACGATCCGCGCCTCGAACCGCTCCAGGAGGTCCTGCGGCAGGCGGCTCGTCACGAACTCGCGGAACGCCTCCTCGACCGCGCCCTGCACGTCCCCGCAGCCGCAGCTGCGGCCCTCCCGGACGGCGCCGAGGTGGCCGCGGCCGCTGATCGCGTCCGGGTGCGCGGGCGCCAGCGACGCCAGGCCCGCCTCGAGGGCCTCCCGCGCCCGCGGCAGCCGGTCCTGGTGCTGCAGGAAGATGCCGAGGGCGATCCCGGCCCGGCCGAGGATCTCGAAGTCGGCGCCGCGCTGCGCCTGGGCGACCGCGCCGGTGAGGCACCGCTCCGCCTGCTCGGTCCTGCCGGCGTCCTGCAGCGCGAGGCCCCAGTTGCGCAGCACCTGACTGGTCAGCTCCGGCCGGTCGAGGCCGGTCGCCCGGCGGTGCGCCGACTCGTACGCGCGCAGCGACGCGTCCCGGTCGCCGGCGTCGCTGTGCGCGAGGGCCAGGCCGAGCTCCGCGGTCAGGGCGTCCTCGGCGCGGCCCTGCCGGTCGTAGGACGCGAGGACCCGCCGGATCGCGTCGACGCGTCCGGTCTGGTCGCCGCTGTCGTACCCGGCGTTGGCGAGCGCCGCGAGCGTGCTGAGCGTCGTGGGATGGTCGGGGCCGAGCCGGGCGTCGACGGCGGCGGCCAGCGCGGCGAGCACAGCGTGCCGCGTGACCGGGTCGGCGAGGCCCTCCCGGTGCCCGACGGCGGACAGGATCCCGCCCACGGTCTCCTCCGGCAGCTGGTCCAGGCCGGGGAACAGCGGCTCGCCGGTCCCGCCCGCGTGCACGACCTCGGCCCGCAACGCCAGGGCGGACGCGAGGTGGTCGTGCCCGTTGCCCCACAGGTTGCGGACCGTCTCCTCGACCACGTCGCGCGCCTGCCGGACGTTGCCCCGCTGCAGCAGCACGTCCGCGAGGGGCTCCAGGCCGAACGCGTAGCCGGCGTGGTCGCGGCCGTAGAACGCCAGCCGCTCCTCCGCGCCGCGGCGCAGCTCCTGCTCCGCCTCCTCCAGGCGGCCGACCATGCGCAGCGCCAGGCCCAGGTTCAGCCGGTACGTGAGGTGCTCCTTGCGGTCGACCGCGGGCACCGAGATCGCCTGCCGGTAGCAGTCGATCGCGCGCGCCGGCTGCTCGCAGTTGAGCAGGATGTTGCCGAGGTCGCACTGGGCGGACGCCCACGCCGGACTGCCGTGGCCGTGCCGGACGGTGACCGCCCGCAGCTCCCGCACCATGACGTCTTCGGCCTCGACGAACCGCCCCTCGTGCATCAGGGAGACAGCCGTGTCGATCGGTGCGAGAGGTCCGGTCACGGCGCGGAAGTCTACCGCTCGACCCGATGTTGCCTTATGGCCACATATCGCTAAGATGAGGTCCGTGAATGTGCAGCGACACGTCCCGGCCATGTACCACCAGATCGCCGACGTCCTCCGCGAAGAGATCAAGCGCGGCACCCACCCGGCCGGCCAGCCCATGCCCGCCGAGCGTGAGCTCTGCGAGCGGTACACCGTCAGCCTCACGACCATCCGCCGCGCTCTCGCGATCCTGCGGGAGGAAGGCCTCATCACGACCCGCCGCGGCGCACCCTCGGCCGTCCGCGAATGCCCGGCGCGGCGGACCGTGGTGATGGGCCGCGGCAGCAAGCTCACCTGCCGCATGCCGACCACCACGGAACGCTTCGCGATGGGCATCGACCGGGGCGTGCCCCTGGTCGAGGTCCGCGACAAGCTCGGCCAGGTCGAGGTCTTCCTCGCCGACCAGGTCGAGGTCCTCAGCCCCGAGGGCCTCGCCAGCGCCGCCACCCGCGTGATGGACGTCGCCTGACCGCTGGGCCTGACCTGATCGTCAGGGTCGCAGGAGGACCTTGACGGTGCCGTCCTTCTTCTGCTGGAAGTTCTCGTACGCCACCGGCGCCTCGTCGATCGGCAGCCGGTGCGTCGCGAACGACTCGACCCCGAGCGGGTCACCGTCACCGGTCAGCAGCGGCAGGATCTCCGGCACCCACCGTTTCACGTTCGCCTGCCCCATCCGCAGCTGGATCTGCTTGTCGAACAGCACCATCATCGGCAGCGGGTCCGCCGTACCCCCGTAGACGCCCGACAACGAGACGGTCCCGCCGCGGCGGACCGCGTCGATCGCGAGATGCAACGCCGCGAGCCGGTCGACGCCGGCCTTGTCGATGAGCTTCGCCGCGGCCGCGTCCGGCAGGAACCCGGCGACCGTCTGCGCCAGCTTCCCGGCCGGCGACCCGTGCGCCTCCATGCCCACCGCGTCGACCACCGAGTCGGCGCCCCGCCCGTCGGTCAGCTCCCGGATCGCGTCGGCGACGTCGTCGACCTGCGTCAGGTCGATCACCTCGACCCCGTTGGCCCGCGCCCGGTCAAGGCGCTCGGCGACCAGGTCGACACCGATGACCCGCAGCCCGCGGTGCTTCGCCACCCGCGTCGCCATGTCCCCGATCGGCCCCAGCCCCAGCACCGCCACGGTCCCGTTGTCCGGCACCGCCGCGTACTCGACCGCCTGCCACGCCGTCGGCAGCACATCGGACAGGTACACGAACCGGTCGTCCGGCGGCCCGTCCGGCACCTTGACCGGCCCGAACTGCGCCTGCGGCACCCGCAGGTACTCCGCCTGCCCGCCGGGCACCTGCCCGTACAGCCTCGTGTACCCGAACAGGGCCGCCCCCTTGCCCTCCTGGCGCACCTGCGTCGTCTCGCACTGCGTCATGAGCCCCTGCGCGCACATGAGGCAGTGCCCGCACGCGATGTTGAACGGGATCACCACCCGGTCCCCCACCCGCAGGTGCGCGATGTCGGCACCGACCTCCTCGACCACGCCCATCGGCTCGTGCCCGAGGATGTCGCCCTCGCTCATGTACGGCCCGAGCACCTCGTACAGGTGCAGGTCGGACCCGCAGATCCCGCTGGACGTCACCTTGATGACGATGTCGTTCGGCTCCTGGACCACCGGGTCCGGCACCGTCTCGACCCGCACGTCCCGTTTCCCGTGCCACACCACTGCCTTCACCGGGGTCCCCCTCCGTCGCCTCACCCCTGCCGCTACCCCGCCCCACCCCCTGGAAACGAAAACCGGTCCGGCGGCGTCCTGATGCGGATCGCACAGGAATGAGCACGTTCGATAACAGGTCAACATCCGAAGCAAGTTCTGCTAAATCTTGACCGAACGTCGATCAGTGGGTATGAATGGCATCGAGAGCGCTCTCCCGTCCTCACCGCCACGAACGGGAGACCACCCATGTCCCGATCACGCACGGTCCGGCTGCTCGCCGGTGCGGGTGCAGCCCTGCTGGGCAGCGCCTTCGTCGCGCTGGCACCGGCAGCACCGGCACAGGCCGCCGACCTCAACCTGACCCAATACGTCAACCCGATGATCGGCACCGACGACAGCAACTCCCCCAACCCTGTCGGCGGCGGCGCCGGCGGTAGCACGTTCCCCGGGGCCACCGTCCCCTTCGGTATGACCCAGTTCAGCCCCGACACCCCGACGGCGTCGCCGTCCGGCTACCGCGACCGGGACCGCACCATCGAGGAGTTCAGCCTCACCCACTTCAACGGGGCCGGCTGCGCCAACAACGAGGACCTCGGGCTGCTGCCGATCACCGGCGCGCTCGGCTCCTCGCCCGGCACCGCGTGGACCAGCTACGCGTCCGCGTACACGAAGACCAACGAGTCGGCGTCCGCCGGCTACTACAAGAACCGGCTCGACAAATACGGCGTCGACGCCGAACTGTCCGCCACCACCCGCACCGGCGCGCTGCGCCTCACCTACCCCAACACGACCACCGCGCGGCTGCTCATCAACACCAGCCGGTCCGCCACCGGCAACCGCAGCGGCTCGGTGAACATCTCCGGCAGCAACGTCACCGGCAGCGTCACCGCCGGCGGGTTCTGCGGCTCGTCCAAGACCTACCAGATCTACTACTCGATCCGCTTCGACCGGGCCCCGTCCTCCGTCGGCACCTGGAACGGCGGCACGATCAGCAACGGATCCACCAGTACCAGCGGCGTCAACACCGGCGCGGTCATCACCTGGGACACCAGCAGCAACCGGACCGTCAACGCCACCGTCGCGCTGTCGTTCGTGAGCGTCGCCAACGCCACCGCCAACCTCAACGCCGAGACCGGCGCGTTCGACACCGTCCGGGCCAACGCCAACGCCGCCTGGAACACCGCCCTCAACCGCGTCCAGGCCACCGGCGGCAGCGCCACGGAACTGCAGAAGTTCTACACCGCGCTCTACCACGTCATGGTCAACCCGAACATCGCCAGCGACGTCAACGGCCAGTACCGCGGCTTCGACAACGCCGTGCACACCGCCAGCCACCCCGTCTACCAGAACTACTCCGGCTGGGACATCTACCGCTCGTGGGCGGCGCTCATCGCGTTCATCGCCCCCGACGTCGCCAGCGACATCATGAAGTCCATGGTCCTGGACGGCCAGCAGGGCGGCCTGCTGCCCAAGTGGTCGCAGCAGATCAACGAGGACTTCGTCATGACCGGCGACCCGGGCCCGATCATCGTGTCCAGCGCCTACGCGTTCGGCGCCCGCAGCTTCGACACCGCCGCCGCGCTGCAGCTCATGAAGAACGCCATCGCCGGCGGCGCCATGCAGGGCTCACCGATCCGCGGCCGCCAGTCGGAGTACGCGTCAAAGACGTACATCCCCGGCGCCCCCTCGGACTCGATGGAATACTCGGCGTCGGACTTCGCCGTCGCCAAGTTCGCCCAGTCGCTCGGCGACACCACCACCTACAACTCGGCGATGACCCGCGCCCAGTACTGGCGCAACACCTTCAACACCGAGTCCGGCTACATCCACCCGCGCAACAGCGACGGCTCCTGGCCGTGGCCGCTCAACCCCGCGCAGGAGAGCCCCTTCACCGAGGGCAACGCCGCCCAGTACACCTGGATGGTCCCCTACAACCTCGGCGGCGTCATCAACCTCATGGGCGGCCCCACCACCGCGGTGCAGCGCCTCGACCACCACTTCACCGAGCTCAACGGCGGTCTCTCCCGGCCGTACTTCTACATCGGCAACGAACCCGAGCACAACGTGCCGTGGGCGTACAACTTCGCGCAGCGCCCCGCGAAGACGGCGAGTGCCGTCCGCCGGGTCATGACCGAGTCGTTCACCACCGGCGCCGGCGGCCTGCCCGGCAACGACGACCTCGGCGCCACGTCCGCCTGGTACGTCTGGTCCGCGATGGGCATGTACCCGGTCACCCCCGGCGCGGACACCCTCGCCATCCACGGCCCGACGTTCCCGTCGGTGCTCATCCAGCGCTCCGCCGGCAACATCCAGATCAACGGCGGCAGCTCGTCCTCCGCGTACGTCCAGAGCCTCACCCGTAACGGCGCGGCCGTCACGAACAACTACCTGCGCTACCCCGACCTCGCCGCCGGCGGCACCCTGCAGTACACGATGGGCGGCAGCGAGTCGTCGTGGGGCACCGGCGCCGGGCAGGTCCCGCCGTCCTTCACCGACGGCGCCACCCAGCCGCCGACCCCGGCCAACCTGGGCACCAACCTGGCGCTGAACAAGGCCGCGACCGGCTCCGCCGCCTGCGGCACCACCGAGACCGCCGCCAAGGCCGTCGACGGCAGCCTCGCCAACAACAGCAAGTTCTGCACCAGCACCGCCCCGCGCTTCCTGCAGGTCGACCTCGGCTCCAACCAGACCGTCAGCACCTTCGTGCTCAAGCACGCGGGCCTCGGCGGCGAGTCGACCGGCTGGAACACGGGCGCCTTCACCATCTCCACGTCCACCGACGGCAGCACCTGGAGCCAGGTCGTGTCCGTCTCGGGCAACCGCTCCAGCCGTACCCAGCACTCGATCACGGCACGCACCGCCCGCTACGTGAAGGTCGACATCGGTACCCCGGCCAACGACGGCAACACGGCCGCGCGCATCTACGAGTTCGAGGTCTACGGCGGCGGCACCCCGTCCGGCAACCTCGCCCTGGGCAGGCCGGCCACCGCCGACTCGTCCTGCGGCAGCACCGAAGGCCCCGAGAAGGCGGTCAACGGCAGCGTCTCCGGCGGCAACTCCGACAAGTGGTGCTCGCTGGGCACGAACAAGTTCCTCCAGGTCGACCTCGGCAGCACCGTCCACATCGGATCCCTCGTGGTCCGGCACGCCGGCGCCGGCGGTGAGGACGCGGCCTGGAACACCCGCGACTACGACCTGCAGACGTCCACCGACGGCACGAACTGGACCACCGCCGCCCAGGTCCGCGCCAACACCGCCAACGTCACCACCACGGCGACGAACGTCAACGCCCGCTACATCCGCATGAACATCATCACTCCGACGCAGAACACCAACACGGCCGCGCGCGTCTACGAGTTCGAGGCCTACAGCTGAAGTCCCACGACGGACCCGGGTCAGGATCAACTGCTTTCAGATCCTGGCTCGGGTCCGTCGTGCTTTGCCTCCGTTGCTCCCGTCAGCCGCCGGTCAGGCCCCGAGGGGGCCTGACCTTTCCCGCCGCCGGTAGTGGCCGTAGGCCGCGGCCGTCCCGGCCGCGAACAACCGCCGCGCTGTTTGCTGGTGGCCGTAGGCCGCGGCCGTCCCGGCCGCGAACGACCGCCGCGCGCCTCGGCGCGCTGTTTGCTGGTGTGGTGCGCAGCGCCACATCCACTGCGCCGTCCTAGGATACTAGCCAACGGCGCTGAGGTGCGAAAACGCCTCGCCGAGGTCCGGCGCGGTGCGAGGATCGGCTCAGGGGGTCGAGCGCGAGGGAGCACCGTCGTGACGAAACCGCTGACCGCGGACGACGAGTCGCAGCGCCTCATCGCGCTCAGCGAGACCGGGATCCTCGACACGCGGGCGGAGACCGACTTCGACGACATCGCCGTGCTCGCGGCCGACATCTGTGACGCGCCGATCGCGATGGTGTCGATGGTGGACGCCGACCGGCAGTGGTTCAAGGCGCGGGTCGGGTGGGAGCTGGAGGAGACCTCGCGGGCGGAGTCCTTCTGCACGTACGTCGTGCAGGACCGGCAGCTGCTGGAGATCGACGACACCGTGGCCGACCCGAGGTTCACCGACAGCCCGGCGCTCGTCGAGCACGGCGTGCGCTTCTACGCCGGCGCGCCGATGCTGCTGCAGGACGGGCACGCGGCCGGCACGGTCTGCGTGATGGACCGCCGGCCGCGGCACCTCACGCTGCAGCAGCGGCGCGCGCTGCGGTCGCTCGCCCGGCACGCCGCCGCGCATCTGGAGCTGCGGCGGTACGCCCGCACCGTCGGCAACACCGCGGACCGGCTGCGCGAGCTCGACCGGCTGAAGGACTCGTTCCTCGCCAGCGTCAGCCACGAGCTGCGCACCCCGCTCGCCTCCGTGCGCGGCTACATCGAGGTGCTCCTCGACGAGGACGAGGCGACCAGCGACCCGGAGACCGTGCGCCGGTTCCTCGCCGTCATGCAGCGCAACGCCGACCGGCTCCTGCGCCTCATCGACGACCTGCTGCTCGTCGCCCGCCTGCACGAGACGGGGCTGCGGCTGGACGTCACCGAGGTCGACCTCGCCGAGCTCGCATACCAGGCGAGCCTCACGTCCCGGCCGATCGCCGAGCACAAGCAGCTGACGCTCACCGCCACGACCCGCGGGCCGGTGCCGGCGGCCGGCGACCCGGAACGCCTCGCGCAGGCCCTGGACCACCTGCTGTTCAACGCCGTCAAGTTCACCCCCGCCGGCGGGCACATCACCGTCACCACGACCGCCGAGCCGCAGCCGACGCTGTCGATCGTCGACACCGGCGTCGGCGTGCCCGCGGAGGACCTGCCGCACGTCTTCGACCGCTTCCACCGCAGCAGCACCGCCGACCACCTCGCCGCGCAGGGCGCCGGCCTCGGCCTGACGATCGTCAAGGCGATCATGGAAGCCCATCACGGCGACATCACCGTCACCAGCACCGAGGGCCAGGGCACCGCGGTCCGCCTGACCCTGCCGTGTCCCGGAAGCTCACCGTGACGCGTCCTCCGGGGTCCGCATCACTCTGCCTTGTTCCGTCACCGTGACGCGTCCTCCGCCGGTGTCCGGCGGAGCCGCCGCGCCGCCGCCCGGACGGCGATGACCACGCCGAGACCCGTCGCGACCGCGAGCTTGACCACGCCCTTGCTCCACAGCAGGCCTTTCACGGCCGCCCACACCAGCAGCGGCCACGGCCGCTCGTCGTGCTGCCAGTACAGCATTGCCGCCAGCACCAGCACCGCCACCGCCGCCGCGCCCCCGATCACGAGCACCGCGCCCGCGTGCCGCCAGTTCGTTCGCATACATCCGAAGCTATGGCCGCCGGGCGCCGCGCTCGTCAGGCCAGGGGCGGATTCCCGGCACCACCCTGGGGTGTAGACGTGCCCGGGCGGGCCAGGCCCGCGTCGTACGCGAAGATCGTCGCCTGCACCCGGTCGCGCAGGTCGAGCTTGGCGAGGATCGCGTTCATGTGCGCCTTCACCGTCGCGGGCCGCACGCCGAGCTCGGCGCCGATCTCCGCGTTCGACAGGCCCCTCGCCACCCGGCGCAGGATCTCGACCTCCCGGGCGGTGAGCGCGGCGAGACCGGCCGCGACCGCCGGATCGACCGCCGGCGCCCGGACGAACACGTCGATGAGCTGCCGCGTCAGCGCCGGGTCGATGAGCGAGTCACCGGCGGCGACGACCCGGACCGCGTCGACGACCCGCTGCGGGTCGGCGTCCTTGAGCAGGAACCCGGACGCACCCGCGCGCAGCGCCGCGTACACGTACTCGTCGAGACCGAAGGTCGTGAGCACCAGCACCCGCAACGGTTCCGCGCCTGCGGTGAGCAGCCGCGTCGCGGCCAGCCCGTCCATGCCGGGCATGCGGATGTCCATGAGCACCACGTCGGGCCGCTCCCGGCGGGCGACGGCGACCGCCTCGCCCCCGTCGGCGGCGACCGCGACCACGGACAGGTCGGGCTCGGCGTCCACGACGGCGGCGATCCCGGCCCGCACCATCGGCTGGTCGTCGACCACCAGCACCCTGATCACCGCAGCGCCTCCTGTACGTCCCGTTCGATGGTGGGCAGGCTCGCGTCGAGCCGCCAGCCCTCGCCGGTGTCCCGGGCCGGGGTGACGGAGCCGCCGACCGCGTCGACCCGTTCGCGCAAGGCGGCCAGGACCGGCCGCGGGACCGGACCGGCGAGCCCTTCCACCCGCAGCCGCAGCGCACCCGGCCCGTGCTCGACCCGCACGCTCAGCGGCGCTCCACCGACCGGCAGGACGGCCTCCACCAGCCGGAACGCGCACAACTGCACCTCCAGGGGAACCCCCGGCCCGGCGCCGTGCACCTCGACGGCGACCCCCGCCAGCCCGGCCAGCCCGGCCAGCCCGGCCAGAGTCGGCTGCGCCGCGCGCGGAGCCGGACCGACCCGCAGCACGGCGAGCAGTTCCCGCATCGCGGTGAGCGCGGCCCTGCCGTGCCCGAGCGCCACCGCGATCGTCTCAGCGGCGGGCGCACTGTTCGTCTGTGCGGCGAGTGCGCCGTTCATCTGTTCGACGGGCGCACCGGTCGTCTCTGCAACAGGTGCACCGGTCGTCTCAGCGGCGAGTGCACAATTCGTCTGTGCGGCGAGTGCGCCGTTCATCTGTTCGACGGGCGCACCGGTCGTCTCAGCGACGGGCGCGCCGTCAGTCTCAGCGGCAGGCGCGCCGCGCGTCTCAGCGGCGAGTGTGCCGTTCGTCTGTGCGGCGAATGCGCCGTTCATCTGTTCGACGGGCGCACCGGTCGTCTCAGCGACGGGCGCGCCGTCAGTCTCAGCGGCAGGCGCGCCGCGCGTCTCAGCGGCGAG
>NZ_JBVJIJ010000012.1:53354-175380 GCF_055586325.1 Dactylosporangium sp. NPDC051087 | reverse complement strand
GTGTGCCGTTCGTCTGTGCGGCGAATGTGGGGTTCGTCTGTGCGATGGGCGCACCGTTCAACTGTGCGACGGGCGCGCCGTTAGTCTCTGCGACGGGCGCGTCGCGCGTCTCAGCGGCAGGCGCGTCGCCGGCGCCGGCCGACTCGAGCAGGGCCGAGGTGTGGCGCAGGACCTGGTCGCGCAGGCCGTCGGCGATGCGGGCCCGCTCGTCGCGGGCGGCGCGGACGGCCCGGTCGGCGACCTCGCGCAGCGCGGCCCGGTCCCGCCGGTCCGCGCGGGCCTGGTGCCGGGCGACGAGCAGCCCCGCCAGCCACCACGGCACGATGATCAGGCTCAGCGCGGCGCCGGTCAGCCCGGTGACGAGCACGACGCCGGCCGGCCACAGCTGCGGCGGCCCGTCGCCGGCGCCGAGGTCCGCGGGGCGCGCGAACCTGACGACCAGCACGACGGCACCCACGGCACCAGCGGCGACCGCGGCGAGCCAGCCGAAGGCGGGACGGCGGGGCTCGTGCCGGCCGACCGCGTAAACGGCGCCGACGATCCCGCCGAGAGCGAGGGGCACCACGACCCCGAACCCTGTCGCGCCAGGCACCAGCCGCGCCACGACGCCACCGGCGAGCACGGCGGCCAGCATCACCGCGAGGACCACGACCGGCGCCCGGCGCCGCCACCACAACGCTCCACAGTAGACACTCAGGAACAGTGCCGTCATGCCCGCGTCACCGGCCCCCGCGAACAGCGGCCCGGCGCCCTCCTCGGCCCACGCGACCGCGCCGGCGAACACGGGCAGCCCGGCCGCGACGAGCACCAGCAGCCCGTCGAGCACCCGCCCACCCGGCCGCCGCGCCGGTGCGACCATCGCCGGCGCGGCGATGGCGCCCCCGTCCGCGCCGGGGCCGTCCACGCCGGGGCCGTCCGCGCCGGGGCCGGGACCGCCGTTCGTGGTGGGCAGGACCGCGCGCACGGACCAGCCGCCGGACGGCCCCGGCCCGGCTGTGACGGTGCCGCCGAGGCGCGCGGCCCGGGCCCGCATGCCGGGGATACCGGCGCCCGACCCGAGGTCGAAGCCACTCGCACCCCCGGCACCGTCGTCGTCGACGGTCACGGTCACCACACCGTCGGTGCCGGCGACCCGGACGAAGACCTGTGCCCCCGGCGCATACCGCAACGCGTTCGTCAGCGCTTCCCGCACGATCTGATGCACCGCCCCACCGACCTCCGGAGGCAGGCCCGCAGCGGTGCCCGCAGCCGGGTCCGGGGGCAGGTCCGGGGCCAGGTCCACGTGCAGCTGCGGGCGCAGGCCGAGGCGGGCGAAGCCGGCGACCAGGTCCGGCAGGCCGGCGATGCCCGCCGGGCGTGACGGGTCGGCGCGGCCGGCGAGGGCGACCAGGTGGTGCAGGGACCTCGACGCGGCGCGGCCGGCGGTGCGGGCCACGTCGAGGGCCTGGGTGGCGCTCGCCGGGTCGCCGAGCCGTTGCGCGGCGGCGAGCTGGACGACCACGGCGGTGAGGTGGTGCGCGGAGACGTCGTGGAGCTCCTGGCTGAGCCGTTCGCGTTCATGGGCGGCGGCGGCGCGTTCGTGCTCGGCCGCGGCGGCGACGTGGACGCGGATCGCCTCGCTGCGGGCGGTCCGGCGGCGGCGGGAGCGGCCGAAGACGACGACGGCGGCGTACGCGGCCGCGGTGAGCAGGGCGTCGGCGGCGGCGGTCATCGCGTCCACCCCGCCGAACACGTCGCCGAGCGGTCCGGTGAGTGTGTCCCAGCCGATGAGCGTGTCCCGCCCGGTCGCCGGGTCGGGGCGGACGAGCACGTCGGCGGCGAGCGTGGACACGACGGTGCCGGCGGCGGCGCAGGCGACGCTGACCCGCAGCGTGCGGCGGGCGGCGAGCGCGTACAGGGCGAACAGGTCCCCGAACGGCACGATCAGCGCCTGGTCCTGCAGCCCGGCGGGCGAGATGCAGCTCACCGCGGCCAGGGTCGCCGCCCAGGCCGGGACGGGCGCGACGGAGCGCAGGCTCAGCGCCACGGCGACGGCGGCGGTGAGGGCCGTGAGCCGCCAGGCCTGGCCGGCGTCGACGGCCGCGCCGAACGCGAGGGGGCCGAGCGGCCACGCGAGGAGCTGCGCGGCGGCGACGGCGAGGGGCAGCTGGACCTCCCTGGCCCACCGGATCCGCCCGCCCACCTCGTCCATGGCGAGAGGCTATCGCCCGTGGGCGGCGCCCCGGTCATCCCCGAGACGGAGGCCGTCTCCGCCCTGGGGTGGTGTCAGGTCACCGACGGCGGCGTTGGTGTCAGGTCACCTACGGCGTCGGCGTAGTACGTGCTGCCGAGGTGGAACGCGACCTGACGCAGCGTCCACGCGTCGCCCTCGGCCAGGTCGAGCCGCTCGTCGTCCAGGCCGCGCAGGCGCAGCGCCCAGATCATGGCCAGGCGGGTGAGCCGGGCGGCGGCCTCGTCGGCGTCGGCGGCGGTGAACGCGGCCAGGTCGCCGGGCGTCGTCACCGCGGACGCGTGCCAGTGGTCGGGCGGCGGGGTCTCGCCGGCGAGGCGGGCCTCGAGTTCGGCCAGGTGGTCGACGAGGTGGTCGGCGAGCCGGCGGACCGCCTTGTGCGGCGTGTACACCCGGTCGCCGGCGGGGATCGGCCGCCCGTCCCACGCGGGCCAGGTCCGGGCCAGCGCGACCGCGTGTGCCACGGCGTGCTCGATGACGGCGGCGGGGTCACGGCCGTCGGTGACTGGGATGTCGTCGCTCATGCGGGCGAGGCTAGGCCCGCAACGGTTCGGCCTGCCCCGAACCAAGGCCCGCCCCGAACCAAGGCGAACTCCGAACCAAGGCGCGCCCCGAACCACAACCCGCACCGAAACCACCGCCCGGACCGAAACCACGGCGCGCACCGGCGGGGTGCGGTCAGGCGAAGCGGATGTGGACGGGGCTGGTGGCGGCGGCCGTCTCGGGGGCGAAGGCGAACGCGGCCAGCGCCGTGCGGACGACGCCGAGGGTGTCGGCGCCGACAAGGTCGGCCCAGGCCCGCTCGACGGCCGCCCCGGCGCTCCGCATCGCGTCGACGGCGCGCCGGCCGTCGGCGGTGAGCTGCAGGTGGCGCACCCGGC
The DNA here is from genome assembly GCF_055586325.1 of Dactylosporangium sp. NPDC051087. Lineage (NCBI taxonomy): Bacteria > Bacillati > Actinomycetota > Actinomycetes > Micromonosporales > Micromonosporaceae > Dactylosporangium > Dactylosporangium sp. NPDC051087. The sequence continues at coordinate 172,269 of NZ_JBVJIJ010000012.1, read as the reverse complement.
CGTCGGCGACGGCCGCCTGCCGCTCGAGGAGGCCCTCGGCGTGCAGGGTGGCGCAGATCTTGCTGATCGCCTGGGTGGTCATGCCGAGGCGGTCGGCGAGCTGGGTGACGGTGTCGAGGCCGTCGCCGATGAACAGCATGGTGAGCGACTGCGACGGGGTCAGGTGGCCGTACCCCACGGTGGACAGCTGGCCGAGCAGGTTGCGCACGATGCGCTCGCAGCAGGCGGCCAGCAGCACGCCCAGGTCCTGCTCGGCACGGTCGACCGGACTCATGCCAGGAACCTTACCGGGCCTTGACTCCGTAACCCAGATGCGTATCTAATTTACGTAACTCAGTTACCCATAGGAGGAGTCATGCAGGTCGAGACCGATCGAGTCGCGTTCACCGACAGCACCGGCGCCGAGGTCACGGTGGCCGATCTCCGCGGCGGCACGCGGGGCGTCGCGCTGTACTTCATCCGGGCGGCCGGCTGCGCCATCTGCGTCCGGCACGTCAAGGACCTCGCCGGGCTGCGGCTCGACGCCCGCGACGTGACCCCGGTCGTCGTCGTCCCCGGCGGCGAGGCGCAGGCCGCCCGGATCCGCCGGGTCGCCGGCCCGGTCCGGGTGGTGTCGTCGGCCGGCGCCGAGGCGCACCACACCGTCGGGCTGCCCCGCGCGATGCTGGTCCAGCAGAGCGGCACCCTGCTCATCGACGCCAAGGGCGACGTCCGCTACCGCGTCGCCGCCACCCTCCCCACGGGCGGCTTCGACGCGGCCGCCCTGTCCGGCGCCGTCGACACCCTGTGACCCGCGCGTCCGTGTGATCCCGGGAACAGCACAGGGGCGGCGGCTCAACTCCCGCGGTTCCCGCCCGATGCGGAGGGCACGTCCACACCCTGCCGAACCGGGAGCCACCATTGAGCACCACGACCGACCGACGCGTGCCCGCCGCCAGGCACGCCGGCGCACCTCCGGCGCCCACGACCGGGCCGCGGAAGGCGGCGGCACCGTCGCCGGAGGCGGGCAACGGCCGGTGGTGGGCGCTGGTCGTGCTCGCGATGGCGCAGCTCATGGTGGTCCTCGACGCCACGATCGTGAACATCGCCCTGCCGACGGCGCAGCACGACATCGGGTTCAGCGACAACGGGCGGCAGTGGGTCGTCACCGGGTACGCGCTCGCGTTCGGCAGCCTGCTGCTGCTCGGCGGGCGGCTGTCGGATCTGTTCGGCCGCAAGCGGATGTTCCTCATCGGCCTGACCGGGTTCGCGCTCGCGTCGGCGCTCGGCGGGGCGGCGCAGGGGCTGCCCATGCTGATCGTCGCCCGGGCCCTGCAGGGCGCGTTCGGTGCGGCGCTCGCGCCGGCCGCCCTGTCGCTGCTGTCGATCACGTTCCCGGACCCGAAGGAACGCGGCAAGGCGTTCGGCGTCTACGGGGCGATCTCCGGCGCCGGCGGTGCCGTGGGGCTGCTGCTCGGCGGGGTGCTGACCGAGTACGCGTCGTGGCGCTGGTGCCTGTACGTCAACCTCATCATCGCCGCCGTCGCGGTGGCCGGTGGGCTGCTCAAGCTGCGTGACGAGCCGGCCCGCGCCGGTGGCCGCATCGACGTGCCCGGTGCGGTGACCGCCGTCATCGGCCTGGTGTCGCTGGTGTACGGCCTGGGCAACGCCGAGTCCGACGGGTGGGACGACGTCATGACGCTCGGCCCGGTCGCGCTGGGCGTGCTCGTGCTCATCGCGTTCGTCGCCATCGAGCGCCGGGTCGCGCACCCGCTGCTGCCGATGCGGGTCGTGCTGGACCGCAACCGCGGCGGCTCCTACGCCGCGGTCGGTATCGCCGGCGCCGGCATGTTCGGCATCTTCCTGTTCCTCACCTACTACATGACCGGCGTGCTGGGCTTCACCCCGATCCAGACCGGCTGCGCGTTCCTGCCGATGCTCGCCGCGATCATGCTGTCCGCGACGACCGCCGGCTCGATCCTGACCCCGCGCATCGGGCCGCGCCCGCTCGTCCCGCTCGGCGCGTTCGTCGCCGCCGGCGGCATGCTGTTCATGACGCGGCTCGACCTGCACTCCACGTACGCCGGCGGGGTGCTGCCCGGCCTGCTCGTCATCGGCCTCGGGATGGGCCTCATCTTCGCCCCGACGCAGAACGCCGCGACCTCCGGCGTCGCCCACGCCGACGCCGGCGTCGCGTCGGCGATGATCAACACGACGCAGCAGATCGGCGGGTCGATCGGCACGGCGCTGCTGAGCTCGTTCGCGGCGAGCGCGGCGTCGGGCTTCATGGCCGGCAGGTCGCCGACGCCGCAGCTGGCCGCGCAGGCCGCCGTCGAGAGCTACCACACGGTGTTCTGGTGGTCCGCCGGGTTCTTCCTGCTGTGCGCCGTCGTCTCGGCCGTGCTCTTCCGCACCGGCCCGCTGGACGTCGACCCGGACGCGCCCCGCGCCATGGCCCACTGAAGACCCTGACGGAAAACGCCCCCGCCGGCCGGCGGGGGCGTTTTCCGTGGGTGACGCGGTGCCCCGTCAGCGCGGCGAGGCGCCGCCGTCGAGGTCCAGCGTGGACCCGGTGACGAAGCCGGCCTCCACCGACGCCAGGTAGACGGCGGCCGCGGCCACCTCGGCGGCGGTCCCGCCGCGGCCCAGCGGCAGCGAGGCCACCGTCGCGTCGCGGCGCTCCCGGGTGCTGAAGGTGGCGTGGAAGTCGGTGTCGCCGATGTACCCGGGGGCGAGGGCGTTGACGGTGATGTGGTCCGGCGCGAGCTCCTTCGCCAGCCCCTTGGTGAGCCCGATGATCCCGGCCTTCGCCGCGGCGTACGCGACCGCGCCGGGTCCGCCGCCGTTGTGCCCGGCCAGCGACGCCATCGTGATGATCCGCCCGGCGTCGGAGCCGCGCAGCGCCGGCAGCGCGGCGCGGACGGTGCGGAACGTCGCGGTCAGGTTGACGTCGGTCACCTTCGCGAAGTGCTCGTCGCTCATGTCGGCGACGGCGACCCGCCCGACCAGGTGCCCGGCGTTGCAGACGAGGATGTCGAGCCCGCCGAGGAAGCCGGTCGCGGTGTCGACGAGCGCGTCCACCTGCCCGGTCTGCGTCACGTCCGCCTGTACCGCGGTCGCCCGCTGCCCCATCCCGGCGATGCGGTCCACGACGGCGGCGGCCCGCTCCGCGGAACGGCCGTAGTGCACGACGACGTCCGCGCCGTGCTCGGCGAGGGCGACCGCGACGGCGGCGCCGATGCCGTGCCCGGCGCCCGTGACGAGCGCGAGGCGCCCGGTGAGATCGAACATGCCGCCACCCTTTCCCGTTCTCGGGCGGCGGGAACCGGCCGGCCCTGCTGAGATTCTGCACGGTACGGATGCCGCCGGGAGGCCAGGGTCGACGCGGGTGCTGTCGTGGGCCGGTGCACTGCTGCTCGCCGGGTGCGGCGGATCCGCGCGCCCGGGCGTCGTTCAGGCGCCGAGCAGGCCGGCCGTCTCGTCGCGGCGGCCGGCCGGCGCGAAGTCCAGCGGCACGCGCCCCTCCGCGTCCTCGGCGGCCGGGTCGGCGCCCGCGGCGAGCAGCGCCAGGATCAGCGACCGCGACCCGCCCCGCCGCACGGCCAGGTGCAGCGGGGTCCGGCCAGTGCGGTCGCGGGCGTCGACGCCGAGCCCGGCGGCGAGCAGCCGGTCCAGGATCCGCAGCCGCGCGTCGCCGGGGAACAGCCACGGCAGCAGGTGCAGCAGCGTCCGGCCGCTCGGGTCCAGCATCGCCGGGTCCAGGCCGGCGTCCAGGAGCGCCTCGAGGTTCCCGGCCTCGCCGTGCATGACGTACCGCAGCAGCTGCTTGCGCACGTCCACCAGCGCCGTCGGCAGCCAGCCGCCGCGGGTCCGCCAGCCGTGCGCCGCGACCGCGCAGCCGGGCTCGACCCTGCCCGCGAGGGCCTGCAGCGCCCGCTCCCGCCGCAGGTCCGCCGGCGGATGCGGCACGTGCAGCCCGCCGTCGCGGATGACGATCTCGTGCCGCTCGCCGCCGCAGTTGATCGTCACCGGCCCGGGCAGCACCGCCGGGGCGGGCCCGGTGGGGGTGTCCCGGCCGGGGAACAGCGCCGCGCCGACGAGCGGGTGCAGCTGCGCCGGGTCCGCGCCGCCGCGCAGCTCGTCCAGGACCGCCGGCCATTGCCAGGCCGCGTGCGGCAGCGCCGGTACACCGTCCGGCGGGCCGTTGTGGGCGGGCACGACCCGCACCCGGGGCCGCGGCTCGCCGAGCCGGTCGACGATCAGCGCTATGAACGACGGCATCGGCACGGTCACCGCTTCGGCGCCCGTCGCGCCGGCCAGGTCCCGGGCCCGTTCGGCGAGCACGGTGAGTCCCGGGCGGAAGTGCCGCAGCAGGTGCACGGGCGCGGCGAGGTCGAACCCGGCCTCGTCCCACGCCTCGCCGACCCGGCCCGCGTCGAGGAGCCGCGCGACGCGTTCGGTGCGCCCCTCGTGGTCGTCGCCGCCCACCGCGGTCAGCGGGGCGCCGGCCGCGGTGAAGAACGGCAGCCGGTGCCGCCCGCCGCAGCGCCGCAGCAGCAGCCCGGCGCACCGGCTGTCCCAGCGTTCCCGGCTCAGGTGCAGCCCGCGCCCGGCGTCGGCCGCGCCGACCGCCCCGAACCGCAGCCGCAGCCGCTGGGGCTGGTCCGTCGCGCTGGGCCCGCACACGAACAGCCCGGTGCCGTCCGGGTACAGCGTCAGGGGGGTCACCACCCGGCTGCCGCCGAGCGGCTCGGCGGTGGCCGGCAGGTGCCAGCGCAGCAGATCGGGCACGAGGTGTGCGAGGTCCCCGGCGACCGGGGCCCGGTGCTCACCGGGGACGGCCGCGAGGTCCAGCTCGACGGCGACGTTCGCCGCCGCGCACGCGCCCCGCCAGTCCCCCGCGAGCCGCCGCCCGGTGGCCGCGTCGATCATGTCCGCGGGCACGCCGTAGCGCCGCACAGCCGCTCCTTCCCCCAGGGCCTCCCCCAGAGCTTCGCCAGGACTTCACCTGGTCTTTCCCTGGCCGGGCGGGACGATCCTGACATCCCCCGGCGGGACCCGCCGATTGCCGTCAGGCAGGTTGCCGGTGCGGCTGGAAACAGTAGTGCGGGTTTCGTACAGTGCGCAGTGTGAAGGGCGACGAGGTGCTGCCGGCGGGCGTCGAGGTGTATGCGTTGACCGCCGACGGCACCGCGCTGCTGACGTCCAGGACCGGGCGCGGGGACCTGCTCGACCCGGGCGAGCTGCTGCCGTTCATCGACCAGGGGCAGTTCGCGAGATATCTGGTCGGGGACGCGCAGACGTCGCCGGAGCGGCCGAGCAACGCGACGTACAAGCTGGGCCTGATGCGGGGGCACAGCGCGTTCACGCCGCACGCGCACGGCGGCGAGCACTTCGTGCTGAGCCTGGGCTACGCGGCGTGCGGGCTCTACGACGAGCAGCGGCAGGAGGCGGTCTCGGTGCGGCTCACGCCCGGCGTCATGATCCGCATCCCGGCGCTGCTGCCGCACTCGTTCGCCAACCGGGGCGACGGCCGGTTGCTGATCCTGGCCGCCAACACCGGGTTCGGCATCGACCACGAGGACTACGCGATCACCGCCGAGGAGGCCGAGCGCCGCGCCGCCGCGGAGCCCGCCGACGGCGGCGGACCGGACTTCCCGGCGCTCGCGAAGGCGTTGCGCGCCGTCGGTGAGCGGCGGGCACCAGGTGGGATGAGCTGGCGGGAGCGCGCGGCCCGGGCCGCCCGCCGTCTCGCCGTGCGTCTGGAGGGATCGGCATGATCTGCCCGCACTGCACCACCAACCTCAAGCGCCGCGACCGCACCGGCAGCCGCTGCGGCAGCTGCAAGAAGCCGTTCGTGTTCGACCCGAAGGGCAACACCCTCGCGCTGCACGACGTGAAGGTGCGGCGGCTCACCGCGAAGCTCGGCGAGGGCGGCCACTGGTACACCACGACCCAGCTCTGGTATGCCGCCGCCCGCAAGACCAACAAGGGCGGCGCGGGCAGCGGCGCCGGGTGCGGGATCGTCGTGCCGATCATCATCGGATCGGTACTGCTCGCCGTCGGCCTCACCGGCGGCCCCACCCCCCTGGCGGTCGTCGGGGTGGTGCTGCTGCTCATCAGCGCGACCGTCATCGGGCTGCGGCTCGCCGGCGTCTTCAAACGCGAGGTGGCGGTGAAGATGCCGCTGCAGGAGTTCCGCAAGGAGATCATCGGCGGCTGGGCGCGCGTCTACGGCAAGCCGCCCGGCGGGATCGTCGACGAGCCGCACGTGCGGCCGGGCCCGCCGCCCGCGCAGCCGGCGTTCGCGATCCTCTGCCCCGACCTGTCGGTCCTCGCCTGCCTGCGGGTCAACGACGTCGAGCGCCGGTTCGCCGCCGCGCTCGCCGCGAACGTCGCCGAGCTGCCGGCCGGGACACCGGTGGCGGTGCTGCACGACGCGAGCCTCGACGGTGAGGTGTTCCTCGCGACGGCCAAGCACGAGCTGCGCGGCCGCCGCGTCGTCGACCTCGGCCTGCGCCCCCGCGCGATCCTCGCCGCGAAGGACCCGTTCAAGCTGCGGACGAAGGCCCGGCAGCCGGAGCGGATCGCGTGGCTCAGGACGCAGACCGACCTGACGCCGAAGGAGCTGGACTGGCTCGGCGAGGGCTGGTCGTCGCCGGTCGCGGCGCTGCGCCCCGCGCAGCTGCTCGCACGGGTCGAGAAGGTCGCCGCGCACCTGCGCAAGGCGAGCACGCCCGACCGGGACGAGAAGGCCGCCATGGCGGTCGGCTTCATGACCTGGCCCGGACAGTGAGCGTCGTCGACCGGGCCCTCGCCGCGGCCGTCGCACGCGCGGGCGCCCCGGGACGGATCCGGTTCACCCGCCGGCAGCTGTACTACGAGCTGTGCCGCGGCCTGATGCCGTTGCACCGGCTGCCCCGCCGGGTCAGGTTCACGCTGCCCGCCCCGGTCGGCCACGCCCGGTTCCTGGCGGCCCTGCAGCGGCACGGCCCGGTCCCCGGGCTCCTCGACGACCCGGCGACCCGGGCCGCGCCACCGGCAGCGGGTGACGACGTGCCCGACCTGTACGACTACGGCCTGCCCCGCCTGCTGGTCTGCCAGGACGCGGGGATCGCCGGGATGCTGCTCGCCAACGAGCTGCACATGGAGTCGGCGTGCCCGGTGTTCGCGCTGCGCGACCTGCCGCTCGACCCGCGCCTCACCGCCGCGCTGCGACGCACCGGCGACGCCACCGTCTTCGTGCTGCACGACGCGAGCGCCGCCGGCTACACCGCCGTCGACGACGTCCGCCGGTGGGCCGGTGACCTGCGGGTCCACCCGCTCGGGCTGCGCCCGGCGCACGCCGCCGCGCTGCACCTCACCGCCGGCGCCCGCGACCGCGCCGACCTCCCGGAGCTGCCCGCCGGGCTGGAGCCGTGGGAGGTGCGCCGGCTGCGGGCCGGGCACACCGTGGAGGTCGCCGCCGTCAACCCGGCCCGGCTGCTGCGCACCGTGCACCGCCTCGTCCGGGGCCAGTCCCGGACGCGTCGCAGGACCCGCCTGCGCCAGCTCCAGGCCGCGGGCTTCATGACCTGGCCGGCAGCATGACCGGCCGCATGACAGGAGTGCTGTGAGCCAGTACCGGGAGATCCAGTACACCGACGAGCTCCTCGCCGACCGCAGCGTGCACCGCCGCTTCGCCGACGGCCGTCAGGAGTGGCGCCGCCGCGCCGGCGACCACTACGTGCAGTGGCAGGACAACTCCGGCCGCAGCGGCGTCGACGAGATCCTCGGCGACCGCATCATCAAACGGACGTACACGACCGGTCAGGTCGTCTACGGCCGGGACCAGGGTTACGGCCGCACCGCGTGGGGCGACGGGACGCTGACGGTCAACCGGACGTCGTTCGGTGGCCGTACCGGCGCCATCCTCGCCGCCGTCGGCGCCGGGGCGCTGCTCGGCGCGGTCATCGCCCCGCCGCTGATGATGTCGCCCATGGAGGAGGACGAGCTGCGCCGCCAGGCCCAGCAGCAACAGCAGAACAACGGCGGCGGCGACGGCGGTGACGACGGGGGCGGCGGCGACAGCGGCAGCTGGAACGACGACGTCGACGGCGACAGCGGCTCCGACGACGACTTCGGCTGATCGGGGGTCCTCCTGTGCCACGCATCGCAGCGACGCTCGGCGACCCGGGGGCGTTGACCGCTCTCGGCGCCCGGCAGGTCACCGTGGCGGGCCCCGCCGCGCTCGGGTTCGTGGACGGCGAGCCGGGCTTCGCCGAGGGACCCTGGACCGCCGGGCCGCTGCACGCGGTCGGCGAGGTCGTCCTGCACAACCGCGCGGAGCTGCTCGCCGCCCTCGCCAGGGCCGGGGACCCCGCCGCGCCGGAGACGCCCGACGGTCTGCTGCTGCTCCTCGTGTACCGGAGTCTCGGCGCCGGCGGGGTCAGGGCCGCCGACGGCATGTTCGTCATGCTCGTCGCCGACGGCCCGGACCTCGTCGTCATCCGCGACCACGTCGGCGCCCGGACGGTCTTCCACGCGAGAGCCGGCGGCGCGTGGGCCGCGTCGACGTCGCTGCGCGCGCTGCGGCACTGGCCGGGCCTGGACACGGGCCTCAACCTGGGCGCGGTCCGGTCGTTCCTCACCTTCGCCTATCTGCCCGGCGACGAGACCCTCCTCCGCGGCGTCCACGAGGTCCTCCCCGGCAGGATCGTGCGGCTGCGCGCCGGCGGCACCGCCCACGAGGAGGTGTTCTGGGAGGCCACCGAGGCCGTCGACGAGGCCACCACCGCCGGCGGGCACGCCGCGACCCTGCGGGCGCTGCTGGAGCGGGCCACCAGCATCCGGCTGCCCGCCGCCGAACCCGCCGCGGTCCTGCTGTCCGGCGGCGTCGACAGCAGCCTCGTGACCGCCCTCGCCGCGAAGCTGCACGACCAGGAGGTCCGCACCTACTCGATCAGCTTCGGTCATGAGCTGCCCAACGAGCTGGCGTACTCGGGGCTCGTCGCCGCCCACTGCAACACCCGCCACCAGGTGCTCAGCGTCTCCGGCGACGCGGTCGCCGCCCGGCTCGCGGACACCGTCGCGCTGCTGGACAGCCCCGTCGGCGACCCGCTCACCGTGCCCAACCTGATGCTCGCCGAAGCGGTCGCCGGCGACGGGATGAGCGTCGTGCTCAACGGCGAGGGCGGCGACCCCGTGTTCGGCGGCCCGAAGAACCTGCCGATGCTGCTGTACGAGTTGCATCGCGACGACCCGGCACCGGCCGCGCGGTCCCTGGCCTACCTGCGGTCCTACCGCAAGTGCTACGGCGACCTGCCGGCGCTGCTGACCCGGGACACGCTGCGTGCCCTGGACGCCGAACCCGGGCCGGAGCGGTTCGTCGCGCCGTACCTGTCGCCGGGCACGATGCGCTCCCACCTCAACCGGCTGCTGCACTGCAACCTGCGGACCAAGGGCGCCCACCACATCCTGACCAAGGTCGAACGGCTGACCGCCGCCCGCGGCCTGCAAGGGCGGGCACCCTTGTTCGACCGGCAGGTGATCGACCACGCGTTCACCGTGCCGCCCCGGCTGAAGCTCGCCGGCACCGACGAGAAGTGGATCCTCAAGGAGGCCGTCCGGGACCTGCTGCCCGCGACGATCATCGACCGCCCGAAGAGCGGCATGCGGGTGCCGGTCCAGCAGTGGCTGAGCGGGCCGCTGCGGGAGCTCGCCGACGACGTGCTGCTCGGCAGCCGCACCAGCGGCCTGTTCGACCCGGTCACCATCCGCGCGTGGCTGCGCGGCGAGGGTGCGCTGCTGCCCCGCCAGGGCGGCAAGGTGTGGCTGGTGCTCACGCTCGAGCTCTGGCTGCGTGCCTACGATGTGGTGTGAACTTCGTTGACCTGACCGACCCCCGGACCGGCCAGGTCCGCACCAGCCTCGGCTGCGGCGGCCCCGCCGAGGTCACGGCCGCCGTCGCCACCGCCCGCGCCGCCGCGCCCGGGTGGGCCTCGCTCACCGCGAAGGAACGGTCGCACCGGCTCCTCGCGCTGGTCGCGCTCGTCGAGCAGCACCTCGACGACTACGTGCGGGCGGAGATCGCCGGGACCGGGAAGTCCCCGGCGGACGCCCGGGCCGAGGTGCTGAACTCCGCCGACGTGCTGCGCTTCTACGCCGGGGCGGTCCGCGCCGACCTGACCCCGGCCGCCGGGCACCTGCTGCCGGGCCGGGAGAGCTGGGTGCGCTGGGAGCCGCTCGGGGTCGTCGCGGCGATCGTACCGTGGAACTATCCGCTGCTCATGGCCGCGTGGCGGCTCGGGCCCGCGCTCGCCGCCGGCAACGCCGTCGTGCTGAAGCCGGCCGAGACGACCCCCGACACGGCGGTCCTGCTGGCCTCGCACGCCGATGCGACGCTCGGCGCGGGCGTGCTGGTCGCGCTGCCCGGCGACCGGGACACCGGCAGGCTCCTCGTCGGCGCGCAGGTCGACGCGGTCGCGTTCACCGGCAGCCAGGCCGGCGGGCTCGACGTCGTCGCCCGGGCCGGGTTGCGGCGGGTCAGCCTGGAGCTCGGCGGCAACTGCGCCGCGGTCGTCCTGCCCGACGCGCCCGCCGACACGTATGACGCGCTGGTCGGGGCGTGCACGTACAACGCCGGGCAGAGCTGCGCCGCGCCGGCCCGCGTCATCACGCTGCGCTCCCACCTGGACGAGACCGTCGCGCGCCTCGCCGACGCGATGCGGGCCCGGCGCGCCGGTCCCGACTTCGGACCGCTGAACAACCCGTCACAGGTGGCCCGGTTCGACGCGATCGTGTCCTCGTCGGCGGCCGGGACGCGGGTCGCCGGTCCCCTGGCGGTCGGCGCCGGTGAGGACGGAGGGTTCTGGCGGGCCGGGCTGATCCTGGCGGACCTGCCGGCGGACGACCCCGCGGTGACCGGGGAGATGTTCGGGCCCGCGCTGACCGTACAGGCGGCGGACGACCTCGACGGGGTGGTCACCCTCGCCAACTCGGTGCCGCAGGCCCTCGCGGCGAGCGTGTGGGGGACGGCGGTGGGGCCGTCACTGCGGCTCGCGCAGCGACTCGACTGCGGCGAGGTGTGGGTCAACTGCCACCTGGAGCAGACCGCGGAGCTGCCCCACGGCGGCCGGCGCGGCTCCGGGCACGGCACCGACCTGAGCGTCCTGGCGCTCACGGAGTACCAGCGCCCGAAAACGGTCACCGTGCGCGTTTCCGGCTGACGAACACGTATTCCAGCCCCGGGCGGTCGGGCGCGTCGCGGACGTCTCCCGTGGCGAACCCGGCCGCCTCCAGGGACCGCTCGATCTCGGGGCGGTCCCGGAAGCGCAGCGTCGAGTCGGAGCGCAGCGTCTCGCCGTCGCCGAAGGTGTACGTGCAGCTGAACGACACCAGCGGCGGGGCCACGGCGGTGACCTCGCACCGTTGCCGGACGACGCCGGCACCGGGCACGTCCCGCTCGACCGGCACCCAGTCCGTCGCCCAGCCCTCCCAGGCGCGCCTTTCGGGCCGCCGGGTCTCGAACACGAAGACGCCACCGTCGCGCAGGGCGTCGTGGATGCCCCGGACGGTGGCCGCCCAGGCGTCGTCGTCGAGGAAGACCTGGGCGACGTTGCCGGTCATCGTCGCCAGGTCGGCCTTCCCGGACATCCCGGTCAGGGTGGTGGCGTCGCCGTGGATCCAGGTGACGGCGCCGGCACCCGGCTTCCCCCGCGCCACGTCCAGTGACGCCCCGGCCGGGTCGACCGCCGTCACCGTGCGCCCGCTGCGGGCCAGCCGGAGCGCGAGCTCGCCCGTGCCGCAGCCGACGTCGAGCACCTGAGCGGCCCCGAACTCGTCCGCCACCGCCACGTACAGGTCCAGGTCCGGCCGGTCGTCTTCGAACGCGTCGTAGACGGCGGCCAGCCTCGGATGGGCGAAGATCGCGTCGGGCATCCCGCTACTGTGGCACGATGACGTCCCCTCAGCTGCGGGATCTCGCCCTGCTGCGGCGGGTCCGCGACCGGATCGACCGGGAGTATGCACAGCCGCTGGACGTGGAGGCCCTCGCCCGCGGCGTGCACATGTCCGCCGGGCACCTGAGCCGCGCGTTCCGGCAGGCGTACGGGGAGTCGCCGTACTCGTACCTGATGACCCGCCGCATCGAACGCGCGATGGCGATGCTGCGCCGCGGCGACCGCACCGTCACCGAGGTGTGCTTCGCCGTCGGCTGCTCGTCGCTGGGCACGTTCAGCACCCGCTTCACCGAGCTCGTCGGCATGCCGCCCAGCGCGTACCGGGCCCGCGCGGCCCTCGCGACGTCCGGCCTGCCCCCGTGCGTCGCCAAACGGGTGACCCGGCCGGTCAGGAACCCTCGTCCGGTCAGGAACCCCGTCAGGAATCAAGAAGCCGCGGCCGGCGCCGCCCGCCTAGCGTGACCGGTATGAGCATCAGCATCCAGGCCTCGTTCCTGCCCCACACGGACCCTGACGCGTCCCTCGCCTTCTACCGCGACCTCCTCGGCTTCGAGGTCCGCAACGACGTCGGCCACGAAGGCATGCGCTGGATCACGGTCGGCCCCGCCGGCCAGCCCGACACCGCCCTCGTCCTCGAGCCGGTCGCCGTCCCCGGCAGCGGCGTCACCGACGACGAACGCCGCACCATCACCGAGATGATGGCCAAGGGCACCTACTCCGGCGTGAACCTGGCCACCACCGACCTCGACGCCCTCTTCACCCGCCTCCAGTCCTCCGCCGCCGAAATCGTCCAGGAACCCACCGACCAGGACTGGGGCGTCCGCGACTGCGCCGTCCGCGACCCCGCCGGCAACCTGATCCGCATCCAGCAGCGCTAGCTGCGGCGCTGTGCCAGCTGCGGCGCAAGCGCCGCGGCGGGGGATTCTCACCCCGCACCCCCAATGCTCGCTGCGCTCGCACTGCCTGCGCGTGCCGCGCGGCAGCTTCCGCGCGTGCGCGCGGCATCCGGTGGCGTTCCCCACCAGCAAATATCACGGATGGCGACGGTCTCGTTACTCGACTGAAGATCGATTAGGTGGGCTGAGGTACGGTGCTTTTGTAAAGCGGTCGGCGCCGATCCGGGGTGTCGTCCGGCGACGCGGAGGCGTCGCCGGCTCCCCTGCGGCCCGGCTCGCTGGCCTTGGTCGACCCAATCACTCCCGGACGACGTGATCGCCCGCGCCCGTCACGTCGTCCGCGCGGCCGTCACACGGCCCGGCCGTCACACGGATTGCGCCGGACCCGGGGTCTGGACGAGGTCGACACCCCAGAGTTGCGCACGAGCCGTTCCAGTCAACCGCCGGCCCGCCGCGTGGTGTATGACCGCCGGTCGGCCTTTCGCGCCCCCAACGGCTGCGCACGGCGGTCCGGCGGCACTGGTCGGCTGGGCGCGGCGGGCTCGACTGTCGGCTGTGCGCGGCCGGTGACGTTGCGCGGAGTGACATTGAGCGCCTGCGCCAGCTCGCCGAGCGGCACGGCGCCTCCTCCGCTCATGCTCAGCCGGAGCAGCAGGTCGAACCCGCCCACGCTGAGCCCGCGCCCGGCCGCGCCCGCCGGACGCGCGAAAGCGATCCAGCGACCGAAATGCGGTCCGCGCGGAGCTGCTCGATCGCCGCGGCCTCGTCCGCCCGAGCCGCATGACGGCCGCGCGGGCACGTGATGAGCGGAGCGCAATTCAGACTTGCCTGCTGCGAGCCGGGGCCTCGGCGGATCGTATTTCGGTCGCTGGATCATTTTCGCGCGTCCGGCCAGCCCGAAACCCGCCGTCGCGCCGTCGAGGGTCTGGAAATTCACGGCCGTGAGGGTGGGCATGGCGCGAGGGTGGAAATAGTCAGCGATGATGCGGGCCGGCTGCGGCGCGGACGCCGCAGCCGGATCTCGCGTCGGACGGCCCGATGCCGTCACCATCCGAGCGAACCCGGCGGCGGACGCAAGCCACCGGATGCCGCGCGCACGCGCGAAAGCTGCCGCGCCCGCGCTGGCAGTGCGAGCGCGGCGAGCATTGGGGGTGCGGGGTGAGAATCCCCCGCCGCGGCAGCTTGCTGACGCAGCTAGCTCAGCGGCGTTGCCAGATCTCGGCGCCGGTGGTCCAGCGCAGGGTGGTGACGGCCTGCAGGACGAGGCCGCCGCCCTTGGCCGGGGTCAGGTACAGCTCGTCGGCGAGGGCGCGGATGATGTGCAGGCCGCGGCCGTGCTCGTCGAGGACCGCGAGGTCCAGGGCGGCGAGCTCGCTGGTGGTCATCTCGGTCGCCAGGACGAGGCGGGCCGGGTCGATGACGGAGCCGTCGTTGACGACGTGGATCACGCAGCGGACGTCGGTGACGTCGATGCTGATCTCGTAGTCGTCGATGTCGCGCGCGTGCTCGATGACGTTGGCGCAGGCCTCGGTGAGGATCAGGCCGATGTCGTCGCGGCAGCCCGGCTCGACGCCGAGAGTCTGCAGCGCCTGGTCGAGGAGGCGGCGGGCCATCGGGACCGTCGCGGCATCCCGCGGGAGGTGCAGCGCGAGCCGCAACGCGATCGACACCTGGTCGTCGCCCCCTTCCTGTTGTCGTAGTCTGCAGCGACCGTACCCGCAGCACCACCTGTTTCATGTTTGTCACACGGCAAGAATCCTCATCCGGTGCGGGTGAGGGTGGGTCGCGTGGATCTGGGAACGGGTCTGCAATGCGGCGAACACAGTGGTTGCTGGCTCTCGCGGCCGGGTACGTCGACGGCATATGCCTGCTGTTTCTCGGCGGCGTGTTCGGCAGCGTCGTGGCCGGCAACCTGGTCGTCCTGGGGGTCGCCGGGGTCCAGCGGCTGCCGGAGACCGCGCTGCGGGCGGCGCTGTCCGTCGCCGTGTACGGCGGGACCGTGCTGCTCGCCCGGCGGGTCGCGCCGAGCCGCTGCCTCGTCGGCGCGCTGCTCGCGCTGTGCACCCTGTGCGGCGGCTGGATGGTCACCGCCCACGACCCGCGCGGGGTCACGCAGCTGCCGCTGCTCGCGCTCGCCGCGATCGCCACGGGCCTGCAGCACGCCGCCGTGGCAGGCGAGAAAGCCGGCGAGAAGCCCGGCGAGCGGGGCACGCTGGACGTTGTGCTGCCGTACGCCTGCATCGCGGTCGGCGCGTTGAGCGCCGGGCTGGTCGTCGAGCGGGTGCCGTGGATCGGGCCGCTACCGGCGGTCCTGCTGGTTGCCGTCGCCCTCGTGGTGGGATCGTTGCGGCCGCCCGCCGCGTCCACGCCGCCGCCAAGGCATCGCGAACGTGCCAGCGGCCCGGCCGAAGCGCCTGCCCGACTGTGAGCGGTCGTACAGTTGCGGGATGGGCATGGTGCACACGGTCGGGCTGGTCCTGCACCCCCGGCGTGACTCGAAGCCGGCGATCGACGCCATCATCGACTGGGCGAGGACCCGCGAGGTGACGGTCCTCGGGCTGCCCGACGAGGTCGACCGCATCGACTGCACCGCCGTCGCGGTCGACGCCGACGAGCTGGTGAGCCGCGCGTCGCTGGTGGTGAGCCTCGGCGGGGACGGCACGATGCTGCGCAGCATGCGGCTGCTGTCGGGCAAGCCGACGCCGGTGCTCGGGGTCAACCTCGGCCGGCTCGGGTTCCTCGCGGAGGTCGCCGTCGACGACCTGCCGGCGGCGTTGAGCGCGATCGACGCCCACCGCTACACGGTGGAGCCGCGCATGGCGATCCGCACCCGGCTCCCCGACGGCAGCGACGTGACCGCCTTCAACGACATCGCGCTGGTCCGGGTCCCCGGTCAGGGACTGGCCGCGATCGGCATCTCCATGCAGGGCTACCCGTTCGTCCGGTATTCCGCCGACGCCCTCATCGTGGCGACGCCGACGGGGTCCACCGCGTACAGCTTCTCCGCCGGCGGGCCGATCGTGTCGCCGAACGTCGAGGGCATCCTGGTCGTGCCGGCGGCGGCGCACTCGGCGTTCAACCGGGCGATGGTGCTGTCCCCCGACGAGGACCTCGACCTGGAGCTGCTGCCGTCCAGCGGCCGGCTGGTCATGGAGGTCGACGGGATCCTCGGCGCGGAGCTGAAGCCCGGCGACCTGCTGACCGTGTCGGCGGCGCCGGCCGCGGCGAAGGTGGTGCGCCTCGGCTACACCACCTTCTACGAGCGGGCCCGCCGCAAGCTGCAGGTCAACGGGAGCCTCGAGGTGGAGGAGGCCTGACCCGCCTCAGCCGAAGGCGACGTGCCGCAGCCAGTGGTGCAGCACGCCCGCGTCGCCTTCGACGAGCAGCCCGTCGGGGTCGCGCCGCCGGTACACCAGCAGCAGCAGCTCCTTGAGCGGCGCCCGCACGGTGACGGCGGCGGGTCCGGTGCCGCGGCGCCAGGTGTTGACGTCGCCGGTCAGGTCGACGAGCCAGCTTCCTTCGGGGGCGTGCAGGGCGACCGTCCGGCCGGGTCCCAGGATGTCGCGTTTGGCCGGGTCGAGGTCGAAGTGGATCGGGTGGGCGTCGAGTTCCATCCACTCGTCGAGCGCGTCGAGCGCGACGTCCGTGCCGGCGTCGAACGGCACCCCGGCGGCCAGGCACGCGTCGGCGCGGTGCATGAGCGTCTCGTGCGCGAAGCGGCGCGCCCAGAAGGGCATCCCGCCGGCGTCGAACGGCGTCCACACCGGCGCGTCCGGGCCCGCCGCGGCCAGCGCGCCGGCGAGTTCGTGGGCGCCGTCGAGCAGCCAACCGGCCGGGACGGGCCCGGTGTCGTCGCCGTCGACGTCGCGCACGATGCCGTCGGGCAGGAAGCGCGTCGCCCTGGTCCGGACGATCTGCGCGGCCCACCGGTGCCCGCCGCCGATGTGCCGCAGCAGCGCGCCCAGGGTCCAGCCGGGGCACGACGGCACGGGCGCGGCCTGCGACGCGTCCGGGCCGAGGCCGGCGACGAGCTGTTCGGTCTGGGTGACGATCCACCCGCGGTGGTCCTCGAATCGCATGACTCTCCAAGCAGAACGCAACGATGACGCTGTCACGAGCTGGTCGGAGCCGCCACGCGTTCCTCGACACGCGCGTCGGCGTGGACCGCGATGCGCTCCATCGCCCACAGGACGGCCTCGACGTCGGCGGGGGCGAGGAAGTGGCTGTCGACGTAGACCGTGACCGCCACCGCCTCGTCGGAGCCGTCGACGTTGACGAACAGGGCCGAGGAGGGCTCGTCGCCGCTGGCGACCCAGGCGAACTCGCTGCGGGCCGGGCGGGGCACGTCCTGCAGCGCGCCGCCGAGGCGGCGGTCGTTGACGCTGACGTCCAGGGCGAACTGCGGGCCCCGGTCGGCGACCACGCCCGCGATGACCGCGTTGAGGTCGAGGCGGTTGTAGTACGCGTACTTGTACGCGGTGATCGCGGCCGGCCGCGTGCGGTGCAGGACGTCGGCGAACGAGCCGGCGGTGTCGATCACGCACAGGCCCATCTGCGAGACGGGGGCGACGACGCCGCCGAGCCCGGCCCGGAAGCGGTTGCTGGACACGAGCCGCAGCGGCAGCACGCCGACGCCGGTGACCTCCGCGAACGCGACGGCGAACGCGGCCAGCAGGGCGGGTGCCGGCTCGACCCCCTCGCGCAGCGCCACCGAGCGCAGCGCCGACGGCAGGACCGTGGAGTGCAGCACGCCGGTCCAGTGCCGGGGGCGGCGCACGTCGCGGGACGGGGGGACCCGCGGGACGGGGATGGCGCGCAGGTGGGAGTCCCAGTGCCGCAGCGCGGCCGCGTTCTGCCGCGCCCCGGACGGCGACGTCTGCCGGCGGGCCTGCTCCAGCGCGGAGAGCCCCTCGTGCGGGGCGTCGGTGCGGGCGTCGGCCTCGGCCATCATCAGCACCGCGCCGGCGCCGTCCATGACGAGGTGCGACATGACCAGGACCACGTGGGTGCATTCGCCGGCGGCGCGGACGACGGCCATCCGGACCGGCCACTCGTGCGCGTGGTCGAACGGGACGTCGCGGTAGCGGGCCTCGACGCCGGCCGGGTCCACGTCGTCGAGGACCTCGATCTCGATCTCGCCGGAGCCGTCCACGACCTGCGACGGCGGTCCGTCGCCGTCCTGCAGCAGCCGCGTCCGCATGCTCCCGTAGCGGCTCATGAGATACCGCAGCTCGCCGGCGACGTCGTCGAGGGTGGTGCCGGCGGGCAGCGGCCGGACCCCGCCCATCGCCATCGACTGCCCGATGGCGCTCATCTTGAGCCAGATGTCCAGCTGCCCCCACGACAGCGGGCCGGAGCCGGCCCCGTCACCCTCGAACGTCACCCGCATCCACTTACTTTAGGACGCGAAAAAATGGACGACTAGGGGTGCGCGCGTGATGGCAGACCGTCGACCTTGAGCAGCGCGTCGTCGGCGTAGCACCACACCCACTCCTCGCCCGGCTCGAACGACTGGACGAGCGGGTGGCCGACGCTGTTGTAGTGCGCGGTGGCGTGCTTCGCCGGCGAGGAGTCGCAGCAGCCGACGTGCCCGCAGGTCAGGCACAGCCGCAGATGCACCCAGCGACCACCGGCGGCGAGGCAGTCCTCGCAGCCGTCCGCACCGGGCTGGACGTCGTTGATGAGGTCGAGGTGCTCACACGGGTTGCTCACGGGTCACACCGTATCCGGTCCGCGACCACGGCGAGGGCGAGCCGCCGGGCGGTGTTCGTTGATCGGCGAAACGCGTGGTTGGATTGGGTCCATGGCCAAGCCAGCGATCTTGACCGTTGACGACGATCCCGCGGTCTCCCGGGCCGTCGCCCGTGATCTGCGCAAGCAGTACGCCGAGGACTACCGCATCATCCGCGCCGACTCCGGTCAGGAGGCCCTCGACGCGCTCAAGGAGCTGAAGCTGCGCGGCGAGCAGGTCGCGGTGCTACTCGCCGACTACCGCATGCCGAACATGACCGGCCTGCAGTTCCTCGAGCACGCGATGGACCTGTTCCCGCGCGCCCGGCGGGTGCTGCTCACCGCCTACGCCGACACCGACGCCGCGATCCAGGCGATCAACGTCGTGGACCTCGACCACTACCTGCTCAAGCCGTGGCATCCGCCGGAGGAGAAGCTGTACCCGGTGATCGACGCCATGCTGGAGGCGTGGAAGGCCGCCCCCGACCAGCAGGTCGGCGACGTCAAGGTGGTCGGGCACCGGTGGTCGGCACCGTCGTTCAAGGTCCGGGACTTCCTGGCCCGCAACATGGTGTCGTACCGGTGGTACACCACCGACGACGCGGAAGGGCAGCGGCTGCTGACGGCCGCCGGGCTGTCCGAGGCCGACGTGCCGCTCGTCGTCACCCCGGAGGGCAAGACCCTGGTCGCGCCGGGCGAGGCCGAGCTGGCGGTGCAGGTCGGCCTGACCACGACCCCGGCGTCGGACTTCTACGACCTCGTCGTCGTCGGCGGCGGCCCGGCGGGCCTCGGCGCGGCGGTGTACGGCGCCTCCGAAGGCCTGCGCACGGTCCTGCTCGAGGAGCGGGCGACCGGCGGGCAGGCCGGGCAGAGCAGCCGGATCGAGAACTACCTCGGCTTCCCCGACGGCGTCTCCGGCGCGCAGCTCACCGACCGGGCCCGCCGCCAGGCGGTCAAGTTCGGCGCGGAGCTGCTCACCGCGTGCAAGGTCACCCGCCTCGCCGTGCAGGGCTCGGCGCGCGTGCTGCACTTCGAGGACGGCACGACGATCGCCGCGCACTCCGTCATCCTGGCGACCGGGGTGGCGTACCGGCGGCTGCGCGCACCCGGCCTGGAGCAGTTCCACGGCCGGGGCGTCTACTACGGCTCCGCGTCGACGGAGGCGCCGAGCTGCTCCGACCAGGACGTCTACATCGTCGGCGGGGCGAACTCGGCCGGGCAGGCGGCGATGTTCTTCAGCCGCTACGCGCGCAAAGTCCACCTCGTCATCCGCGCGCCCAGCCTGGACGCGTCGATGTCGCGGTACCTGATCGAGCAGATCGCGGCGGTGCCGACGATCGAGGTCCACCCGTGCACGGAGATCGTCGGCGCGGAGGGCGACGAACACCTGGAGCGGCTCACGCTGCGGTCCGTCGAGGGCGGCGCCGAGCGGATCGTCGACAGCTCCTGGCTGTTCATCTTCATCGGCGCGGAGCCGCGCACCGACTGGCTCGACGGGGTCGTGCAGCGCGACGCCCGCGGGTTCGTACTCACGGGGCCGGACGTCGAGGCCGGCAGCGACCACGCCACGCTGGGCCGTGACCCCTATCACCTGGAGTCGAGCGTCCCCGGAGTGTTCGCCGCGGGTGATGTACGCGCAGACTCGGTGAAGAGGGTGGCGTCGGCCGTCGGCGAGGGCGCGATGGCGGTGTCACTGGTGCACCGGTACCTGGTGGAGGGGCAATGAGCGGTCTGGAGCGCAGCGGAGTGGCCGCTCATCGGGATGGCAGGTCCAGCTCAGGCCGGCGCCGGAGCGCGGCGGAGGTGACGGCATGAGCCGACGGCTTGCTCATGAAGAGCTGCGGAACCTGTTCCTCTTCGAAGCCCTCGACGACGAGCAACTGGAGTGGCTCGCCTCGCGCGGTGCCGCCGTGCGCTATGAGGCCGGCCAGCCCGTGTACCGCGAGGGCGACGCCGCGACCTGCTTCGTGGTGCTGCTCAGCGGCATGGTCAGCCTCAGCCGGAACGTCCGCGGCGACGACGTCGAGATCAGCCGCACCGACCAGGTCGGCGTCTACGGCGGCGCCACCCAGGCGTATCTCGGCGAGCGCGTCCCGCAGCTCTACAACAACACGATGCACGCGATCACCGAGACCGAGGTGTACGAGCTGCCGGCCGTCGAGCTCGGCGCGGCGATGCGTGAGTGGTTCCCGATGGCGATGCACCTGCTCGAAGGCCTGTTCTTCGGCATGCGCAACAGCAACAACGCCGCCGCCGAACGCGAGCGGCTCCTCGCCCTCGGCGCCCTGTCCGCCGGCCTGACGCACGAGCTCAACAACCCGGCCGCGGCGGCCGTGCGGGCCACCGCCGTGCTCCGCGACCGGATCGCCGGCATGCGGCACAAGCTCGCGATGATCGCCGACGGCCGGCTCGACGGCGAGCACCTGCAGGGCCTCGTCGAGCTGCAGGAGCGGGCCGTGAAGCTGGCGGCGACCGCGCCGAAGCGGTCCGCGCTGGACGCCAGCGACGCCGAGGACGCCATCGGCGACTGGCTCGACGAACGCGGCGTCAACGGCGCCTGGGACCTCGCCCCGACCCTGGTCGCCGGCGGCGTCGACGTGCCGTGGATGGAGGACGTGAAGCTCTGCGTCGGCAAGCTCGACCTGGAGCCCGCGGTCCGCTGGCTGGTGTACACGATCGAGACCGAGCTGCTCATGGGCGAGATCGACGACGCCGTCACCCGCATCTCCGGCCTGGTCAGCGCCGCGAAGCAGTACTCGCAGCTGGACCGCGGCCCGTTCCAGGTCGTCGACGTCCACGAGCTGCTCGACGCGACCCTCATCATGCTCAACGCGAAGATCTCCAAGCAGGGCGTCCGGGTCGTCACCCACTACGACCACGACCTGCCGCCGATCCCCGCGTACGCCGCCGAGCTCAACCAGGTGTGGACCAACCTGATCGACAACGCGGTCGCCGCCATGCACGGCGACGGCACCCTGACGATCACCACGTCCCGCGACGGCGACTGCCTGGCCGTCGAGTTCGCCGACACCGGCACCGGCATCCCCGCCGACGTCCGCCCCCGCATCTTCGAGCCGTTCTTCACCACCAAGCCCGTCGGTGAGGGCACCGGGCTGGGCCTGGACATCTCGTACCGCATCGTGGTCAAGAAGCACCACGGCGACATCCGGGTCACGTCAACGCCGGGCGACACCCGCTTCGTCGTCCTGCTCCCCCTGACCGAGCCCGTCCCCACCGCGTGACGGGGCCGCCGCCGGCACGGGCGGCGCCGGCTCGGCCACCGTCCGGCGGCTGAGCAGCGTGACCACGGCGGCGGCCGCCGCGCCGGCCAGGGCGACGGCGACCGCCGACCCGGCCGACGCCCCGTCGACGGCCGCGCCGGCGAGGGCGCTGCCCAGGGCGGCGCCCGCCGCGGTCGCGGTGCTGGTCCACATCCGCGCCTCGGTGGCCGTGCCCGGCGGCGCGGCACGGTCGGTGAGCTCGTAGGCGATCGCGTTCGACGGGGCCAGCGGCACCCCGGCGAGCACGAACAACCCGGCGAGCCACCACAGCCCGACCGGCAGCAGCAGCGGCGCCAGTACGGCACACATCGCCGCCGACAGCAGCGTCAGCGACGCGTGCGGGGTCAGGCTGCCCAGCAGGCTGCCGACCGCGAACCCGGCGAGCAGCACCCCGGCGAAACCGGCCCGCCCACCCGCGACGGCGAACGCGACCGCCGCGACCTGCACCGCCCCGACCGTGACGCCGAGCGCGGCCCGCGAGCCGACCAGCGCCAGCACCGCCGCGGAACGCAGCGGACCGAGCACGCCACCCGCCTTCGCCGCCGGCCGCCACGCCCTGGCCGGTGGCAGGAGCGCGAACCCGGCCGTCGCGACCACCGCCAGCCCCGCCGTCAGCGCCAGGCCCAGCGCGGGCCGCCCGATCGCGACGACCGCACCGGCGACGACCGGCCCCGCGACGAAGCCGACCTCGAGGACGGCGCTCTCCAGCCGGTACGACGCCCGCAGCCGCGGCCCGTCGAGCATCGCGACCCAGATCCCGCGCATGCACGCCGCGACCGGCGGCCGGGCCACCCCCGCGACCCCGGCGAGCCCGGCGAGGACCCACAGCGGCGCCGACGGCCACGCCGCCACCCCGAGCAGCGCCCCGCCGTGCACCCCCGCCGTCGCGAGCAGCACCGCCGTCTGACCCACCCGGTCGACGAGCCGCCCCACGACCGGCGCCGCGGCACCCGTGCCGACGGCGAACACCCCTGCGACGAGCCCGGCCGCCCCGAACGAACCACGCTCCTGCTGCACGAGCAGGACCAGCGCCAGGGCGACCGCCCCGGCCGACAGCCGCGTCAGCAGGTTCGCGAGCACGAGCGCCTTCGCGTACGGCCACCGCAGCACCGCCACCCAGAGTCGCAACACCCGGCAGTTCTACGCCACCAGCCCCGCGCCACGCACCGCATTTCCTTCCCGGGCGTCCGCCGCAGGCGTGAATCCTTGCCCTGGTAAGGGCGGGTCATGCGAACATATGTTCGTGTCCGAAGCGGCCTCGATCCTGCATGCTGACCTCGACGCGTTCTACGCGTCGGTGGAGCAGCGCGACGATCCGCGGCTGCGGGGGCGGCCGGTGATCGTCGGCGGTGGCGTGGTCCTCGCGTGCAGCTACGAGGCGAAGCGTCGCGGGGTGCGCACGGCGATGGGCGGGCGGCAGGCGCGGCAGCTGTGCCCGGACGCGATCGTGGTGCCGCCGCGGATGCGGGCGTATTCCGAGGCAAGCAAGCGGGTGTTCGAGGTGTTCCGGGACACGACGCCGGTCGTGGAGGGGATCTCGATCGACGAGGCGTTCCTCGACGTGCGGGGGCTGTGGCGGATCGCGGGGACGCCGCGGCGCATCGCGCAGCAGCTGCGGGCGGACGTGCTGCGGCAGGTCGGGCTGCCGATCACCGTCGGGGTGGCCCGGACGAAGTTCCTGGCGAAGGTCGCCAGCGGGGTCGCCAAGCCCGACGGGCTGCTCGTCGTGGAGCCCCCGGACGAGCTGACGTTCCTGCACGCGCTGCCGGTCGAGCGGCTGTGGGGCGTCGGGGCGGTCACCGCGGCGAAGCTGCACGCGCACCGGGTGACGACGGTCGGGCAGGTCGCGCGGCTCGGCGAGGCGACGCTCGTGTCAATGCTCGGCGAGGGCTCCGGCCGGCACCTGCACGCGCTCGCGCACAACCGGGACCCGCGGCCGGTCCAGGTGGGCAGGAGACGCCGGTCGATGGGGGCGCAGCGGGCGCTGGGGCGGGGGCCGCACCAGCCGGCGTTCGTCGAAGCGGTCCTCGCCGAGCTGGTCGACCGGGTCTGCAGGAGGCTGCGCGCCGCCGAGCGGGGCGGGCGGACGGTGGTGCTGCGGCTGCGGTTCGCGGACTTCACGAAGGTCACCCGGTCGCACACCCTCGCCAAGGAGACGTGGCACACCGCGACCGTGCTGCGGGCGGCGCACCTGCTGCACCACGAGTCGGCGAGCCTGATCGCGCAGCGGGGCCTCACACTCATAGGCATCGCCGTGGCCAACCTCGACGGCGACGGCGCGGTCCAGCTGGAGCTGCCCCTGCACGCGCACACCGGCGGCGAGCTCGACTCCGCGATGGACCAGGTCCGCGACCGCTTCGGCTCCGCCGCGCTCACGAGGGCGTCACTGCTGGGCCGGCAGCAGGGCCCCACGACACCCTTGCTACCCGACTGACCGGACGGGCAGCGGTCCGGAGGCCACTACCGCATTCAGCGACACTCGGCGACGACGGGAACCCGCCGGACGCGGCGCGCACGCGCTCGGCAGTGCGAGCGCAGCGAGCATCGGGGACGCGCGGGGGTGGAAATCCCCCACTGCGTCGGTAGCAGGGACCCCGCGACGCCGTTGCTGCCGGATTCACGAGACGGCAGCGGGTCAGGACCGCGATCGATCCCGGCCGCTGCCACATTCGGCGACACCTGCTGCCGGCACATGCAAAAGCGCCCGCACACCGCTGCGACGGCGGGATGCCGCCGGATGCGGCGCGCACGCGCGAAAGCTGCCGCGCGGCACGCGCAGGCAGTGCGAGCGCAGCGAGCATTGGGGGTGCGGGGTGAGAATCCCCCGCCGCGGCGCTTGCGCCGCAGCCAGCACAGCGGCAGCAGGGGGCCCACAACGCCCCTGCTGCCCGGCCGGCCCGGACAGCTACGACGTGCGCAGCGTGCGGATGGTGTCGCGGTACCAGAGCGCGGACTGCTTCGGGGTGCGCTCCTGCGTGTCGTAGTCGACGTAGACGATGCCGAAGCGCTTGTCGTAGCCGTAGGCCCACTCGAAGTTGTCCATCAGCGACCACGCGAAGTAGCCGCGGATGTCCGCGCCCTGCTGGCGGGCCAGGGCGACCGCGCCGATGTGCGAGTCGAAGTAGGCGATGCGGTCGTCGTCGCGGACGAAGCCGGTCTCGTCGGGCTCGTCGTGGAAGGCGGAGCCGTTCTCCGTGACGAAGATCGGCAGCCGGTAGTCCTCCCACAGGCGGACCAGCAGCTGGGTGAAGCCCTCGGGGACGATCTCCCAGCCCATCGCGGTGATCGGGCGCCCGGTCGGGATGGGGCGGCTGACGGGCAGGCCGGTGGCGTCGTGGGTGTTGCCGTCCTCGTCGACGCCGGAGACGGTCTCGCTGAAGTAGTAGTTGACGCCGAGCACGTCGAGCGGGGTCTTGATGATCTCGAGGTCGCCGTCCTGCACGGGCAGCTCGATGCCCTGCGCAGCGAGGTCGGCGACCAGGTCGGCGGGGTAGCGGCCGTGGACGAGGGGGTCGAGGTAGATGCGGGTGCTGAGCGCGTCGCTGCGCCGGGCGGCGTCGCGGTCGGCCTCGCTGTCGGTCTCGGGGGTGCTGACGCCCATGTTCAGCGTGATGCCGAACTCGTGGTGCGCAGCCGCCGCCTCCTTCATCCGCTGGGTCGCGAGACCGTGACCGAGCAGCAGGTGGTGTACGGCGTGCATGCTGGCGCCGAAGTCGCGCCGGCCCGGTGCGTGCACCCCGTAGGCGTAGCCGAGCATCGCCGAGCACCACGGCTCGTTGAGCGTCGTCCACGTCTTGACGCGGTCCTTGAGCGCGTCGAAGACGAGCATGCTGTAGTCCGCGAACCGGTAGGCGGTGTCGCGGACGGGCCAGCCGCCCGCGTCCTCCAGCTCCTGCGGCAGGTCCCAGTGGTACAGGGTGATCCACGGCTCGACGCCCTGGGCGAGCAGTTCGTCGGTGAGCCGCTCGTAGAAGCCGAGCCCGGCCGGGTTCACCGGGCCGCGGCCGCGGGGCTGCACCCGCGGCCACGCCACGGAGAAGCGGTACAGGTCGACACCGAGGTCGCGGATCAGCGCGACGTCCTGCGGCATGCGGTGGTAGTGGTCGCAGGCGACCTCGCCGGTGTCGCCCTTGTCGATCGCGTCGGGCACCTCGCAGAACGTGTCCCAGATGGACCGGGTCCGCCCGTCCTCGTCGACCGCGCCCTCGATCTGGTAGGCCGAGGTCGCCACTCCCCAACGGAAGGCAGGCGGGAGTGTGGCGATCGGGTTCTGCACATCGAGGGGTGTCGCGGTCGTGTCCATGGTTCTCCTGGTTATCAGTAACTGGGACGTTGCGCCAATCGCAGGCTCAGCCGGCGGTGACCGGATGCAGCCAGCAGGCGACGGAGCGGGGCTCACCGACGTGATCGTCGGGCTTGCCCAGGATCGGCAGCTCGGTCGAGCACGGCTCGAACGCCTTCGGGCAGCGCGGGTGGAACGCGCAGCCTGAGGGCATGCCGCGCAGGTCGGGCGGCGAGCCGGGGATGCCGGCCAGTTCGCGGCGGGCGCCGCGCAGCGCGGGGAACGAGCGCAGCAGGCCCGCGCTGTACGGGTGCTTCGGGTCGCGGTAGATCGCCGCCGAAGGCGCCTCTTCCACGATCCGCCCGCCGTACATGATCGCGATCCGGTCGGAGAACTCGACCAGCAGCGACAGGTCGTGCGTGATGAACAGCACGGAGAAGCCGAGCCGCTCGCGCAGCTCGACGAGCTGGCCGAGGATCTGCCGCTGCATGACGACGTCGAGCGCGGTGGTCGGCTCGTCCATGATCACCAGCTGCGGCTCCAGGGCGAGTGCCATGCCGATCATGACGCGCTGGCGCATACCGCCGGACAGCTGGTGCGGGTACGCGTCGAGCCGGTCCTCGGCGATGCCGACGAGGCGCAGCAGCTCCTTGGCGCGGGCGAGCCGGGCGGCCTTGCTGGACTTCGGGTCGTGCGCCTTGATCGCGTCCATGAGCCCGACGGAGACCTTGTGCACCGGGTTGAGCGAGTTCATCGCGCCCTGGAACACGATCGACGTCTCCGCCCACCGGTACTTGCGCAGCTCCTCGTTGGAGAGGTTGAGCACGTCGTACGGGTCACCGGTCGGCGGGTGGTAGACGACGGAGCCGTTGGACACGACGCCGGGCGGCGGGAGCAGCCGGGTGACGCCGTAGGCGAGCGTGGACTTGCCGCTGCCGCTCTCCCCGGCGAGGCCGACGACCTCGCCGCGGTGGATGGTGAGGCTGACGTCGCGGACGGCCTTGACCGACTCCTCGCCGAGGCCGTAGTCGACGTCGAGATTCTTGATCTCCAGCAGCGGCCGGGTCAGCACCTGGGTCATCGCGTTGCTCCATCGGCGGCGTCGTGCTTGATCTCGATCTTGGGGGTGGCGTCGGCACGGCCGCGGATGACGGGGGTGAACCCGACCCGCATGGTGACCTTGTCGCCGTTGGGTGCGCGGCGGGAGCCGGCGCCGGAGGTACGCAGCCGCGGGCTGACGAACTCGTCGATGCCGAAGTTGATGAGGCTGAGCGCGGTGCCGAGCAACGCGATGGCCAGACCCGCCGGCACGAACCACCACCAGGCGCCCTGCGCGAGGGCCTGCTGGCCCTGCGCCCAGAACAGGATGGTGCCCCAGTTCCAGGTCGACACCGACGAGATGCCGATGAAGGCCAGGGTGATCTCGGACATGACGGCGAAGATGACGGTGCCGACGAAGCTGGAGGCGATGATGGCGGTCAGGTTCGGCAGGATCTCGAACAGCACGATCCGCCAGGTCTGCTCGCCGGTCGCCCGGGAGGCCTCGACGTAGTCCCGCCGTCTCAGCGACAGCGTCTGTGCTCGCAGCACCCGGGCGCCGTACGCCCAGGACGTACACCCGATGACCAGCGCCACGATGATGTCACCCGCGTTGGTGATGATCGAGGTGACGATGATGATGAGCGGCAGGCCCGGGATGACCAGGAAGACGTTGGACAACGCGGAGAGGCTCTCGTCGGCCGCGCCGCCCAGGTAGCCGGAGGTGACGCCGATGAGCACCGACAGGATCGTCGCGACGATGCCGGCGATCGCGCCGACCACGACGACGCCGCGGGCGCCGACGAGGATCTGGCTGAAGATGTCCTTGCCGAGGTGGTCGGTGCCGAACCAGTGCGCGCCCGACGGCGGCTGCAGCTTGTCGTTGGTGAGCAGGTCCGGGTCGTACGGGGAGATCCACGGGCCGATGATCGCGATCAGCACGTAGATGCCGAGCACGATGAGACCGGTCGCGGCCTTGGCGTTGGAGACGAACCGGAACCGCTTGCGCTTCGCCTTCGAGCTCGGCTTCACGCTGGGCTGGGCCATCGAGCCCTGGCCGGGGATCACCTGCTCGATGCTGGACGGGGTGACGGTCATCTCAACCACTCTTTCGGGTGCGCGGGTCGAGCAGCAGGTAGGCCACGTCGGCCAGCAGGTTGGCCACCAGCACCGAGATCGTGATGCACAGGAAGATGCCCTGCATCAGCGGGTAGTCGTAGGCCTGGACGCCCTGGAAGAGCTGGTAGCCCACGCCCGGGTAGGAGAACACGATCTCCACCAGCAGGGTGCCGCCGACGATGTAGCCCAGCGACAGCGCGAAGCCGGACACGTTGGGCAGCAGCGCGTTGCGGGCGGCGTAGCTGAACGCGACGCGCCGGTCGGACAGGCCCTTGGCGTGCGCGACCGTGATGTAGTCCTCCGAGGAGACGGTGACCATCATGTTGCGCATGCCGAGGATCCAGCCACTCATCGAGGAGACGAGGATCGTCGCGGCCGGCAGGATGCTGTGGTTGAGCGCGCTCGGGATGAAGTAGGCGTCCCAGGCCGGCACCAGGCCGGGGGTGAAGCCGCCCGAGGAGGGGAACCAGCTGCCCGGACCGGCGAACACGGCGATCGCGACGAGGCCGAGCCAGAAGTACGGCACCGAGGACAGGAAGGTGGTCGCCGGCAGCAGGCTGTCGATCCAGGAGCCGCGCTTCCAGCCGGCGCCGACACCGAGGGCGGTGCCGATGAGGAAGCTCAGGATGGTGGTGATGCCGACCAGGCCGATCGTCCACGGCAGGCTCTTGCTGATCACCTCGGAGACCGTCGTCGGGTAGAACGTGAACGACAGGCCGAGGTCGCCGTGCAGCAGCTGGTTCCAGTAGTTGACGTACTGGTCCCACAGGCTCTGGCTCTTGTCCACACCGAAGAGGACCTCGAGGGAGTGGATCGCGTCGCTGGTGATCCGGCCCTGGTTCTTGGAGATCAGCGAGCTGACCGGGTCACCGGGCATCATCCGGGGGATGAAGAAGTTGAGGGTGATCGCCGCCCACAGTGTGAACAGGTAGAAGGCGATGCGTTGCAGCAGGAACTTCATCGTGCCTCCTCCGTCAGCGTCAGAGCCGGCGGCGTGGGGATGTCGGCGGAGGAGCCGTTGGCGGCGGAACCGATGCCTTCCTTGGCGACGGTTTCCGCGTCGTAGAGCCAGCAGGCGGCCCAGTGTCCGTCCCGGTCGCCGATCTCGATCCGCACGGGCAGGTCGACCTTGCAGCGGGGCATGACGTGCGGGCAGCGGGGGCTGAAGCGGCAGCCCGCGGGGGGCCGGATCAGGCTCGGCGGCTCGCCGTTGCCGCGGTCCATGTTCGTCGGGTCGGCGACGCCCTCGATGCGGTCCGGGTCGGGCGCGGACTCGATGAGCAGCCGCGTGTAGGGATGCGCGGGGTTCTGCGTCACGGTCTCGCTGTCGCCGCCCTCGACCATGCGGCCGGCGTACATGACCATCGTCTCGTCGGCGAAGTACCGCGCCGAGGCGATGTCGTGCGTGATGTACAGGATGGCGAGGTTCAGCCGCTCCTTGAGGTCACGCAGGAGGTTGAGGATGCCCAGCCGGATCGACACGTCGAGCATGGAGACCGGCTCGTCGGCGAGCAGGGCCTCGGGGTCCGCGCCCAGGGCGCGGGCGATCGCGACACGCTGGCGCTGACCGCCGGACAGCTCGTGCGGGAACTTGTCGATGTACCGCTCGGGCGGGGTGAGGCTGACCCGGGTCAGCAGGTTCGCCAGGGCCTCTTCGAGGTCGGCGGAAGTCTTGCCGGCGTTGCCGTGGATCTTCAGCGAGCGGGTCAGGTGGTAGCGCACGGTGTGCACGGGGTTGAGCGATCCGAACGGGTCCTGGAAGATGAGCTGCACGCGCCGGACGTAGGCACGGAAGCGACGGCCGCCGCTCACCTTCGTCGACTCGCCGTGCAGGAGGATGTCGCCGCCGGTGCGCGGGTAGAGCTGCGCGAGCAGCCGGGCGACCGTGGACTTGCCGGAGCCGGACTCGCCGACCAGTGCCGTGACCTTGCCCCGTCGCAAGGTGAAGGAGACGTCGTCCACCGCGTGGACGGCTAGCTTGGTGCCGGAGAAGAGATCACTCAGCCGCCTGCGAACGGGGAAATGCTTGGTCAGGCCCACGGCCTCCAGCACCACCTCGCCGACCGGCGCCGCCGTGCTTTCGCTCAACGTCATGCCGATGGTCCTGTCTTAGGGGTGATCACGGGGTGCCGCTCCCCGGGCGGCCCTCGCGGGCCACCCGGGGAGCGGTGTCACTTGCGACCGGTCAGGAAGCCGGCTTGAGGTGCAGGATCACGTCGATCGCGTTGGCCTGGGTGGGCTGAGCGGCGCCGTAGGGGTTGGCGTCGTCCGGCCAGCCGGTCCAGTTCTTGGTGGAGTACGCGCCACCGACGTTGTCGGCACCGACCGGGATCATCGGCATGTACTCGACGAAGATCTTCTGCAGCTTGTTCATCGCCTCGACACGGACCGAGTCCTCGGTCGCCGACTGGTAGTCGCGCAGCGCCTTGGTGGCCTCGGGGTTGTTGAAGCGCCCGAAGTTACCGGCCGGGCTGGCGGTGCCGATCGGCTTGAGCAGGTCGCCGTCCATGATCGTCTGGTAGATGTCGTACGGCGTGTTGCCGCCGTTGGTCCACCGGAAGCCCGCGTCGAACTGACCGGCCTCGACGTTCTTGAACCACGCGTCCTGGTTGGCCTTCTCGACCGTGGCCTCGATGCCGATCTTCTGCAGGTTGGCCTTCACGATCTCGAGCGAGGTCTGGTAGTCAGACCAGCCGGCGGGGTCGGTCAGCGTGAGCGTGACGGCCTTGCCGGACTTGTCCTTCAGGGTGGTGCCCTCGTACTTGTAGCCGTTCGCGGTCAGGAGCGCCTTGGCACCCTCGACGTCGATCTTGTAGTCCTTGCCCTTGAACTCCGGCGCGAGGAACGCGTCGCCGGCGGGGCTGGGCAGACCGGTCACGCTCTTCACCAGCGGGTGGAAGTAGCCGGCCTCGGCCGTGTTGAAGATGTCGTCACGGTCGATGACCATGCTCATGGCCACGCGCAGGTTCTTGTCGTCGAACGGCGCCTTGGTGGTGTTGATGTACAGGCCGTGGATGCCGAGGACCGGCGGGGCCCAGATCTTGTGGTGCGCGGCGTCCTTGTCGAGGAAGACCGTCTTCACGTTGGGGATGAAGACGAAGCTCCACTCCGACTCACCGTTGGCGAGCGCGGTGGTCTGCGCGTTGTTGTCGGTGTAGGAGGTGTACCGCAGCTCCTTGACCGCCGGGAGCGCCTGCCAGTAGCCCTTGTCCTTGGCGACCAGGGTGGCCGTCTGCGGGGTGAAGGACTTCAGCTTGTAGGGGCCCGAACCGATCGGGTCCTTCGCGAGCTCCGCCTTCGGGTCCGAGACCTTCTCCCAGATGTGCTTGGGGACGATCGGCACCTGGGCGATGGCCTTGTGCTGGCTGACGAACTGCGGGTTCTTGAACGTGATGGTCACGTCCGCACCGCTGGCGCTGGCGTCGGAGATCGTCAGACCACCGGTGTTGAGCGCCTCGTTGTCGCGCAGCAGCTTGTACGTGAACGCGACGTCCTCGGCGGTGACCTTCTGGCCGTCCGACCACTCCGCGTTGTCACGGATGGTGGCCTTGACCGACGTGTAGTCCTTGGACCACTCGGCCTTGGTGGCGAGCCACGGCTTCATCGGGTCGGCCGGCTTGACCGGGTTCCACATCATCAGCGGCTCGTACAGCGCCCAGCGGTAACCCGACTTGGAAGCGGCTGACGTGCTGAGGAACGGGTTCTGGTTCTCGGTCTGCGGGCCGTTCGGCATGCCGACGTTGAGAACCGTCACGCCCGTCTTGGCGTTCTGCTCGTTCTTCGACTCGCCGCAGGCGGCGAGTGAGCCGGCTGCGAGCAACCCGGCGAGGCCGAGCACAACGGAGCGTCTGGTATGCACGGGGGTGT
Organism: Dactylosporangium sp. NPDC051087; assembly: GCF_055586325.1. NCBI lineage: Bacteria > Bacillati > Actinomycetota > Actinomycetes > Micromonosporales > Micromonosporaceae > Dactylosporangium > Dactylosporangium sp. NPDC051087. The sequence continues at coordinate 140,138 of NZ_JBVJIJ010000012.1, read as the reverse complement.
CTCCTTACGTACCTGGATCGACAGGTGGGGCGGTCATTCGGGGTATGACGACGGGGCCTTCTTGCGGCAGGTCCCGCCCTTTGGTGCGGTGTCGGTGGTGCTGGTCGTGCGTCGGTGCGGTGAGGCTGTGCGGGGATGGTGCGCTAGGGCTGCGCCGGGGCGGTCGAGGACCGCACGACGAGCGTGGTGGACAGGATGTTGGGCTCACTCGTCAACGGCGTGCCGTCGAAGTGTGCGATGAGCCGCCGGGCCGCCATCTCGCCCATCTGCCGCATCGGCTGGCGGATGGTCGTGAGTGGGGGCTCGGTGTGCGCGGCGTGGACGATGTCGTCGAAGCCCACGAGGGCGACATCCTCCGGCACCGCGCGGCCCGCTTGGCGCAGCCCCTGCAGGGCGCCCGCCGCGGACAGGTCGTTGTGGGCGAAGACGGCGTCGAACTCCAGCCCCAGGTCCAGCGCGCGCCGGACGGCCTGGGAGCCGCAGTCGTACGTGAAGTCGCCCTCCATCACAAAACGCGGGTCGACCGGGTGCCCGGCGGCGGCGAACACGTCCGTGAAGCCGCCGAGCCGGTCCTGTGTGCAGCCGAACTTCTCGGATCCGGTGATCACCAGGGGGCGCCGCCGGCCGATCTCGACGAGATGCCGCGCGGCGAGGGCCCCTCCGGCCCGGTTGGTGGTCCCGACCGACGGCATGAGCGGCTTGTCGCCGCGGTCGTCGATGAGCACCACCGGCAGACCGCCGGCATACAGGTCGGCGAGGTAGTCCAGGGTGCCTTCCGGCTCGATCGCCAGCAGGCCGTCGAAGGCCTTGCCGGAGACCTGCGCGGAGAACTGCCGCATCGACTCGGCGCCACGGTTGCACGTGAACAGCAGCAACCCGTAACCCTCCGCCTCGACGACATCCACCGCTCCCTGCACGATCTCGCCCATCCACGGCCAGATCAGCGACGGCACCAGCATCCCGATGACCCTGGTGTGGCCGCGGGCGAGGTTGACCGCCCGCGCGCTGGGCGTGTAACCCAGCTCGTCGATGACCCTCCGCACCCGTGCCGCGGTCGACTCGTCGACCTCCCCTTTGCCGTTGAGCACCCGCGAGACGGTGGTCTTGCTGACCCCGGCCCGGGACGCGACGTCGGCGATGGTGATCGGCACGTCGGCATCCTCTCTGTGAGAGCGCTTTCTGGCAAGAGAGCGTTTTCTGGAACCGGTTCCGCAACCGGTTCCGGCACACTAAATCCGATTGCGGACTGTGGTGTCAATAACACGGTGGTAACGAAACTTAACGTCGCCGAAAACCTTGCCAAGCCTCAGGAGGTCGTGTTTGCTCGGCAGCAGCCCGGTGCGCTTGCGGTCGCAGCGGCACCCGCCCCTGCCCTCCGGGCTCGCGCGAAAGCGCTCTACCGGCCGGGCAGGCGGATGACGGTGCCGTCGCTCAGCGGCTGCTGCTTGACGACCAGGACGTCGAACTTGAGCCCCTTCGGCACGTCGAACACGAGCGTGCCGGTGACCGGACGGCCGGACTTGATCTCCCCGTACAGCGGCCGGGTCTCGGCGTTGTAGAGCCACGACCAGTCGTCGGGCTTGTGGTCGTTGCCGTCGGTGTCGCGCAGCCGCTGCGAGCCCTGCCAGATGCGGGTGCCGCCGGTGCCGAGGTTCTCCACCTGCACGTCGACCAGGCAGTACTCCCCCACGGCGTCCTTGACGAGCGGCCACTCGCCGATCCGTTTCACGCCGCACTCGAAGCCGGTGACGGTGAAGCGGACCCCGCCGTCGGTGCCGACCGGGCTCGGCTTCTTCGACGGTGCCTTGCTGGCCGGCGCCGCGGTGCTCGGACCGGCCTGCGGGTCGCCGGAGCCGGCCGAGTCGGCGAGGTTGAACACGCCCCACAGGCAGCCGAGGACGATCAGCACCGCGATGACGGCGGCGACCCCGCGACCCATCCCGCGCGGCGCCGGGCGGGGCGGCGGCGGCACCGGCGGGAGCGGCCGACTGTGCCCCACATACTGGGACCGTCCCGTGGGATCGAGCATCGTCGGGCTGACCGGCGACGGCGACACCGGTCCGTGCACCCCGGGCACCCCGTGCACGGCGGTCGGCGAGACCGGGATGACGGGTGCCGCACCTGGCGCGAACCGGCCCGCCGGCGGTCTCGGCGGCGCCGCGCCGCGGATCGTCGCGGTGTGCCCGGGCCCGCCGCGGGGCCGCGGATCCGGGCGGGTTTTCCTATCGGCTCGGGGGGATGTCACGTGGACGGCCGCGGGGTCGTCGTCGCCGACGAGCGCGAGGAGCAGCTGCCGCGCCGTCGGCCTGGCCGCCGGGTCCGTCCGCAACGCCCGGGCGACGATCTCGGCGATGCCCGGGGTGAGGGTCTGCGCCAGGCCCGGCGGGACCGTCCCGGCCGGCATCACGCCGGTGGCCGCCCACGCGACGAGGACACCCCACGCGTAGACGTCGGAGGCGTGGCTCGGCGGGGCGCCGCGCTCCTGCTCGGGCGCCAGCCATCCCGGCGTGCCGAACAACTGCCCGACGGGTCCTGAGTGCCCCAGGAGGCGGGCGACGCCGAAGTCGATGACCTTCGGGCCGAACGGGGACAGCAGCACGTTGCGCGGGCTCAGGTCGGCGTGCACGAGCCCGACCGCGTGGATCGCGGTGAGCGCCGCGGCGACCCCGACCGCGACCGCCTCGACCTGACCGCCGAGCGGGCCGTTGACGGTCGCATACTCGTGCAGGGACGGCCCGGACACGTATTCGGTCACCAGGTGCGGCACCGGGCCGTCCAGGGCCACGTCGAGCACCCGCGCGGTGCAGAAGCCGGCGACCCGGGACGCGGCGGCGGCCTCGGCCGCGAACCGCTGCCGAAACTGCGGGTCGCCGTGCCAGGCCGGGTTGATGACCTTCAGGGCGACCCGGCGGTCGTCGGGGCCGGCGGCGAGATAGACGGTGCCCATGCCGCCGACGCCGAGCACGCCGAGCAGCCGGTAGGACCCGACCGTGGCCGGGTCCCCGGCACGCAACGGCGCGGGCACGTCCCCCATGGCACCTATCGTGCCTTATGCCCGCACGTGAATGGGCTCAGTGCGCCCTTCGTGACGCCAGGAGTGCCGCGCCGACGATGCCGGCGTTGTTCTGCAGGGTGGCCGGGACGACCTTCGTGGGCACCGAGACGTGGTGCAGCCACTTGTCCGCCTTCTTGCTCACCCCGCCGCCGATGATGATCAGGTCCGGCCACAGCAGTGCGTGCAGGTGCCGCAGGTAGACCTGGACCCGCTCGGCCCAGTCGGGCCAGCTCAGCTCCTCGGCCTCCCGGATGCGGTCCGAGGCGTAGTCCTCGGCGTCGCCGCCGTGCAGGTGCAGGCCGGTCAGCTGCAGGTGGCCGAACTCGGTGTTGGGCACCAGCTTCCCGTCGATGAACAGGGCGCTGCCGATGCCCGTGCCGAGGGTGACCATGACGACCAGGCCCTCGACGCCCTTGCCCGCGCCGTACTCGACCTCGGCGACCCCGGCGGCGTCGGCGTCATTGAGGACCGTCACCGGCCGGCCCAGCTTGTCGCTGAAGAGCTGCTCCGCCGGCGCGTCGACCCACGAGGAGTCGACGTTGGCGGCGGTCTTCGTCACGCCGTGCTGGACCACGGCCGGGAACGTGATGCCGACGCTGCTCGCCGGCGGGAACTGCGCGACGACCGCCGCGACCGTGTCGACGACGGCGGTGATGTCCGCGGGCTGCGGGGTCTCGATGCGGTGCCGATCAGCGGTGAACTCGCCGGTCGCCAGGTCGACCGGCGCCCCCTTGATGCCCGAACCGCCGATGTCGATACCCAGGACCACCACAGCTGCTCCCTCATGTGTCTCGTCCGATGCCCTGCTGCAGGATGACCCAATCATGCGGGGCACGGACAAGGATCACCCGGGGTATGCACCGACCGCGTCGCGGATCTCCGGACCGAGCGCGTCGTCGCCGGAGCGGGCGCAGTGGGCGCTGCAGTAGAAGCTGCCGGACACCTCCGCGCCGTGCCCCACGATCTTCGTGCCGCAGTGCTCGCACACCGGGGCGAGCCGGTGGATCGCGCATTCGAAGGAGTCGAACACGTGCACGTCGCCGCCGACGGTACGGATCTCGAAAGCCATGTAGTAGTCGTTGCCGCAGGTCTCACAGACCGCCATGATGATGCCCCCCGTTCGTTGTCACCGCAGCGTCTTCGCTTCGCGGGGGCGGCGCAACCGGTTCAGGCGAAATCCACCCGGCGGATCACCAGAAGGGCGATGTCGTCGTCGCGCGACCGCGCGCTCAGCAGCCGGTCGCAGAAGTGCTCCAGGTCGGCGTCGACGGCGCCGACGGCGGCGCACAGCGCTTCGAGCCCCTCGTTGAACGTGTGCCCGCGCGCCTCGATGAGCCCGTCGGTGACCAGGATCAGCGTCTCGCCGGGGGCGAGGGTCAGCCGGATCTCCTCGTCGTGCGGGGTCGGCACGCCCAGCAGCGCGACCCGGCCCTCGACCAGACTGACCCGCCCCTCGTGGACCCGCAGCAGCGGCGGGTGCCCGGCGTTGGTGAGCCGGACCTCGCCGCTGGCGGGGTCCATGCTCAGCAGGCACATCGTGGCGATCTCCTCCGGCAGCAGCCGAAGCATCATCCGGTTGAGCCGCTCCATGCTCGGCCCCGGCGACGCGTCCTCCACCAGGTAGGCGCGCAGCGCGTGGCGGACCTCCGCCATGATCGTGGCGGCCCGTAGCGAGTGCCCGGCGACGTCGCCGATCGCCGCGACGAGCCGGCCGTCCAGCAGCAGCAGCTCGTAGAAGTCGCCGCCGACGGACGCGTGCTCACTGGCCGGCTGGTAGCGCACCGCGAGCTGCACCCCCGGCACCGACGGCACGTGCTGCGGCAGCATGCTCTGCTGGAGGGTCAGCGCGGTGCGCCGCTCCTCGTCGTAGCTGCGCAACGCCTCCACGGCCAGCGCGACCGCCTGCCCGAACTGGCGCAGCAGGTCGGCGTCGTCGTCGCTGAAGCCCTCCTCGGGCACGGCGACGTGCAGCGGCTCCCGGCCCGGTTTGGCCCGCGCGACGATCCGCCACACCGCGCCCGGCCACCACGGCCCGTCGTCCTGCCGGAACAGCACCGTGCCGGCCTGCCCGTCGAGGGGGTCGTGGTCGTACTGCTCACGCATCGCGGGACGCAGGTGGGGCACGCCGTCCTCGGCGTCGACCTGCACGGCGATCGGCCCGGTCTCCTCGGACCCGGCGGCGACGGCGGCCGGTCCCTCGAACACCCGGGCGGCGCCGGTCGCGGCGGCCACCAGCAGGTCCGTCAGGCTCGTCGTGGCGTTGAACGCCGTCGTGGTGGCCACCAGCCGGGTGAGCCGGCCGGCGAGGCGTTCGGCGCGGCGGCGGGCACGGTACTCGCGCAGCTTCGCCCGGACCGTGGCGAGCAGCTCGTCCGGGTCGATCGGCTCGGCGAGGTACGCGTCGGCGCCGCGGTTGAGCCCCTGGGTGCGGTCCACGACGTGGACGGCGGTCGCGGAGATGTGGATGACGGGGATCGCGGTCGTCCGCGGGTCCTCCTTGATCCGCTCGGCGACCTCGAACCCGTCGATGTCCGGCAGCCGCACGTCGAGCACGACCAGCTCCGCGTGCAGGGGGGTGCCGTCAGGGTCGCCGTGCAGCAGCCGCAGCGCCTCGAGGCCGGTGGCGGCCTCGATGACCCGGTGCCCGTCGCGGCGCAGCCAGCTGGTGATGACGTACCGCTTCGAGGGGCTGTCGTCGACGACGAGGATGTCCGCCGCGGCCTCGCCGATCACGCCGGCACCGCCGCTTCGCCCCCGCGCCGCGGGCCGCTCACGCGGTGACCCGGGCGACGACCTCGGCGACCATCCGCCGGGTCAGCGCCGACTTCGCCAGGACGGCCGCGGCCCCGGGCACGTGCGCGGCGTCCGCACCCGTCACCACGACGACGGGGACGCCGCGCAGGTCCGGTACACCGGCCATCGCGGCGATCAGCTCGCCGCCGTCACCGCCGGGCAGCCGCAGGTCCAGGAAGATCAGCGACGGGTGCTCTCGGGTCGCGATGGCGAGGGCGGAGCGGGTGTCGGCGGCCTCGTGGACGTGCTCGGCGATCCCGGCGAGGTGCTCGCGCAGGACCTGCCGGGCGGCGGCCTCGTCGTCGACGACGAGCACGACCGGCACGTGCGGCAGGTCCAGGTCGTCCTCCGGCGCGGGACGCAACGGCACGTCGAGGGTGAAGGTGCTGCCCTCCCCCGGCTCGCTGACCATGCTGAGCCCGCCGCCGAGCAGCGTCGCGAGCCGCCGCGCGTAGGGCAGCCCGAGCCCGGTCCCGCCCGTCTGGTGCGCGCCGCGGACCTGATGGAACTCCTCGAAGACGCGGCGCTGCTCGGCGTACGGGATGCCGATGCCGGTGTCGGCGACCGCGATGTGCAGCCGGCCGTCCAGCACCAGCGCGCCCATCGCGACGCTGCCGGCGTCGGTGAACTTCAACGCATTGGTGAGCAGGTTGCGCAGGATCTGGGTGAGCAGCAGCTCGTCGGTGACCAGGTCGATCGGCTCGGCGGGGTCCGCGATCTCGAACTGCACGCCGGGCTTCGCCAGGGGGCGCAGCGTGCCGCGCAGCTGGCCGAAGACCGCGCCGAGGTCGACCTGCGCCCAGTTGGGCTCGATCCGGTTGGACTCGGCCTTCGCCAGGTCCAGCAGGTCGTTGACCCGGGCGAGCAGGTCGGCGGCGGAACCCTGCACGAGGTCCAGCTGGTGGGTCTGGTCGGCGGTGAGCGGCTCGGAGCGCGGGTCGAGCAGCAGCCGGGACAGCCCGATGATCGCGGTGACGGGCGCGCGCAGCTCGTGCGACACGTTGGCCAGGAAGCGGCTCTTGGCCTCGTTGGCCTCGCGCAGCTGGGCGGAGCGTTCGTCGAGCTCCGCGTACAGGGCGACGACCCCCTGATTGGTCTGCTCCAGCTCCTCGGACAGCTGCGTGTACAGCGCCATCACGCCGCGGTTGGTCTCCTCCAGCTCAGCGTTGAGGGTGAGCAGCTCGTCACGGTGCGCCTGGACCTCCTCCAGGGCGGCGACCAGCTGCCGGTTCTGCACGCTGAGCTCGTCGAGCGCCGTCGTCGGCCGGCTGGCGGCGAGCTCCTGCCGGGCCGCGTCGAGCCGGTCGTGGTCGACCTGGGCGGGCAGCCTGCGCGTCAGGCTGATCCGGTCCCGTTCCACTGACACCTCGTCCATCAGCCGGCCAGCAGCGGCCGTGCCCTCGGGCGGACTGGCCCCGATGGCGTCCGCCTCTACCACGATGACCAATCTGGGCCTCGCGGAAACCTCGGCGGTGAAGGTCACCGTGGCGCCGATCGTGTGCCGGCCGATCTCGCTGAGCGCGGTAGCCACCCTGACCTGGTCCTGGTGCTCCATGCCGAGGGCGGCGGCGGTCTCCCGGCCACGCTGCCGCAGCACGAACACGTCCTGCTCGCTGTGCAGCGTCATCCGCAGCAGCGGCTCCGGCCCGGCGCCGGGCTCGGGGTCCCGCCCACCGGTCACGACCGCACCACCACCGTCCGGGCGCAGGACCCGGCCGCCGGCCCGCGACCGGCCACGGCCGCCGGCTGATCGGCGGTCACGACCGGCTGCCGATCGGCGGTCACGGCCGTGGGCCGGTCGGCAGTCGCGACCGGCGGCTGATCGGCGGTCACGGTGGCCGTTGCCGGCCGGCAGGCGGTCACGGGCGCACCACCGCCACGCAGGCGTCGTCGCGGCGGACGCCGGCGTCGCGCAGGAGCGTGCCGGCGATGAGCAGCGGGTCCTGGCGGCTCAGGCCGGGATAGTCCCGCAGCGTCCAGCGGTCCGACACGCCGTCGGAGTGCAGCACCACGACGCCGCCCGGGGGCAGGTCGTAGGAGAACTCGCGGACGCCGCGGGCCTGGTGCCCGACGATGCCCGGCATGCTCACCATGCCGCGGCGCTCCCCGCCGGGCGACGCGATCGTGCCCGCCACGTTGCCGAGACCGGCGAAGCGCACCGCGTCGCCCTCGACGCGGGCGACCGACACGGCCGCGCCCCGCGTGTGCGACACGACCCGGTGCACGTGCTCGACGATCGCGCCGGGCGCGTCGAGGTCGCTGCCGAGGAACGCGTCGACGACGGCGTTGGCAGCCGTGGCGGCGAGCGCGCCGTGCCCGAGACCGTCCGCGACGAGCAGCAGCAACGCCCCGTCCCGGGTCCGCGCCGCCCAGCGGTCCCCGCACTCGGTCTCGCCGGTGATCGGGCGGGTCAGGCCCCCGACGACCGGGACGTCGACCTCGCGGCGGTCGGCCCACAGCTGCGCCGTGAGCACCGTGCCGCGACCCGGCAGCGAGTAGCCGCCGGAGTGGCTCGACAGCCTGCGGACCGCGCCGAGCCCGATGCCGAGGGTGCCGGCGGTGGACGTACCGTCGGAGCCGCTGAAGACCAGATCGGCCATGCCGGGACCGCTGTCGACGGCGACCAGCTCGACCCCGCCGTCGCCGCCGGCACGCAGGCAGCGCACCGACAGCGCACCGACGTCGGCGTGCCGGTGCAGGTTGCTCGCCAGCTCGGCGGCGACGATCGCGACCTCGCCGGCGCGCTCGTCGGTGAATCCGAGCCGGCGGGCGCAGTCGACGGCGACGCGGCGGGCGACACCCGCGGCGCCCGCCTCGTCGACGGGAATCCAGCCGAGCTCCTCGACCAGGGGCACCTGGACCGGCGGCGTCACCGTGCCCACTTGGTCACCGTGATCCGGGTGCCCTCCCCGGCCGCGGTGTCGATCTCGAACTCGTCGACGAGGCGGCGTGAGCCGCTCAGCCCGAGCCCGAGGCCGCTGCCGGTGGTGTAGCCGTCGGTGAACGCCAGCTCCAGGTCGGCGATGCCCGGCCCGGTGTCGACGAACTCGGCGCGGACCCCGGCGCGGCGCCCGTTGTGCACCTGGCCGACGACGGCATGCCCGCCGCCGCCGTGGATGAGGGTGTTGCGCGCCAGCTCGCTCGCCGCGGTGACCAGCTTCGTCTGGTCGACCAGCGGCAGCTTCGCGGCGAGCGCGATCACCCGGACGGCCTGCCGCACCCGGACGACGTCCTTGTCGTCCGTGATCGGCAGCCGCTGCGACTCATGATCGGTCATAGGGGCACGTCGTCGGAGCCGCGGACGCTCAGCACGCCCACGCCGCGGACCTGCTTGGCCTCGGCGAGGATCTCCAGCGCCTTGTCGACGTTGAGCGCGGTGCGTACCCCGCGCAGCGACAGGCCGAGCTCGACCAGCGTGATCGCGACGGCCGGGCGCATCCCCACGACGACGGTCTCCGCGTCCAGGACCCGGGACACCGACGCGATCGTGGACAGCATCCGGCCGATGAACGAGTCGACGATCTCCAGCGCGGAGATGTCGATGACCACGCCGTGCGCGCCGGTCTCCACGATCCGGTCGGACAGGTCCTCCTGCAGCTGCAGCGCCGTCTGGTCGTCGAGGTCGATCTGGATCGAGACCAGCAGGATCTCGCCGATCTTCAGGACGGGCACGCGGTCCATCAGACCGCCTTGTCGCGGCTCGCCCGGCGGACCACCTCGACGCCGCTGGCACGCAGGGCGTGCAGCAGCGCGTCGGCGAGGTTGGACTTCGTCACGATGTCGCCGAACTCGATGCCGAGCGCGACGACGGTCTGCGCGATCTGCGGCCGGATGCCGGAGATGATGCACTCCGCGCCCATCAGCCGGGCCGCCACGACCGTCTTCAGGATGTGCTGGGCGACCTGCGTGTCGACCGCCGGCACGCCGGTGATGTCGACGATCGCGTAGCCGGAGCCGGTGTCGACCAGGGTCTGCAGCAGCTTCTCCATGACCACCTGGGCGCGGGCCGAGTCCAGCGTGCCGACCAGCGGCACGGCGACGACGCCGTCCCACAGCTTCACGACCGGCGTCGACAGCTCCAGCAGCTGCTCGGTCTGGTCGGCGATCACCGATTCGCGGGTCTTGGTGTAGCTCTCGAACGTGAACAGCCCCATGTCGTCGACGACCAGCGACAGCAGCAGGAAGTCGGTGGTCGCCAGGTCGCCCGTGCCGGACTCGGTGAGGCCGAGCACGACCTCCTTCACGGCGAAGACGAGGCTCGCGGTCTCGCTGGGCGTGAAGCCCTGCCGCGCCCACGCCCGGGACAGGTCCGCCAGCGCCGCCCGGGACTCGCCGCTGTCCGTGCCGGCGACGTCGCCGACACCCTGCTCGCTCAGCACCGCTTGGAGCGCACCGAGGATGTCGCGCACCTGCCGGGTCAGCTCGTTGCTGGTGAGCCGGCCGCGCAGCGTGCGGGTCGCGATCTCCGTCCAATGCCGCACGATCGCTTCCTCGTGCGCGGCCAGGAACGCGGTCAACCGCTGCCTCGCCTCGGCATCCACCTTCACTCGTGATCTCCTTCGGCCTGTGTCCGTCGGACCAGACGGTACCGTCCCGAGCAGCCCACGGCGAACGATGCCGGGGATCGGTGTGTCACGACTGCGTCACCAGGGAAGAAATACGGGCATGGAGACGACATGGAGGCCCTTCGAGGCACACGGCACGCTGTCGGAGGAGACCCGCGAGCGCCTGCCCGACAGCGTCTACGCGTTCCCTGAGCAGCGTAAACTGCCGCTCACCGACGCCAAGCACGTCCGCAACGCGGTCGCCCGCTTCGACCAGGTCCGCGGCGTCAACGACAAGGACCGCGACCTCGCCTTCGCGAATCTCACGGTGGCGGCGAAGCACTACGAGGTGGAGCTGTCGGAGCACAGCTGGCACGAGCTCGGCCGCACTCCGCACTGACACCACGCGCCTCGCCTCGCCGATGCCGCGCGCCGCGCCGGAGCCACGCGGGACCACGCGGCGCGCCGCGAAGACGCGCCGGCCCGCTCGCCGTGCGGGGTGAGCGGGCCGGCGTGCACGAAATGATCAGATCAGATCAGATCAGGCCGAGCCGCTCCACCGCGGTGCGCTCCTCGGCGAGCTCGGCGACGGACGCGTCGATCCGGGCCCGGGAGAAGTCGTCGATCTCCAGACCCTGGACGATCTCCCACTTGCCGCCGCGGGACACGACCGGGAACGAGGAGATCAGGCCCTCCGGCACCCCGTAGGAGCCGTCGGACGGCAGCGCCACCGACGTCCAGTCACCCTCGGCGGTGCCGTTCACCCAGTCGTAGACGTGGTCGATGGCCGCCGACGCCGCCGACGCGGCCGACGACGCGCCGCGCACGTCGATGATCTCCGCGCCGCGCTTGGCGACCCGCGGGATGAACTCGTCGGCATACCACTGCTGGTCACCGACGGCCTCGGCGGCGTTACGGCCCGCGACCTCGGCGTGCAGGATGTCCGGGAACTGCGTCGCGGAGTGGTTGCCCCAGATGGTGACCTTGCGGATCTCCGAGACCGGCACGCTGAGCCGCTGCGACAGCTGCGCGACCGCCCGGTTGTGGTCCAGGCGGGTCATCGCGGTGAAGCGGTCGGCCGGCACGTCCGGCGCGTTGCGCTGGGCGATGAGGGCGTTGGTGTTGGCCGGGTTGCCGACGACCAGGATCCGGATGTCGTCGGCGGCGCCGGCGTTGATCGCCTCACCCTGCGGCTTGAAGATGCCGCCGTTGGCCTCGAGCAGGTCGCCGCGCTCCATGCCCTTGGTGCGGGGCCGCGCGCCGACGAGCAGGGCGACGTTGGCCCCGGAGAACGCCTGCTTCGGGTCGTCGAACACGTCGACCCCGGCGAGCAGCGGGAACGCGCCGTCCTGCAGCTCCAGCGCGGTGCCCTCGGCGGCGCGGGCGGCCTGCGGGATCTCCAGCAGGCGCAGCTTCACCCGGGTGTCGGCACCGAGCAGCTGACCGGACGCGATGCGGAACAGCAGCGCGTAGCCGATCTGGCCGGCGGCACCGGTCACGGTTACGTTCACGGACTCGCTCATCAGACTTCTCCTGCGGCAGCGGCGGGTGTGCTTGTCCCCACAAACTATCCCTGGCCCCCAACGACCGTTCACTCACCGCCGTTTTGATGTGGCTTGTAGCACTCGATCAGGTAGCGGCTCGTGGAGGCGGCGAACGGGCCGTCGGCCTGGATGCGGTCGTGCAGGGCGCGCAGCTGCTCACGGTAGGCGTCGACGGTGAAGCCCGGCACGATCCAGATGACCTTCCGGAGGAAGACCGCGACGGCGGCGACGTCGGAGAACTCCATCCGCAGTCTCACCTCGCGGAGCTCCTTCACCGCCAGTCCCGCGGCGCGGGCGGCGGCCGCCGCGGCGTCCGGGTGGCGGCCCTGGCCGACCGGGGTCGGGCCGAGCATCGCCTCGGTGAGCTCGTGGACGCTGCCCACGCCGACGTGCTGGGCGAGGTACGCGCCGCCCGGGCGCAGGACCCTGGCGATCTCCGGCCAGCCGGTGACGACCGGGTGCCGGCTGCTGACGAGGTCGAACGTGTCGTCGCCGAAGGGCAGCGGGTCCTCGTCGGCGACGTGGGCAACGGTGCCGCCGTACGGGGCGAGCGCCCGCGCGGCGAGTGCGGCGTTCGGGGCCCAGGACTCGGTGGCGGCCAGGACCTCGGGGGTGGTGCCGGCGCGGCGCAGGGCCCACGTGACGACCTCCCCGCCGCCCGTCTGCACGTCCAGGGCGGCGCCGGCGGTCCGGTAACGCCGGGACAGCAGGTCCGCGTACCCCCACGGTGGCCGCTCCTCGGTCGCGCGGCCGTGGAACCAGGAGAAGTCCCAGCCCTCGACGGGCACGGTCGCGCCTTCGGCGAGGAGCGTCTCGAACTCTGGCATGACGTGGTTGCACCTTCCGTGGCAGGGGAATCACTCACAGCATGACGATCATTGCGCAGACCCAGGTGTTGTGGCTGGCCACGGCCGCCGACGACCAGATCCAGGCCGGCCGGGTCATCGGCTGGCAGACCGAGCACGTGCAGCCGGTGCCGTTGGTCGCGTGGACCGACGAGACAGGACTGCTCAGCCGGGTCGGCACGCCGGTCAGCTCGGTCGTGTGGCTCGGCGACACGCGCGGTGAGGTGGTGGAGTCGGCGCAACGCGAGTCACGCCAGCCCGCCCTGGGATAGCGGCCGATGCCAATGCTGTGTCGTTCTGGACCTGCGACGCAACCCGGTTTCCGCTTCGGAGGTCATTGGTCTTCGTACATCGATTACCGCTGACCGGCCGGGTGATCGTCAGGAACGAGGGGGCCCGACGATCACCCGCCGGCCCGGTGCCAGCGCTCGAAGGTCTCGCGTTTGGCCGCCGCACGCCGCGCGACCTCGTCGTCGATGCCGTTGGCGGCGGTGAGGTACCCGATCGCGGCGAGCAGGTCGCCGCACTCCTCGACGAGCCGCTCGCGCAGGTCGGAGCCGTCGTGGTGCGCTGGACGGCCGCCGGTGGCGATCAGCTTGCCGACGACCTGGAGCAGCTCGCCGGCCTCCTCCGCGACCTTCGCCACGCCGGGCCACACGTCGGAGCCGATGCCGAACGGTTCACCGGCCAACGCGCAGGCCCTCCGCGGCGACGAACTCCAGGAAGTCGTCGGCGGCGTGCTCGACGTCGCCGTCCTCGTGGTAGCGGAAGCTCACGGCGTCCTCGCAGATCCCGTTGTGGACCACGAAGCCCCAGTAGTCGCCGGTGCCGACGGGCGCGACCGCGACGAACCCGCTGCCGTGCTCGTCGGCGGGCTCGTTGGCGCCGAGCAGCGTCTCCACCCAGCGGCGGCCCTCGTCGGCGGGGAGCAGCTCGACGAAGAGGAAGCGGCCGGCACCGTACCGCAGCAGGAACCCGCGGTACTGCTCCGGCAGCCGCACGCCGAGCCGCCGCTGGACCCGCACCAGGTCCGCCTCGGTGGCCCGCCAGTGGTCGAAGACGGCGACGTCACCGTCGCGCTCGAGGGCCGCGTAGCGCCGCAACGCCTGCCGCAGCAGGACGTCGAAGTCGGCGAATCGCACCGGAGCAGTCTGCCACCGGCGGTCACTTCAGCAGCGCCCGGGCCTTCTCGGGGTCGAGCTCGCCCTTGCCGCCGAGACCGGCCGACGGGCACTCCTCGGCGAGCGGGCAGGCGCCGCACGCGGGCTTGCGGGAGTGGCAGGTGCGCCGGCCGTGCAGGATCAGCAGCAGGTTGACCGAGACCCAGTCCTTCTTGTCGAACAGCGCCGCCACGTCGGTCTCGGTGCCCTCGACGTCGCGCTCCGGCCCCCAGGCGAGCCGGTGCGCGACCCGCTCGACGTGCGTGTCGACGGAGATCGCCGGGACCGAGAACGCGTTGCCGAGCACCATGTTGGCGGTCTTGCGGCCGACCCAGGGCAGCTCGACGAGCTCCTCGAACGTGCCGGGCACCTCGCCGTCGTGCCGCTCGACGAGGGCCGCGGCCAGCTTCATGACGATCTGGGTCTTCTTCCGGTAGTACCCGACCGGTTGGAGGATCTCCTCCATCTCCGCGGGCTCGGCGGCGGCGAGGTCGGCGGCGGTCGGGTATTTGGCGAACAGGACCGGGGTGACGAGGTTGACCCGCTCGTCGAGGGTCTGCGCGGCGAGGACGGCGGCGAAGAGCAGCTGCAGCGGCGACGCGAAGTCCAGCTCGAGGACCGGGTCCGGGTATCTGGCGGTGAGCAGCCGCAGGATGCGCCGCGCCTGTCTGGTCTTCTCCAGGTCCGGCCCGGCCGGCACGTGGACCACGGCCGTCTTCGAGGGCTTCTTGACCGGGGTCGCCTTCTTCGCCACGGCCTTGGCGGCGATCGCCTGCTTCGGCGCGGCGGCCTTCTTCGCCACGGCCTTCTTCGCCACGGCCTTCTTCACGGGCGCTGCGGTGGTGGGCTCGGCTGCTGGGGTCGTGTTCCGGCTCGGCACGGTGACGAGCCTACGTCGCCGGAGCCGTCGCGGAGGTCCGCCTCGCGGGCGCCCCGGCTGTTACCGTCGGCGGACCGCGAGGGCGAGAGGACGCACATGGCGAGGAAGCAGCGGGTGCCGCGGACCCGTCCGGAGGCGCACGCGGTCCCGCCGGGGCACCGGCTGTACCAGATCCGGATCAACGTGCTGGTGAACCCGGCGGAGCTCGACGCGCTCACGGACCGGATCGTCGACGCGTTGTGCCCGGACGCGTCGCACGAGGGTGACTGCCCGGACCCCTGGTCGATGGTCACCACGGACGCCCGCGGGTTCGAGCCCGGGAGACGGCGGCGGATGCTGGAGGAGATCCGCACGACGAACCCGCCGCCCCTGTAGGGAGGCGGCGGGTCCGGTCGGGGGTCAGGCGGACGGGACCAGGGTGGAGACGTCCGCGGGGCGCAGGGCGAGGGCGAGCACGTCGGCGACGTCGGCGAGGGCGTGCACGGTCAGCTGGGACCGCACCTCCTCCGGCAGGTCGTCGAGGTCGGGCTCGTTGCGCTTCGGGATGACGACCTCGGTGAGGCCGGCCCGGTGCGCCGCGAGGAGCTTCTGCTTGACCCCGCCGATCGGCAGGACCCGGCCGGCGAGGGTGACCTCGCCGGTCATGCCGAACTCGGGCCGCACCGGCCGCCCGGTGGCCAGCGACGCGAGGGCCGTGACCATCGTGATGCCGGCGCTGGGGCCGTCCTTCGGCACCGCGCCCGCCGGGACGTGCAGGTGGATGCGGCGGCCGGCGAGCTCGTTGGGGTCGATGCCGAGGCGCCGGCCGTTGGAGCGCAGGTAGGACAGCGCGATGTGCGCCGACTCCTTCATGACGTCGCCGAGCTGGCCGGTGAGGGTCAGGCCGGGCTCGCCCTCCATCGAGGTGGCCTCGATGAAGAGCACGTCACCGCCGGCGCCGGTGACGGCGAGGCCGGTCGCGACGCCGGGGACGGCGGTGCGCTCGGCCGACTCCGGGGTGAACCGGGGCCGTCCCAGGTACTTGACGACGTCGTCGACGTGCACCGGGCTGTCGTCGTAGGCGACGGCGACCTTGCGCAGGACCTTCGCCAGGGCCCGCTCCAGCTGGCGGACGCCGGCCTCACGGGTGTGCTCCCCGGCGATCGCGCCCAGCGCCGCGTCGGAGATGCTCACCTCGGCGGGCGTGAGGCCGGCCCGGTCGAGCTGGCGGGGCCACAGGTGGTCGCGGGCGATGGCGATCTTCTCCTGCTCGGTGTAGCCGTCCAGGGTCACCAGCTCCATGCGGTCCAGCAGCGGGCCGGGGATGGTGTCCACCACGTTGGCGGTGGCCAGGAACAGCACGTCGGACAGGTCGAGGTCGACCTCGAGGTAGTGGTCGCGGAACGTGTGGTTCTGCGCCGGGTCGAGGACTTCCAGCAGGGCCGCCGCCGGGTCGCCGGCGTAGCCGACGGCGAGCTTGTCGACCTCGTCGAGGAGCACGACCGGGTTCATCGAGCCGGCTTCCCGCAGGGCGCGGACGATCCGGCCGGGCAGCGCCCCGACATACGTGCGGCGGTGGCCGCGGATCTCGGCCTCGTCGCGCACGCCGCCGAGGGACACCCGGACGAACTTGCGGCCCAGCGCCCGGGCGACGGACTCGCCGAGGCTGGTCTTGCCGACCCCGGGAGGGCCGGCGAGGGCGAGGACGGCGCCGGAGCCACGGCCGCCGACGACCTCCTTGCCCAGCGCGGCGCGCCGGTTGCGCACGGCCAGGTATTCCAGGATGCGGTCCTTCACGTCGGCGAGGCCGGCGTGGTCGGCGTCCAGGATCGCCCGGGCCTGCGCCAGGTCGGTGTTGTCGGTGGTGCGGACGTCCCACGGCATCTCGAGGACGGTGTCGAGCCAGGTGCGGATCCAGCCGGCCTCGGGTGACTGGTCGCTGGCCCGCTCCAGCCGGCCGACCTCGCGCTCCGCCGCCTCGCGGACGACGTCTGGCAGGACGGCCTCGGCGACGCGGGTGCGGTAGTCGGCGGAGCCGGACGGCTCGTCCTCGCCGAGCTCCTTGCGGATCGCGGCGAGCTGCTGGCGCAGCAGGAACTCCCGCTGGGTCTTCTCCAGGCCCTCGCGGACGTCGTGGTTGATCTTCTCGTTGACCTGCTGCTCGGCGGCGTGGGCGCGGGCCCATTCGACGAGCAGCTCCAGGCGGGCGGTGACGTCGGGGGCGCCGAGGAGCTGGATCTTCTGCTCCAGGGTGAGCCACGGCGCGTAGCCGGCGGAGTCGGCGAGCTCGGACAGGTCCGTCATGCGTTCGACGGTGTCGATGACCTGCCACGCGCCGCGCTCCTGGAGCACGCCGATGACGAGCGCCTTGTATTCGCGGGCGAGCTCCTTCGCCCTGCCGGCGGGGGTGGGCTCGTCGAGCAGGGTGGCCTCGACCCACAGCGCCGCGCCGGGGCCGGGGACGCCGGCGCCGATGCGGGCCCGGGAGACGCCGCGCACGACCGCCGCGGGCTCGCCGCTGGGCAGCCGGCCGACCTTCTCGAGGACGGCGACGACGCCGAACGAGCCGTATGCGCCGTCGACGCGCGGGACGGCGAGGACCCGCTTGTCACCCGTGGAACGGGCCGCGTCGACGGCCGCCTGCGTGGTGGCGTCGAGCGTGACGGGGATGACCATGCCGGGGAGCAGGACGTCGTCGGTCAGTGGAAGAACCGGGAGAGTAGCCATGTCTGACACCTGCCATCAGGATGAGGTTGAGCGTGTCAGGCTTAAGTTACAAAGCGTTCCCTCTGTTCCCAGAAAGGTCCCGCATGTGACCCAGGCCACCGTAGTCCGGTAGGTCGAAGGCCTCGGCGGTCCGCGTCGCAAGGTGCTTGAACAGGTGTTTCACCGGTGGCAGGTAGCGGATCACGCGGAAGAAGCGGTCCCGCTGGGCGATCTTCCGGTCGGTGGACGGGACGAGGAAGTCCGCGCCGCCGGACGCCTACTGCTGGCAGGTGGCGACGTAGGGCCGCAGGCGCCGCTCGTACGCCTCGAAGGCCCGGTCGAACGGCTGCGTGGCCAGCTCACCGGCCAGCACGTGCGCCCCGACGACCGCGAGGCCGGTGCCGTTGCCGCCCGGCCCACCGGCGTAGCCCGCGTCGCCGAGCAGCCCGACCCGGCCGCGCGACCAGCGCTCCATCCGGATCTGCGTGGTGGAGTCGAACCAGAAGTCGGGCGCGTCGCGCATCGCTTCCAGCAGCCGCGGCACCCGCCAGCCGGCGCCTTCGAACGCGTCGGCGACGATGCGCCGCTGCTGCTCCCCTTCCCGGCTCATCACCGGCTCCCGCTCCAATGTGAAAAACAATGAAATAACGGCTTTGTCGGGTGTGACGCCGCCGATCGTGACCGTGCGGCGCGGCTCGTTGTACATGAGCGCGGTGCGGTCGAGACCGAACTCGTTCGGCATGGTGAAGATGCAGCCGTACACGCCGAGCGACCGCTTCGGGACCGGGCCGAACACCAGGTCGCGGACCTTCGAGTTGACCCCGTCGGCGCCGACGACCAGGTCGAAGCGCCGCGGCGGGGCGTGCCCGAAGGCGACGTCGACGCCGTCGGGGTCCTGGGCGATGGTGGCGATCGAGTCGCCGAAGACGTATTCGACGTGGTCGCGGGTGGCGTCGTACAGCACGGCGCCGAGATCCCCGCGCAGCAGCTCCAGGTCGCCGCTGAAGATCGCCGACGGCAGGGCCGCCTTCCGCCGGCCGTCGCGGTCGACGATCGCGATGTCGCCCATGTGCGTGGCCTTCGCCCGCATCGCGTCGAGCAGGCCCATCCGGCGCAGGACCTCCAGGTGGACCCGGCCGCGGAAGTCGACCGCGTAGCCGCCGCCGCGCAGCGCCGGCGCCCGCTCCACGACGGTGACGCGGTGGCCGAGCCGGTGCAGCCAGAGGGCGAGGGACGGACCGGCGACGCTGGCGCCGGAGATGAGGATGTCCATGGCACGGAAATATACATTCGTCTTATACGCTTGTATAGACCCTAGGATCTGGACCATGGGACATCGCGAGGACCTCCTCGACGGCGCCGTGCGCTGCATCTACGAGAAGGGCTACGGGCGGACCACCGCCCGTGACATCGTCGCCGCGTCCGGCACCAACCTCGGCTCGATCGGCTACCACTACGGCTCCACCGAGGCGCTGCTCAACGCCGCCCTGGAGAAGGCCCTCGAGGACTGGGGCATGCAGATGGCCACCGCGCTGCTGGCCACCGACGCCGACGGCCTCGCCGGCCTGGAGCGCTTCGAGGCGTACTGGAGCAGCGTCATCGCCTCGCTCGCCACGCACCGGCCCGCGTTCATGGCGTCGTTCGACGCGTTCGTGCAGATGGAGCACGCCCCCGCGATCCGGACGATGATCTCCGAGGGCATGCAGGACGCCCGCGGGCTGTGGGCGTCGGTGTTCCACGGGATCGACCCCGTCGCCGAGCCGGAGAAGGCGTTCCAGCTCGGCTCGTTCTACCAGGCCCTGATCAGCGGCGTGCTCACCCAGTGGCTGATCGACCCCTCACGGGCGCCGAGCGGCCGGGACCTCGCCGAGGCGTTGCGGATGATCGCCGCGTCGCTGTGACCCGCCGCGTCGGCGGCATCCTGCTGCTGGGCGCGATCGGCCGGGCGCCGCTGACCGCGGTCGGGCCGCTCGTCGCCGACATCCGCGCCACCGAGCACCTGTCCGGGGCCGCCGCCGGGCTGCTCACCACCCTGCCGCTGCTGGCGTTCGCCGGCTTCTCCCCCGTCGCGCCGCTCGCCGCCCGGCGGATCGGCCTGGAGCGCGCCCTCGGCCTCGCGGTCGCCGTCCTCGCCGTGGGCATCGCGGTGCGCTCCGCCCCGGTGCCGGCCGCGCTGTGGCTGGGCACGGCGGCCGTCGGCGCGGCGATCGCCGGGTTCAACGTGCTCCTGCCGAGCCTCGTCAAGCGCGACCACCCGGCGCGGGTCGCGCAGCTGTCCGGCGGGTACTCCGCGGCGCAGGCGGTCGTCGCGGCCGTCGCGTCCGGCACCGCGGTGCCCCTCGCCGCGCTCACCGGCGGCTGGCGCGCGGCGCTGGCCTGCTGGCTCGCGCTCGTGGCCGGCTCCGCCGCCGCCTGGCTGCCCCGCGTGCTGCGCCCGCTGCCCGTTGCCGCCGCTGCCGCCGGTACCGGCGCGGCATCGGCAGACCCGGGAAGCCCCAGGAAACCGTGGCGGACGGCGCTCGGATGGCAGGTGACCGTGTTCATGGGACTGCAGTCCCTGGCGTTCTACGTGCTCATCACGTGGCTGCCGTCGATCGAGCGGGACCACGGCATTCCCGCGCAGGCGGCCGGGTGGCACCTGTTCGCCTACCTCGCCGCGGCCGTCGTCGCGAACCTCGCCGCGCCCGTCGCCCTGCACCGGGGGCGGGACCAGCGGCTCGTCGGGTTCGCCGGGGTCGCCTGCATCGGGCTCGGCACCGCCGGGCTGCAGTGGCTGCCGTGGACGCCGGCGTGGACCCTCGTCTCGGTCGTCGTCGCCGGGTTCGGCGCGGGCGGCGTCCTCGTCGTGTGCCTGTCGCTGTTCAGCCTCCGCACCGCCGACCACGCCCAGGCCGCGACGCTGTCCGGGATGGCGCAGACCGGTGGGTACGCGCTCGCGGCCACCGGGCCGGTCCTCTTCGGCGCCCTGCACGACGCCGGCGGGTCCTGGACCCTGCCGATGACCGTCCTGTGCGCCCTGATCGCGGTCACCGCCGTGTTCGCGGTGCTGGCCGGCCGGGACCGCCGCATCGGGTGGCGCGGGGCCGTGGGTTAGGTTGGTCGGCGTGGATGATCAGCTGGCCTGCCGCCTGCGTGTCGCGGGTGATGTGTTCGACCTGGCCGGGCCGCCGGCCGCGCTGCGCGACCTGGGCGCCCGGCTGCGGGCCGCGGGTGACGTGTTCGAGCAGCGCATCCTCAACGGCGCCCTGACGCAGCTGCGGGCCGGCGGGCCGGTGCGGGTCGCGCTGCGCGGCGGCCCGACGCTCGAGGTCAGCGGGTCCGCCGAGGCGCTCACGGCGCTGTGGGACGCGCTCGACGTCGTCGCCGGGGAGGCCGAGGCCGCACCGGACGCGGACGGGCCCGCGCCGCACCGGCACGTCGAGGCGCTGACGGTCACCGCCGAGCGCCCCGCCGCCGAGCTCGTCATCTGAGGACCCTGAGAGATGCCGGGCTAGAAGACCTTGACGACGACGGCGGTGGCGTTGTCCCGGCCGCCGGCCTCCAGGGAGGCGGCGACCAGGGCCGAGGCCATCGCGTCCGGGGGCGCGCCGGAGCTCAGGGTGGCCTCCATCCGCTGATACGGCACCTGCTCGGCGATCCCGTCGGTGCACAGGCAGTAGACGTCGCCGGGGAACATGGTGACGCTCAGGACGTCGGGCTCGGGCAGGCCGGGGTGGCCGATGAAGCGGTGCAGCTGGTAGCGGGCCGCTTCCGCCTGCGGCGAGTCGGCGGGGAACCAGCCGTGCACGGCCCCGAGCCACGCCTCGGTGTGGTCGATGGTGAGCAGCTCGAGCAGGCCGCCGCGCAGCCGATACACCCGGGAGTCGCCGATCTGGGTGACCCACGCGCCGGTCGCGTCGGCGACGAGGGCGGTGAGGGTGCAGCCGGTCAGCTCCCGCAGGGTCTTGCCGGCGGCGCGGACCTGGCGCTGGGCGTCGGCGACCGCGGCGAAGAGCGGCGGCGGCGCGAACGGCCCGCGGTGCTCCTGCACGGCGGTGGTGAAGATGTCCACGGCGGTCCGGCCGGCGGTGCGGCTGCCCTCACCGGCGCCCATGCCGTCGGCGACGACCGCGCACAGGCCGGGGCGGCGCTGCAGCTCGGCGGTGTGCAGCACGTCGAAATTGGCCGGATACCGCCGGCCGATGTCGGTGGCGGTGCCGACCTGCAGTAGGCGCCCGGCGCCCTGGACCTCGATCGTCATCGACGTTGAGCGTAACCCGGGGCGGCCCCGAAAGAGACCCGGGTTCATGTGCCGGACACCTCACCGTCGGCACGCAACCGAAACTTGCATCGCGCCTGTAGCGGCGCCGATGCGCACCGTGCTCACGGGCGGCGGGACTCCACCCGCCAGGTGCCGTCGTCGAGGCGTTCCCAGCCGTCGGCCTCGCCGCCGAGCTCCGCGAACAGCAGCACCCGGTCGAAGATCCAGTCGGCGAACTCGTCCTGCTGGTCCTCGTCGAGACCGGCCCGGATCACCGCGCCGAACGTGATCAGCCCCGTGCCCTCGAGGGGCGACGCGCCCAGGATGCCGATCACCGACAGGTCGTCGGGTGCCACGTCGACGCGCTCCTCGACCTCCAGGAAACCACCGTCGGGCATCTCCACCAGAAAGGCCACGGTCCCGACGGTACCCAGCCAGCGGCCGCCACACCCGCAGGCGCGGCCGTTTCGCCTGGTGAGGTAGCCGGTTCGATGATGCCAGTGGGTTGGATGTGGCCGGTACAGTGCGCGGATGGAGTCCGCCGCGGCGCTACCGGCCCCGCTGACCAGCCTGGTCGGCAGGGACGCGGAGGTGCGCGGCACGGTCCGGCTGCTGGCCGCCGGCCATCGACTCATCTCGCTGGTCGGGACGGCCGGGAGCGGCAAGACCCGGCTCGCGATCGCGGTCGGTGCGGCGGTGACGACCCCCGTCTGGTTCGCGGACCTGACCACCATGCAGGCCGATGACGCCGCCGGCTTCGTCCTGGACGCGTTCGCGGTGGCGCGCAGGCCCGACCTCGACGCCACCGGCACCCTCCTCGCCACGCTCGGCGAGGCGCCCGCGCTGCTCGTCCTCGACAACTGTGAGCACGTCACCACCCAGGTCGCCGGTCTCGCCGCCCGGCTGCTCGACGCGGCCCCGGCCCTGACGCTCCTCGTCACCAGCCGCCAGGCGCTCGGACTCGCCGGCGAGACGGTCACGCCGGTCGCCCCGCTGGACGGCGGGACGGCGCTGCGCCTGTTCGAGACCCGGATGTTCGAGCGGACCGGACGGCCGCTGCCGGACGGGCACCGGGCCGGCGCCGCCGCCATCTGCCGCGCCCTGGACGGCCTGCCCCTGGCGGTCGAGCTGGCCGCCGCCCGGGCCGCGCTGCTGTCGGTGCCGGAGGTCCGCCGGCTGCTCGCCGACCGCTTCCGGGTCCTGGCCGACGCGAAGACCGAAGGGCCCGAGCACCACCGCACGCTGCGGGCCGCGCTCGACTGGTCCTACGAGCTGCTGTCGCCGGACAAGCAGGCGATGCTGCGGCAGCTCGCCGTGTTCCAGGGTGGGTGGAGCCCGGCGGCGGCGACGACGCTCCCTGCGTACGGGCCCGGCCTCCTGGCCGCGCTCGCCGAGCGGAGCCTGATCGACACGACCGGCGACCCGCGGGGGCGGATGCTGCAGACCGTCGCGGCGTACGCGGCCGCCCGGCTCGCCGAGGTCCCCGACGAGGCCGCCGCCGCCCGAGACGCCCACGCCCGCTGCTACCTCGACCTCGCCGAGCGGGCCGCCGACGGCATCCGCGGCCCCGGCCAGCGGGACCTGCTGCGCACGTTCACCGTCGAGCAGGACAACCTGCGCGCCGCGATGACCTGGCTGTCCACCCGCCCCGGCGCCGAGGACCTGCGCCTGGCGACGGCGCTGGCCCCCTTCCTGCACTTCACCGGGGTGTACCGGCAGGGCCGCGACTGGCTGTCGGGCGCGCTGGACCGCCGGCCGGACGCGCCGTCGCAGCTGCGGGCCGCGGCGGGTGCGGCCGCCGCGACCCTCGCGATGCTCGACTGCGACTACCCGGCCGCCGCCGCGCTCGCCGAGCAGGCCCTGGGCGGCTCGCCCGGCGGCCCGGCGAGGGGGCGGCTGCTGACCCTGCTCGGCAGTGTCGAGCGGGAACGCGCCGACTACCGCCGCTCGCGGCACTTCCTGGAGGAGGCGCTGACCCTGTACCGCGACGCGGGCGACGCCTGGGGTGAGGGCCGCGCGGCCCAGCTCGCGGGCGCGACCGCGTGGCTGTCCGGCGACCTGGCCGGCGCGGCGGCGCTGCTGGACGCGAGCCTGGTGGCGTTCCGCGACCTCGCCGACGACGAGTCGGTCGCCTCGACCCTCACCCATCTCGGCGCCGTCGCGCATTTCGGCGGCGACCAGCCGGGCGCCCGCCGGCACCTGGTCGACGCCCTGGACCGTTACACCGAGCTGTCGTTCCCGGAGGGGATCGGCTGGGCGCAGGACCTCCTGGGCCGGGTCGACCTCGCGGACTCCGCCGTCGCCTCGGCGGCGGAGCGGCTGCGGGCCAGCCTGTCGATCCACCGGCGGGTCGGCGACCGGTGGCGCTCCGCCAGCGTCCTGGAGGCCCTCGCCGAGGCCCGCCGCCGGCTCGGCGACCCGGCGCACGCGGCCGCCCTGCTCGGCGCCGCCGACGTCATCCGGCACGAGATCGGCGCACCGACCCCCGCCTGCGAGCTGCCGGCCCGGCAGGCGACGGAGGAGGCGCTGCACGCCGAGCTGCCGGGCGCGGTGTTCGACCGGGCGTTCCGCTTCGGCATCCGTACCTCCGTAGAGGACCTCCTCGACCTCGCCGGCACGGCCGGGCAGCTGGCCCGCGCCTAAATCAGCCCGGTCAGCTCGCCGGGGAGCAGGCCGTACATGACGGTGTCGCGGCGGCCGTCCTTGAACCGGACGTTGGAGCGCAGGACGCCCTCGCGCACGAACCCGCACCGCTGCGCGACCCGCGCCGACGCGACGTTGGCCGGCTCGCAGGTCAGCTCCAGCCGCCGCACGCCGAGCCCGTCGAACGCCCACGCCGCCAGGAGCCGCAGCGACCGGGTCGCGACGCCGCGCCCACGGGCCCAGGGCGCGACCCAGTAACCGACGGCGGCCCGCTCGTCCGGGGCGCTGACGTCGTACACCGACGCCGCTCCCCAGACGCGGGCCGGGTCCGCGGCGTCGACGACGGCGAGGTTCAGGGACTGCCCGGCGAGGCGGTCCCGTTCGTTGCGCTCATAGGCGCCGAGCACGTCCTGCTCGGTGGGCGGCTCGACCCCCGGCCACGAGAACCGCAGGCACAGCTCGTCGGAGAACCCCGCGAACCGCTGCGGGGCGTCCTGCCGCCGCCAGGGCCGCAGCAGCACGAACCCGTCGCCGAGCTCCGGGTCGGGGAAGGCCAGCTCCGCCATGGCGGCAGTCTATTGGCCGCCGTTAAGTCGCGGCCAAGTGCGGCGCGGTGTGCTGAAGGCACTTCAATCAGAGGAGCCATCATGCCGAACCTTGTCGGGATCACCGTGAACCACCGTTCGATGCGCGGCGACGCGCGCCGGTTCGCCGGGCTGCTGCGGGACATCGCCGACGGCCGGACGCCGAACACACCCGCGCGGGCGAAGGCGGTCGCCGCGTACCTGGAGACGCTGTGCGACGGGATCCACCACCATCACCAGGCCGAGGACGACGTGCTGTGGCCGGTCCTGGAGGCCAGCGCCGGGGCGGAGGTCGACCTGCGCGAGCTCACCGAGGACCACCGGCAGCTGGACCCGCTGCTCGACGCGATCCGCCGGGACGCCCGGGCGCTCGCGGCCGCGCCGGGCGACCGGGACGCGGCGGAGCGGCTCGCCGGGGCGCTCGGCACGCTGCGGGACATCCTCGACGAGCACATCGACGACGAGGAGCGCACCGTGTTCCCGGTGATCCTGCGGTACGTGTCCGACGCCGACTGGAACAAGGTCGAGACCGCGGTGCGCAAGGGCGGCAAGATGGGCTTCGAGCTGCCCCGCATCGAGCGGTACGCGACCCCGGCCGAGCTCGCCGAGCTCAAGCGGATGGCGGGGCCGATGCTGCGGGTGCTGCTCGCGGCGACCAGGCGCGGGTTCGCCAAGCGTGAGGCCGTCATCTTCGGCGCGGCCTGAGGCGCCGTCCACGGCCTGCGCGCCGCGGCGCTACGGTGCCGCGCTCCAGGGGACGGCCCCCGCCGCGGCGGCCAGGGCGTGTCCCGCCGCGCGGTGCCCGGCGGCCGCCGCGGTGTCGCCGAGGACGTCGGCGAGACCGGCGAGGACCAGGTCGACCGGCGGACCCGTCAGGGATCCGCTGGCCAGGCCGACGAACTGGCCCGCCCACGGCAGCAGCGCCGGGTAGTACTCGCGGGCCCGTGGCACGTCGCGCAGGTCGGTGGCGTTGAGCCCGCGCAGGCCCGTCCACGCGAGCCAGTAGTAGTCCTCGCGGACGGCGACCGTGCCGGGGGTCCAGAGCGCTCCGGCCTCCTCGGTCCGGCCGGCGTCCAGCAGCGCCCGCACCATGAAGTCGTTGAGGGCGTCGGGGAGACGGTCGTACACCGGCTGCAGCATCGGCAGGAGGGTGTCGGTCGTGCCGTCCGCGAGGTGCACGAAGAACACGCCCGCGACGCCGACGAGCGCGGCGTTCGGCTGGCCGGTGCGGGCGATGCGGGCGGTGAGGTCGTTGTACAGCCGTTCGGCGGTGCCGAGGTCCCCGGCGAAGACGGCCCGGACCGCGGCGAACAGCGCCATCACCGACAGGGCGACGCCGAGCTGCCCGGCGGTGGCGTGCCGGACGGCCCGGTCGACGTGGTCCTGCGCGGCGGCGAGGTCGTTGCGTTCGAGCGCGACCTGGAACAGCACGTGGTGCGCCTGCGCCTGGAACTCCACGTGGCCCGCCGCCGTCGCCACCTCCAGCAGCTCCGCGCCGATGGCGGGCAGCTGGTGCCGGCGGGCCGGGTTGAGCACCGCGAAGTAGCGGGCGTTCAGCGCGTGGCAGCGCAGCAGCGGGTCGTCGCCGGCGAGGGTGAGCGCCTCGGCGCTGGCCGCGTCGCAGCGCTCCAGGTCGTCGCCTTCGAGCTCGTAGACGAGCGCGACGAGCAGCCGGCACCGGACGGCGGGGGCGGCCGAGCCGAGCGCCGCTTCGAGGTCGGCGACGAGGCCGGTGTCGATGGCGCGGTCGGTGCGGATCGTCCAGGCGACCGGCGCGTCGTAGGCGGTCAGGGCGGTCTCGGCGGGCACCCCGGCGAGCGCGGCGGCGGCGATGGCCTCGGCCCGGGCGGTGCGGGCGGCGAGGACGTCACCGCTGTTGGCGAGCGCGGACGTCAGCCCGCACAGCAGGTCGTGGCGTTGCGCCGGCGGCAGCGGTCCGGCGTCGAGCGCGCCCCGGAAGAGGGTCGCGGCCTCGCGGTGCGCGTACAGGGCGGCGGCCTGGCGGGCGGCCGCGGCGGCGTACCCGGCGGCCTTCGCCGCGGTGGCGGGGGTCGCGGCGGCGAGCGCGTGGTGCCCGAGCGCGGCGGTGAGCGCATGCTCCGCGGGTGCACCGTGCTGACCGGCCGTGGTCGGCTCGCCGGCCTGCTCCTCGAGCGCGGCGAGGATGCGGGCGTGCAGGCGGCGCCGGCGCAGCAGCGGCATGTCGTCGTACAGGACGTCGCGCAGCAGCGCGTGGGTGAACCTGACCCGTCCCGCCGCCGGCTCCTCCAGCAGCCCTGACACGACGCCGGCCTCCAGGCCGTCGAGGACGGCGTCCTCACCGCCGCCGTCGGCCGCGACGAGCAGGTCGATGTCGACGTCCCGGCCGAGGACCGCGGCGTGCCGCAGCACCGTCTGCGCGACGGCGGGCAGCCGGGTGAGGCGCCGGCGCAGCACGTGCCCGATCCCGGAGGGGATGGCGCGCACGGCGCTGTCGGCGCCCTCGGCGGAGACGAGCCGGGCGGTCTCGGTGAGGAACAGCGGGTTGCCCCCGGTCCGCTCGACCACGACGCCGACCGCGTCGCCGGGCACGCCGAGGTGGCGCAGCAGCGCCGCGCCCGCGTCGGCGTCGAGCCCGCCGAGGTCGATGTCGACGGCGCGGTGCCCGGCGAGCGCCGCCCGGACCGGGTCGAGGTCGGGCCGGGACTCCCCCGGCCGGTGGGTGGCGACGAGCAGCAGCGGCCGCTCCGCGAACGCGACCGCCACGTGCCGCAGCACCTGCAGCGTCTCCCCGTCGGCGCGGTGCACGTCGTCGAGCACGACCAGCAGCGGACCGGACCCGGCCAGCCGCTCCCCGACCGCCTGGGCCAGCGCGAACTGCCCGCCACCGGCCGCGGCGGGCCCGGACGACTGGGCCAGCAGCGGGGCGAGCCGCGAGTCGTCGCCGTCGCC
Source organism: Dactylosporangium sp. NPDC051087 (assembly GCF_055586325.1). Taxonomy (NCBI): domain Bacteria; kingdom Bacillati; phylum Actinomycetota; class Actinomycetes; order Micromonosporales; family Micromonosporaceae; genus Dactylosporangium; species Dactylosporangium sp. NPDC051087. Next base: position 112,234 of record NZ_JBVJIJ010000012.1, on the reverse strand, counting down.
CGGCAGGCCGCGCAGCACCTCGCTCCACGCCCAGGCCGGCGGCGCGCCGTCCACCTCCGGGCACCGGCCCCAGGCGACCCGCCACCCGAGTCGCGCCGCGAACATCCGCAGCAACGTCGTCTTCCCGGCGCCCGCCTCCCCGCCGACCCAGACGACCCGCAACCCGTCCCGCGACACCTCTTCGGCGACCCGGCCCAGGGTCGCGAGCTCCACGTCCCGCCCGAACGCTCCCGGTTTGTCGTCGGCGGCAGGTGTACCGCCCACCGGCTCGGACGGATACGCCCCCGGTGACGTCCCGGACGGATCCGTGCCGAGGGTTTCCTCCCGCGACGGTCCATCCGGTGCGACGGCCGCCGCGCCGCCCTGCGCGCCGACGACCGGCTGGGCGGGCGTGAGGTGCGGCGCGTGGGCGAGGACGTCGGCTTCCAGTGCCCGCAGCCCGGGCCCCGGGTCGACGCCCAGCTCCCCCGCCAGCCTCGCCCGCACCTCGCGCAGCGCGGCGAGCGCGTCGCTCTGCCGGCCCGCGGCGTACAGCGCGGTAGCCAGCAGGTGCACCGCCTCCTCCCGCAGCGGGTGGGCGGTGACGTGCCGCTCCAGGGCGGGCACGACCAGCGCGGCCCGGCCGAGCCGCACCGCGACCCGGCCCCCGGCCTCCACGCAGGCGAGCCGGAGCGCTTCCAGGCGGCCGGCCTCCGGGACGGCCCACGGCTCGTCGGCGAACTCCGCATACGCCGGGCCCTCCCACGCCGCCAGCGCCTCCCGCAGCAGCCCGTCGGCCCGCCCGGGGTCGCGCTCGGCGAGGGTGGTCCCCTCCCGCAGCAGCGCCTCGAAGCGCCACGCGTCGACGGCGGGCGGCGGCAGGTGCAGCGCGTAGCCGGGCGCGGCCGTGACCAGGACCGTGGCCGGGGTGCGCGGCGCGCGGCCGGGTTCGAGGGCGCGGCGCAGGTTCGACACGTACACCTGCAGCGCGGCGAGGGCCTTCGGCGGCGGCACGCCCTGCCAGAGGTCGTCGACGAACCGGTCGGTCGGCACGACGTGCCCGCCGGCGGCGACGAGCCGGGCGAGGACCGCACGCTGCCGCGGCCCGCCGAGGTCCGCGGGCCGCCCGCCGATCCCGGCCCGCAGCGGCCCGAGGACCCCGACGACCGGCGTGCCGGACTGTTCTGTGCGCATGAGCGGGCTCAGTGGAACAGCGAGCTGACCGACTCGCCGTTGTGGATGCGGCGCATCGCCTCGGCCATCGCGGGCGCGATCGACAGCACGCGCAGCTTCGGCACCCACTTCTGCTTCGGGATGGGCACGCTGTTGGTGCAGACGATCTCCAGCACGTCGGGCAGGTCGGCGAGCCGGTCGAGGGCGCCGTCGGTGAAGAGGCCGTGCGTGCAGGCGACCCTGATGCTGGCGACGTTGCGCTCGCGGAGCCGGTCGATGAGCTCGACGACGGTGCTGCCGCGGGCGATCTCGTCGTCCAGGACGATGACGTCCTTGCCCTCGATGTCGCCGATGACGGCGCTGATCACCACCCGGTCGTCGCTGAAGCGCTGCTTGGCGCCGGCGGCGACCGGCACCCCGAGCAGCCGCGCGAACGCGGAGGCCACCTTCGCGTTGCCGAGGTCCGGCGAGACGACCACGCTGTTGGTGAGGTCGAGGCCGCGGAAGTGGGTGGCGAGCTCCCGCAGGGCGTGCAGGTGGTCCACCGGCACGCTGAAGAACCCGTGGACCTGCGGCGAGTGCAGGGTCAGGGTCAGCACCCGCGACGCCCCGGCGGCGCTGAGCAGGTCGGCGACGAGCCGCCCGCCGATGGAGATGCGCGGCTCGTCCTTCTTGTCGGAGCGGGCGTAGGCGTAGTGCGACATGACGACGGTCGTGCGGGCCGCGGACGCGCCCCGGGCGGCGTCGAGCATCAGCAGCAGCTCCACCAGGTGCTCCTGCACCGGCGGGACGAGCGGCTGGATCAGGAACACGTCCCGCTCGCGGCAGTTGGCCTGCAGCTGCACCTCGAGGCAGTCGTTGGCGAAGCGGTCGACCCGCACGGGCAGCAACGGCACCTCGAGCTGGTGGCAGATCTCCTCCGCCAGCTCGGGGTGGGCGCTGCCACTGAACACGGCGATGTCCCGCACTGGTCCGGCTCCTAGCTGTGGTCGGGCTCTCCTCATGCCCTTGATACCACACGGCGCACCGGTCATCCGCCGGCGCCGACGCGAACCTTCCGGCTCTGCTCGCGACGGTCCTCGCCTGGGCAGGAGCCACGGGCGACGTACCGGTCGGCGAACTCGGCGACGGCGTCGCGGACCGCGAGGGGCGCGCCCTGCCGGCGCAGGACGTCACCCGCGGCGGTGAAGCAGGCGAGGGCCGCGGCGGCGAGCGCCGGGTCGGCGAGGCCTTCGCGGGCGGCGCCGACCCAGTCGCGGTGCCGGCGCAGCGGGGAGCGCAGCGGCTCGGTCGCGGCGGCCGCGGCCTCCGCGCCGTCCCGGTCGTCGAGCAGGGCGGTGACGACCGCGACGGGCACGACCCAGCCGTCGCCGGCCTGCTGGTCGATCATCCGCAGCTCCAGGTAGCCGCGGGGGCGCACCGGCGGGACGAGGGTGCCGAGGTGGCGCTCGAGGTCGTCGAGGGTCACCGGGCGGGGTCCGTGGCCGCGCAGCCAGTCGCGCATCGTCAGCCCGGCCGGCACGTGCCAGCGGCCGGGACCGGCGACCATGGCGACCTTCGCGGCGAGGGCGTAGCGGGACCAGGCGGCGCGCGGGTCGTCGTCGCGGCGCGGCGCGCGGGTGCGGCTGGCGTCGGTGCCGAAGCGCAGCCCCTGCCGGTGCGACACCCAGCGCCGGCCGGACTTCGAGCGGTGCGGCGAGTTGGCGAACGCGGCCTGCACGACCGGGCCGATCGCGTCGGCGAGCCACCACCGGCGCCGGTAGTGGCTCCAGTCTTCGGGGTCGTCGCTGCCGGCGTCGAGGCACACCTGGATCGACGCGGAGTTGCACATGACGGTGATGCCCTTGGACCCGGCCCGCTCGTGGTACTCGGCGAGCGCGACGTACCGCGGGTGGTCGGTGACGAGCAGCGGCGCCCGGACGTCGTCGAGGCCGGTGCCGTCCAGGACCAGGCCGTTGGCGGCGAGGACGGCGCGGACGAGGGCGAGGTCGCCGGCGAGCGCGGCGACGCAGTCGGCCATCGACGCGCCGACGGCGGAGGACAGCTCCAGCTGGCCGCCGGGCTCGATCGTGACGCCGCTGCCGCCGGGCAGGGGGTTGCCGAGGTGGGCGAGCATGCTCAGGAGGCGTTCGGGCTCGGGCCGGTGCATCGGCTTGCTCAGGTCCCGCACGCAGTATTCGAGCTCGACGCCGACGCGCCCGACAGGACCGACCCGGAACCCGGCGGCGGCCACATACGCGGCGGCGGTTGCCTCGGTGAGGATGTCGTTCACTGCGGCCTCCCGTTCAAAGGGTGCGTGCTACCCAGGGTGGTGTTGCGGTTGACTTGAGTGACGCGTGCGGCACGGGATTCGGTTGTCCGGTCCGGCGGGCCGGCGGGGCCCGCGGACGGCATGGTCGATCCGATGCGCGAAACGCTGGAAACTGCGGCTGTGGTGGCGGCGAACGGCGGGGTGTGCGGGTGTGGCGGGTGTGTTGCGATGACCGCCGGGTTGCGGGCCGGCGGGGTGCATTCCATTAGGCGGCCCGGCGCCCGTTCTGTCCAGCCCGGCCGGGCAACACGTGGTGAACCCTGGCTGTGAACTGGCTGAATGCAGCAAGATCTCCCGCGCAACCCCTTCGGTCTTACAGATCTTGCGGTCCCCGCCAATTCCACTGTCGTGCTCAAACAAGATCGACTGTTATGGTTTTCTCGTTGCTTTCTCAACGCCGATTCGGCGACGTTTGGAGGAAAGTGCGTCATGCCAATTCCCACCGAGAACGTCGGCTCCCTGCCTCGCCCGATGCGCCTGCAGGAAAAGATCGCGCAATACGACGCCGGCGAGATCGGAATCGAGGAGCTGCACGCCGAGCAGGACGCCGCGTGCCGCGATTCGATCACCCGGATGGAGGCGACCGGCGCGCCGGTCGTGTCCGACGGGGAGCAACGCGTGTCGAGTTTCGCCACCTATCCGCTCACCGAAACCCTGGCCGGCACCGGCCTCGCCGACACCCTCGCCGGCGGCGGGCAGTGCTTCGCGATCTTCGACGACGGCCACGACCGGCACCTGCCCCGCCTCGCGCGCGGCCCGTTCCGCTACCGCGCGTACGCCGCGGACTACCTGCGGCAGTCGGTGCCGATGGCGACGAAACCCTTGAAACAGGCCGTGATCGCCCCGTCGATGCTCTCCCTGCTGTATCCCCTCGACGCCACCGTGGACGGCTACTCGCGGGAGCAGTTCCACGACGACCTCGTCGACGAGTGCGAGAAGGACATCCGGCAGTGCTTCGCCGCGGGCGCCGCCCGGGTCTCGATGGACTTCACCGAGGGCCGCCTCGCCCGCAAGAACGACCCCCGCAACCCGTGGACCGGCCGCGACCTGCTCGGCGGCTTCATCGACCTCAACAACCGCGTCCTGGACCGCTTCACCGCCGAGGAGCGCCGCGACATCGGCATCCACACGTGCCCCGGCGGTGACCTGGACTCCGCGCACAGCAGCGACGTGGACTACGCCGAGCTGCTGCCGCACATGTTCCGCATGCGGGCCGGCTACTTCCTGATCCAGCTGGCCAGCGAGAAGGACAAGGAGCGGGTCTATCAGCTGATCGGCGAGCACAGCACCGACTCGCAGGTCTGCTTCATCGGCGTGACCGACCCGCTCAACCCGGTCGTCGAGACGCCCGAGCAGGTCCGCGACGCGCTCGTCACGGCCGCCGCGTCGATCCCGCGGGAGCGGCTCGGCGCGACCGACGACTGCGGCTTCTCCCCGTTCAGCACCGACCACAAGCCGAAGCACGGCTCGCCCGACGCGGCCCGGGACATCGCCTTCCGGAAGATCCAGGCCCGGGTCGAAGGTGTGGCGCTCGCGTCGGCGCAGCTCGGCCTCTGACACCTGCGAGGTTCCCGCGGGCGGTCGTCGGTGCCCGCGGGAACACTCGTCCCGCTCCTCAGCGTGGGCTGGCGAAGTCCTGGGTCCAGTAGGGCACCCCGCGGCCGTTGTACGCCACCGCGACCCCGACGTTGCGGAACCGGCAGTTCAGGATGTTGGCCCGGTGACCGGGGCTGTTCATCCAGTCGTTCATGACCTCGCGCGCGCTGCGCTGGCCCCAGGCGATGTTCTCGCCGTAGGTCGACCACCGGTAGCCGACGGACGCCACCCTGTTGCCCGGACCGCTCCCCCGTGGCGAGCCGTGCGAGAAGTAGCCACGGTCCGCCATGTCCCTCGAGTGCAGCCACGCGGCGTAGCTCAGCCGCGGGCTCAACGTGACCGGCCCGCAGCCCGCCCGGGCACGTGCACTGTTGGTCAAGGAAACCACGCCGCGGATCACGCCGTAGTCGGCCGCGAACGCCGGCACCGCCTGCACGGCAGCTCCCGCGGCGACGGCGCCCGCCACCACGGCGACGGCGACACCCTTCCGGATTCCCATCTCACCTCCACGAAGTAGGGCAGATGAGCCGAAACTAAAGGACCGCCCTGTCGCTGACACCAATCTGACAAAACTCGCATTTCCGGGCGATTTTTGCGCTACGACACGCGCTACCGCGCCTCCTTCCGGCCGCCGACGTCACCCGTTCGGGGGACCACGTGTGGGTGCCGCACACGGTCCGGCGGCGGTTCACGCCTCGGGCGTGCAGACGCCGGCCGCCGCTCGGCGGTGGCTCACGCCTCGGCGGTGCGGATGCCGGTCGCCGGGATGCCCGCCGCGAGGAGCCGGGCGACGCCGTCGGCGACGGCGGCCGGGTCTCCCGCGACGAACGCGTCGTGGCCGGTCCAGTCGTCCCCGCCGGCCGCGGTGAACCGGTCCCGGACGACGACGGTGCCCTCCGCCGAGAGGTCGGCGAGGCGGTAGAGGTCGCGTTCCACGGCCGCGGGCCAGAACACCGTGACCGGCCGCCGGTCCCCGGCTCCGCGCAGCGCGCCGAGCAGCGCCCGCACCGGAGCGACCGCGTCCCTGGCCGCCACCACCAGCAGCGGCCGGGCGGAGGACGGGTCGACGGCGGGCGGCCCGTACGCCGGCCGCAGCGACACCACGCCGCCGACCCCGGTCCGCTCGACCAGCGCCGCGGCGACGGGATCGACGCCGTGCGGGACGACGTGCAGCTCGACGACGTTGCCGGCGGCGGGGACGTTGCCGACCCAGCAGCGCCGCCAGTGTCCCGGCAGCCACGGGGACCCCACCACGGCGAGCTGCCCCGGCAGGCACGGATACGGCAGGTACGTCCGCACCCCCACCACCGCCGCGTCCTGCCCCCGCCGTTCGTGGTGCACCACCCGCCCGCTCCACTCCGCCGGCTCATGACCGCCGGCCGCGGCCCCGTCCGCCAGCCACCGCGACACCAGGCGCCCGGTGGTGGCCCACGCCTCCTCCTGATCCCGCCGGACGTGCACCCCCGGCGGGTTGGCCCGCAACATGTCCACGAGCAGCACGGCAAGGTTGTCGAGGCGCTGCGGCGCGACCCCGAGCTGCGCGACGACGGGCCCGAGCTCCGCACACCGGGCCGCGAGGACCTGCGGCTGGTCGACGTGCTCGACGAGCCACCCGACCGCCTCCCGCAGCACCTCCCGCTGCGCCGCCGGCTCACCCGGCAGCAACGCCCGCAGATCGTCGACGGGATGCCGCCCCCGCTCCCCACCGGCAGGCACCGCGGCCCCCACCGGCCCCGCGTCACGCTGCGGCAGCACCGGCGCCGACCCCCCACCCGGCAACGGCACCTGCTCCCCGGGCAGCACCGAACCCCCGGGCACCGGCGAACCCCCGGGCGACGGCGCCGGCAAGATCCCCACCGGCGGCAAGTTCCCAGGCAACTGCGGCGCCCCCGGAGCAGGCGGCGGCACCGGCCCGGCCGCCGGAACTGGGGGCGGCGGGGCCGACCCTGGCACCGGGACAGCGGGCAGCGGCGTCGGCCCCGTCGCCGGAGGCTGCGGCGGGGTCGGGCTTGGGGTCGGCCCGGACGGTTGGGCCGCAGGCGACGACGGGCCCGCAGGTGGTGACGGTGATGCAACAGGTCCGGCCGGCGGCGCCGCAGTCCCGGGCGACGACGGGGGCACCGGCGGTGGCGTTCCATCAGACGGCGGTGCCGTTGGCGGCGGCGCGGTCCCGGGCGCGGGCAGCAAGCGACTCGGAACAGCGCCCTGCCGGAGCACATCCCACACCTGCGGCGCCACAGAGCCCGGGGGCGCTGGAATTCCGGGCGGCACGGGGAGGCCCGGCGCGGCACGGTCCGGCGGCACGAGATGCCCCGGTGGCACGGGAGCACCCGGCGGCGTTGGAACGGTCGGCTGGCCAGGACCGGGCAACGGCGTGGAAGGCAGCGGCGTGGAAGGGGGCGGGACGGGCGCTGCCGTCGGAGGTGCTCCGCCCGCGCGTGCCGGGAGCCGTTGCAGGTGCGCGACCAGTTCGTCCACGACTGTAGCCAGGGCGCCCGGGCGCAGCGTCTCGGCAAGGAGGAGGCGCAGCGCCGGCATCGTCAGGAACGCCCCGGCGCCCGGTCCGTCCGCGGCCCGTGGAACGGTGCCCGGTCCGTTCGCACCGGGCAGCGCGGGTCCCGGGGCGACGGCCGGACCGGTGAGCGCGGGACGTGGTCCCTGCGTCTGCTGCGGAGCCGTCGCCGGGTCGGGGCCGATCGTCGTCACCATCCGAGTGTGGACCGGCACGCATCGCAATCAGAGCAGGTCGGCCCCACACGGCTGACTCCACCGCGCGCCGGGCAGCGCGCCCCACCGCGCCAGGCGGCCCGGCCTGCCCCGTCGTCGGGCTGCCCGGCGCGGTGGTCCCGGCGCGGCAGCTACGCGCCGGAGGCAGGAGTCGACGCGCCGGCCGGGACACGGGCGTCATCCTGACGGGATCGCAGCAGCGAGCGCAGGGACACGATCGCCCACACGCTCTCCAGCAGCAGGAATCCCCAGTCGCGACCGATGGCCGCCTCGACCGCGAGGGTGGTGGAGCCGATGAGGTTGAGCCACACGTACCGGCGGGAGGTGGACGACCACCTGCCGAGCTGCACGAGCACGAAGGGCAGCAGGACGCACAGCGAACCGAGGATCTGGACGAACATGGCACACTCCCGGACACCACGCCGTCTTGTCGGGCCGGGTACGACGTGACTCGTCCGGGACGACGCGGTGCGCGCGCCGCCACGCCCTCGATGATGGCACGCGCCGCTGGTCATGGCCACACGGGCGGGTGAGGTGCGGCGGTTCTCACCACCCTGCAACCTCACCCTGGTTCGCTGATCCCATGATCAGCAGGATGGCGGCCGTCGCCGCGTGCGTGGCAGCGCTCGTCGCCGGCGTCGGCGGCACCGCGGCGGCGGCCACCCCCGGCAACTGGCCGCAGCACGGCGGTGGCGCCGCCAACGACAACTACCAGTCGGGCGTCGGCAAGCTCGACGTGCGGCGCCAGGTGTGGCAGCGGCAGGCGGGCGGCGACGACTCCGTCGGCGGCGCGGCGATCGCCGGCGGCAAGCTCACCGTCGCCTACGGCAAGGGCGCGCTGCGCCGCGTCGACGTGCGCACCGGCGCCGTGGCCGTCCTGGGCACCCTGCACGGCCGCCGCCCGCTGCAGCTCGCCGACGTCGACGGCGCCCTGTACGTCCGCAGCCTCGACGCCGACGGCACGCGGAGCCGGCTCGCGTCGTACGACCGCGGCGGCAACCGCCGGTGGGAGGTGACGCTGCCGGAGGACGAGGCGATCCTGCCCTTCACCGTCGCCGCCGGCCACGTGCTGGTGACCAGCGGGCCGAAGTGCCGGGAGCTGTGCACGGGCTATCACCTGCGCGCGTACCGCGTCCGCAACGGCACCCTCGCGTGGACCGGCGCGGTGGACGGCGACGCGGGCGGCGCACCGGCCGTGCAGGGCGACACCGTCGTGCAGGGCGCTTACGGGCCGGTGCGCGGGACCGGTGACGGCAGCGGCGGGGCGAGCCTGCTGTTCGCGTTCGACGTGAGGACGGGCCTGCGCCTGTGGACCCGGGCCCGGCCGGGGTTCTCGCTCGTCGGGCACCGCGGGTCGCTGCTGGCCGCCGGCGCCGGCGGCGACGCGCTGTGCTCGCTGCACCCGGGGACCGGCGCGGTCCGCTGGTGCCGGGGGACCGCGGCCGCCGACGGGTGGGTCGACGGCCTGTCCGCCGGCGGCGGCGCGCTGTTCGGCTACGGGCTCACCGGCACCGTGCGCCGCTACGACCCGGAGTCCGGCACCGCCGCCTGGTCCACTCCCCTGGCGCTGCCGGGCTACGAGTACAACGCGCTGCACGCGGCGCTCGTGAGCGGCGGCGGGCACGTGTACGCGGCGGTGCGGCACGGCAACTTCACCCCGGAGTCGGAGTTCACCGAGCTCGTCGTGCTGCGGGCCGCCGACGGGCACGTCGTGCGACGGCTCAGGCTCGCCGCGTACGACGACACGTCCGCCGAGCTCATGCTCGCCGCCGGCCGGCTCGTCCTCGTCGGCGACCGCACCATCCGAGCGTTCGGCTGACGTTACCGACTGCCGGGGAAGAGCACGCGGCGCAGGATCGCGGGCGCGAAGAGCGTCTCCGGCGGCGCCGTCAGGTTGACGGTGCGGTGGAACGCGACCGCGACCTGCGCCGAGGTCTCCGCCGCGCGCAGCAGTCTCGCGATGTACCAGTTGAAGAACCGCACCTTCGCGGTCCGCTTCCCGGGCACCGACGGGAACGCGAGGTCGCCGCCGACCGCCATGTCCCACGGCGTGTCGATCACCGTGGCGGCCTTCGCGTAGAACCGCCGGGGCAGCCCGGCGAGCCCGCCCGCGAGCGCCGCCCGCAGCTCGACGGCCTCGAGCGCGGCGACGGTCATGCCCTGCCCGTAGATCGGGTTGAAGGCGCAGATGGCGTCGCCGAACGCGAGGAACCCTTCCGGATGGCCGGGGATCCGCTCGTACCGCCGGCGCACGCTCGCCGGGACGCGGAACCGCCGGGCGGGGCCGAGCGGGCGGGACCGGTGCACCACCTCGGCGAGGTCGTCGATCGGCAGGCGGGTCGCGTAGGCGGCGAAGCCGGCCTCGTCGGTCGGCGGGAGGTCGTCGGCGAACCCCGCGAGGGTCAGGATCCACCGGTCGCCCTCCATCGGCAGCAGCGCCGCGCCGAACGGGTGCTTCGGCGTCACGCCGGTGAGCACGCCGAGCATGCCGCTGGTGAGGGGGGCGCGCTCGTACTCGCGGGTGGCGTACACGACGCCGGCCATGACGCTGTCCTGCTCCGGAGGGATGTAGCCGAGCTCGGCCAGCCAGGTGGTGCCCCGGTTGCCGCGGCCGGTGGCGTCGACGACGAGGTCCGCGCGCAGGTCCTGGGTGGCGCCACCGGGTCCGTCGCCCACCGCGACGGCACGGACCCCCGTGACGGTGCCGGCCCGTGCGCCGGTGGCGGTGGGTGCGTGCAGCAGGCCGGTCGCTTCGAGGCCGCCGCGGATCTCGACGCCGGCGATCTTGCCGACGCGGGCGCGCAGGTAGTCCTCCAGCGCGGGGCGGCTGACGGCGAGGACGGTCAGGTCGGAGGCGGCGCGGGCCATCGGCCGCGGGCCGTTGTGCCAGGCGAAGCCGTTGTGGATGTCGACGGTGAGCGCGCCGGCGGCGACGAGCTCGTCGGTGAGGCCCGGGAACAGGTCCTCGAGGATCTCGCGGCCCTTGGCGAACAGCATGTGGGCGTGCCGGCCCTGCGGCACGCCCTTGCGGACGCCGGTGCCGGTGAGGTCGTCACGGTCGAGGACGGTCACGGTGTCGAAGGTGTCGCTCAACGCGCGGGCGGCGAGGAGCCCGGCGATGCTGGCGCCGAGGACCACCGCGTGCGTGGATTCACTGGTCATGCACCCAGCCGACCATTGATCAACGACTATTCATAGGTAGAAGTACGCGCAGCGGGGGCGCACCGCGTGCCGCGGGTCACATTCCCGGCGGCGGCACCGCGAACCCCTGCTCCCGCGCCCGGCGCCGCCGATGACAGGTGCCGGGGAGGCGACTGTGACAACTTTGATCATGCTGGGCTGCGCGCTGCTGGGCGCGGCCGCCGGTTTCGCGGCGGGTAGGCGCCGCACAGGCGGCTGGGAGGCGGTGGCCGAGGTGCTGCGCCGCGCCGCCGGCGGCGATCTCACCGCGCGCGTCTCGGCCGGGGGCGCGCCCGAGGTGGCGGCCGCGGTCAACGGCGCCCTCGACCGGGTCGCCGGCACGGTCCGCGACGTCACCGCGTCGGCCGCCGCGCTCTGCGCCGCCGGCCGGCAGCTCGGCGGGATCGTCGAGGACATGGTCGTCGGGGCCGAGCGGTCCGTCGCCGCGTCGCAACGGGTCCTGGACGCCGCGAAGGACGTGCACGCGCAGGTCGCGGGCGTCGCCGACGGCGCGCGGCAGCTGGACGGCAGCATCGGCGAGATCTCCCGCAGCAGCGGCGAGGCCGCGGCGGCCGCCGCCGACGCGGTCCGGGTCACCGGCGCGACCGGCCGGACCATGGCCAGGCTCGGCGAGTCGTCGTCGGAGATCGGCGCGGTCATCAAGGTCATCACGTCGATCGCGGAGCAGACGAACCTCCTGGCGCTCAACGCCACGATCGAGTCCGCCGGGGCCGGCGCGCTGGGCAAAGGCTTCGCCGTCGTCGCCGGCGAGGTCAAGAACCTGGCCCGGGAGACGGCGGCCGCGACGGAGGACATCACCCGCCGCATCGCCGCGCTGCAGTCCGACACCACCGGCGCGGTCCAGGCGATCGGCCGCGTCACCGACGTGATCGGCCACGTGAGCGGGCACCAGTCGGCGATCGCGCGGGCGGTACACCTGCAGAGCACGACCACCGCGGCGATGACCGGGGGCATCGACCGGGCCGCGACCGGCGCCGCGGAGATCGCCGACACGATGACCGCCGTCGCCCGCAAACGCCGGGAGGCGCACGCGACGGTCCTCCGGGCGAAGGAGCTCACCGCCCACCTGGATCGGCTCGCCGGTGACCTCGCCGCCACCGTCGGAGGACTCAAGGTGGGATAGGTCCCATCGATCGGGTGGTGTTGCGGCGGTTCGTGCCCGCGTGCGCGTGTGTATTGCTGAGACTGGTGTTACCGGAAGCGAAGCATGCGATCGCACAAGCTCACCGGAAGCGAGACGGCCGGCCCGGGTGGCCGCGGGCCGGCCGGCGCTCGCAGGGATCGACGAACCGGCCCCGGCAACCTCGCCGGGTGGATGACCCGGGCACTCACGGTGGTGGATGATCGCGGCATGACCGTCCTCGTGGTGGGTGCCGTGAACGTCGACCTGGTGATCGAGACGCCGCGCATCGCGGCGCCCGGCGAGACCGTCATCGCCGCCCGTTCGTCGACCGGGCACGGCGGCAAGGGCGGCAACCAGGCCGTGGCCGTGGCCCGCCTCGGGGGTGCCGTCTCCCTCGCCGCCAGGGTCGGCGCCGACTTCGACCCGGACTCGCTGCCCGGCGTGCACGCCGCCGTCGCCCGGGACGCGGCGCCCACCGGGCTCGCGGTCGTCCTGGTCGCCGCCGACGGCGAGAACGCGATCACCGTCGTGCCGGGCGCCAACGCCAACCTGTCCCCCGCGGACGTGACCCTGCCGGCCGGCCCGCCCGGGGTGCTCCTGGCCAGCCTCGAGGTGCCCCTGGACACGGTCGCGGCGGCCGCCCGGCTCGCCCGGGCCGCGGGCTGGACGGTGGTGGTGAACCCGGCGCCGGCGGTGCCGCTGCCGCCGTCGCTGCTGCGCGACGTCGACGTCCTCGTCCCCAACGAGCACGAGCTCGCCGTCCTCGGCGCGCCGGCGGACCTGCTCGCGGCCGGCGTGGGCGCGGTCGTGGTGACGCTCGGCGCGGCCGGCTGCCGCGTGCACCGCCCCGGCGGGACGGCCGACGTCCCGGCGCACCCGGTCCACGCGGTGGACACCACCGGCGCCGGCGACGCCTTCTGCGCCGCGCTCGCGTGGGCCCTGGACGGGGGCAGGCTGCTGGAGGAGGCGGTGCGGCTCGCGTGCGTCGCGGGCGCCCTCGCCACCCGCGCCGTCGGCGCCCGCACCGCCCTCCCCACCGCCGCCGACCTCATGGACGGCGCAGCCGCAGGCTCAGGGGGCGATGGACGCCCGGCGGGCGGCGCGGGAGCGGCGCAGGCCCAGGATGCCGATGACGATCAGGAGCACGCCGAAGACGCCGACGCCGGCGACCATCAGGGTCAGGTCGCGCAGGGTCAGCTCGGACATGAAGGAGGCGGCGCCGGAGCCGCCCGCCGGTGACGCGACTGCCGCCGAGGGCAGCGCCACAATCGCCACAAATGCCATCGCCGGCACGACAACCCACCGCATTCCCCGCAACATGGCGCCAAGTGTGCCAGGCGCCGCGCTCCCGCGTCACCCCGTGCCCGGGCGGCGGGCGGGACACCGGTTCAGGCCATTGACTTCTCCGGATGCGTGCCGACAATTTCCCTGGGCGGTCGTCGAAGGGAACCATTGCGAATGGGCAGTAGCACAAATCGCATCCTCGTGCCGTTCCACGGTGAGGGTGCCGGGACCGCCGACCTGACGTGGGCGCAGCTCGGGATCTGGCAGACGATGCGCGACACGGGCCTGAGCATGAACATCGGCGGGACCGTGCCGATGCCGGCGGGCACGACCGTGCACGACATGGAGACGCTGCTGCGGTATCTGGTGGGCCGCCACCAGGCGCTGCGGACCAGGCTGCGGTTCGAGGGCGGCGGCGTCGTCCAGGTCGTGTCGGAGGCCGGCGAGGTGCCGCTCGACGTCGTCGACGCCGGCGAGGACCCGGCCGCGGCCGCCGAGGAGCTGCGCCGCCGGTACGAGGAAGCCCCCTTCGCCTACGAGACCGAATGGCCCGTGCGGATGGGTGTGGTGCGGCACGGCGGCTGGGTGACCCACGTCGTCGTGATCTACTGCCACGTCGCCGTCGACGGGTTCGGCATCGACGCGATCGTCCGGGACATGGCCAACCTCGACCCGGCGACCGGGACCACGAGCGCGCCGGTGCCGGGCCTGACCCCGCTGGAGATGGCGGCGAAGCAGACGACCGCGTCGGGGCGGCGGCAGAGCGACAAGTCGCTGCGGCACTGGGAGCAGATCCTGCGGGCGATCCCGGCGCAACGGTTCCGCGCGTCCGACGACCCCCGCGAGCCGCGGTACTGGGAGATCACCCACCGCTCGCCGGCCATGCACCTGGCGATGCAGGTGATCGCGCACCGCACCGGCGCCGGCGTCGGCTACGTGGTCCTCGCCGCCTACGCCGTCGCCCTGGCCGGGCTGACCGGGCACAACCCGAGCGTCGCGCAGCTCGTGGTGAGCAACAGGTTCCGGCCCGGCTGCGCCGACTCGGTCAGCCAGCTCGCGCAGCTGAGCATCTGCGCGGTCGACGTGGCCGGCGCGACGTTCGACGAGGTCGTCGGCCGGGCCTGGAACGCGGCGACGAACGCGTACATGCACGGGCATTTCGACCCGCTCGCGCTGACCACCCTGCTGGAGCGGGTGCGCGCCGACCGCGGCGACGTAGACTTCTCGATCATCGTCAACGACCGCAGGACCCGGGACGGCGCGACGGCGCCCGCCGAGCCGCCGGCGCCGCATCAGGTCACGGCGGCGCTGCCGCTGTCGAAGAGCTGGTGGAGCCGGAAGGTCGAGGTCCTCGACGCCGCGCTCAACATCAGCGTCGACGCCGCGCCGGACGCCGTCGACGTGTCGATCTGCGCGGACACGCACCGGCTCTCACCCGCCGACATCCAGGCCCTCGCCCTGGAGATGGAGCGGGTCACGGTCGAGTCGGCCGCACCTGTCGCCGTGGTGAGCTGAGGAGCCGGGTGGGGTTCAGGTTCGACGTCGTCGGGGTCGGGGCCCTCAACCTCGACTCCATCGCCCCGGTCTCGCCGGCCGCGCGGTCCCTGCTGCGCGGCGCCGTCGACTGGGGCGCCGAGTGCCGGGTCGGCGCCGCCACGGTCGACGCGGCGATGCGGACGGTCCACGCCGCCGCCGTCCGCAACGCTGTCGGCGGGTCCGCGTACAACACGGTCGCCGCCCTCGCGCGGACGGGCATCGGCCTGCGGCTCGGCTACGTCGGCGTAGCCGGGCGGCTGCCGGTGCCCGGCACCGCGGTCGCGGAGCGGCTGCGCAAGGCCGGCGTCGACACCGAGCTGCTGCTCGAGGAGCCCGGCGAGCTCAGCGGCGTGTGCCTGTCGCTGGTCGAGGACGGCGAGCGGACGCTGCTCGTCCACCCGGGTGCGAACGACCGGATGGCCGCGCACCTGGAGGTCGAGTTCGACGCGGTCGTGGAATACCTGTCGGCGGCCCGGATCGTGCACGTGACGTCGTTCCTCGACCCGCGCACGCCGGCGGTCCTCGCCGACGTCCTCGCCGCGGTCCGGGACCGCAGCCCGGAGACGCTGCTGACGTTCGACCCGGGGCACGTGTGGGCGGGCACCGGCGGCGCCCCGGTCGCCGCCCTCGCCACGATGGCCGACCACGTCCTGCTCAACGAGCGCGAGCTGCAGGCGCTCGGCACGACCGGCGACGACACGTGGGCCGCGGACCGGATCCTGCGCACCGGCCGGCCCGGCCGGGTCGTGCACGTGAAGCGCCCCTCGGGGGTCACCACGTTCGCCCGGTCCGGTCCGCTGCTGCGGGCCCGCTTCCACCCGCAGGAGGCGCTGCCGGCGGACCGGGTCGTGGACGCGACCGGCGCCGGCGACGTCTACGCCGCCGGCGTCATCGTCGCGCTCGCCGACGGGGACGGCACCCGCCTGAACGACGGGATCCAGCTCGGGCTCGCCCTGGCCAGGCACAAGCTGCGGCACCTGGCCGACGCCGGCCACGCCGACTTCCCCGCCGTCGTCCAGGCCTGGCGGGACTTCACGGCCGGCCAGACGGCCGGTCTCACGACGCCGGGAACGGCTACACCGGATCGGTCCTGATCATCCGGACCAGGGCCCGGATGCCGGTGAGCAGCTCCTGGTGATCGCTGATGCCGTCGAGGGTGCCCTCGACGCGGCGGGCCATCTGCTCGATCCGGGCCTTCAGCGCCTCGTCCCGGTCGCGGGCGGCGGCCCGGTCGGCGGCCTGCGCGTCCTCGATGCGGGTCAGGTCGGTGCCCGTCTGCCGGCGCAGGTGCGCGAGGTCGCCGGCGGCGCTCGTGCGGGCCTCGTCGAGGTCCTGCCGCATCCGCTCCACCGCCGCCGTCAGTGTCGCCACGGCCGCGTCGAGGGTGACGACGTCGTCGCGGGGGTGGGTGCTCTCCCGCCGCAGCGACGTGATCCGCGCCCGCAGGTGGCCGAAGTACGCCGCGGCCGGCCGCACCAGCGTGGACAGCAGGTAGAACCCGGCGAGCCAGTACCCGACCAGCTCCCCGGTCACGGCGGCGAAGACTGCGGTGACGGCGGCGGTGCCGAGGTGCCCGGCGATCGCGAACCGCAGCATCCACCGGGCGATCCGCCGCGCCTCCTCGTCCCGCGCGGCCGGGACCTTGATCCCCCGCGACCGGGACACCTCCTGCTCGGCCGTGACGAGACGGGCGTCGAAGTACAGGTTCCACGGCCACGTGACGAGCAGGACCGTCCACATGAGCGCGGCCAGCCCGGCGCCGACCGTCACCAGCGTCCGCAGGGACACGCCCGCGACCCGGCCGAGCCACGCGAACAACAGCGCCGCCGCGGCACCCACCACGACCGTCGCCCACCACCGGACCATGCTCCGCGAGGAACTCATCCGCACACCCTCCCGCCCCGCGGGCGCCGGGGACAGCGTGCGGCTACTCACCGCGGGATAGGTAGCGGTACCCACCGGGCCGGTTTCAGCCGGCGGTCACCGGGTGGGTGGCGAGGCTCTGGGTGCGGGCGACCAGGAGGGTGCGGAGCCGTTCGGCGTCCGCGGCGGTGGTGGCCGGGTCGTTGCCGCCGACCGTGCCGAGGACCTTCGTGCTGGCGTCCAGTGTGGACAGTGCCCGGGCGCCGGCGTACACGCGCCGATGACGGGCTGCAGGTCCCAGCCGCCTTTGCCGCTGACCTGCTTGAAGTCGTCCTGGTAGGCGACGGGGTCGTCGCCCTGGTCGGTGAACTGGCTGGTGCTGAGCGCCTTGTACAGCGCGCCGCGCCCGTTGCCCGGCGCGGCGGGCAGCTCCACGAGCAGGCGGGCGGTGGTGGGGCGGTCGTTGACGGTGAAGCCGCCGTACGCGTAGCGCTGCGTCATCTCGCCCGACGCCTTGAGCAGGTCGAGCGCGAGGGCTTCGTTGAGGACCGCGGACCCGCCGCCCATGCCGGCGACCCGGACGGCGATCTCCTTGTGCCCCTGGAAGCGGCGGCCGTCGACGTATGTGTCGAAATTGATCAGCCATGGGAGGGTCTCGGGTTGTTCGGCCTTGAGCGCGGTCCGCCCGAACCCGCCACCCATCCGCCCGCCCTGCGGCATCGGACCGGCGCCCGGATCGCCGAAAGCCGGACCTCCGCCGCCCGGACCTCCCCCGCCGGAGCGGAAGCCGCCCGGGCGGGACTGACCGTTTCTGGTCAGGCCGGCCAGGGTCGAGTTGCCCTTGAGGCGGATGCCGACGCTCGGCACCGCGACCCCGTCGACCACGAGGTCCGCCTCCAGGTACTCCTTCTCCCCGGCGGCGAAGTACGCGTCGAGCATCCGCTGGTAGTCCGCGTCGCGGAACGTGAGCCGGACCGTGTGGGCGACGGTCGGGTCGAAGAGGTCGCGGCTGCCGGCGACGTCGACGCTCAACGTGTCGCCGGCAGCCGCGACGCTCGTCACGAACGGCCGGACCCGGTCGGTGCCGAACACGAGCGTCAGCTCGGCCAGGAACGCGGCGCAGGCGGCGAGCAGCTTCCAGTACTGCCGCACCCGCACCGGGATGCGCCGGACCAGCCGCCGGCGCATCAGAGGTCGGTCTGGTCGTAGCCGGCGAGGACGGTGACCCGCTGACCCGCGGTCCGCTCGCTGAGCGCCGCGATCAGGTCGGTCGGCTCCTTGCCCTTGGCGAGCCGGACCGTGTACATGAGCTCGGTCAGCGCGCCGCCCCGGATCGACTCCATGCTGAGGCTCGGCGCCCGCAACGCGTGCCCGGCCCGGTCGAAGCTCAGCCGCACGGGGACAGGTCACCGGACGAACCTCGGAACCGGCTGGGAGTGGCCACCCAGATTCGCCGTGAACGCCGGATGAACCCCGGCTGAACGTCGTGATCATGCGATGTTGATCGATGCTTGACAACTGTCACATCGACCGGCTTTGCTGTGATGGCTTGTGAGCATCCGCGTTGGAAGTTGTTGCTTTTTCGCCGGATCCCGCCAGGAGGCGAACATGCCAGACGCCCGACTGTCCCGCCGCAGCGCACTCAAGGGTCTCGCCGCCGCGTCCGCGCTCCTCACCACGCCCACGCTCCTCGCCGCGTGCGGCGATGACGACGACGGGAAGACCGCCGACTCCGGCGCCCCGACCGACCCGATCACGTTCGGCTCCAACTACTCCGACGACGCCACCAAGCAGGCGTTCGCGGCGCTGTGCGCGGCCGCGACGTCGGCGACGAAGGTGCCGGTCACCGTCAACACCACCGACCACAACACGTTCCAGAACAACATCAGCAGCTACCTGCAGGGCACCCCGGACTCCCTCGCGACCTGGTTCGCCGGGTACCGGCTGCAGTTCTTCGCCGCGCAGGGCCTGCTGACCCCGCTCGACGACGTGTGGGAGAAGATCGGCGGCACCTTCAACGACGCCGCGAAGAGCCTCTCCAAGGGCATCGACGGGCACTACTACCTGGTGCCGCTGTACAACTACCCGTGGGTCGTCTTCTACAACAAGAGCGTCTTCGCCGCGAAGGGCTACCAGGTGCCGACCACCTGGGACGCGTTCGTCGCGCTGTGCCAGAAGATGAAGACCGACGGGCTGATCCCGATCGCGTTCGCGGAGAAGGACGGCTGGCCGGCGCTGGGCACGTTCGACATCCTGAACCTGCGGATCAACGGCTACGACTTCCACATGTCCCTGATGAAGCACGAGGTCCCGTGGACCGACCCGAAGGTCGCCGCGGTGTTCGACAAGTGGCGCGAGCTGATGCCGTACGTGCAGAACGGCGCCAACGGCCGCACCTGGCAGGACGCGGCGAAGACCCTGGAGAACAAGCAGGCCGGGATGATGTTCCAGGGCTCCAACCAGGTCGCCGCGAACTACGCCCCGGGCAACCTCGCCGACCTCGACTTCTTCGTCTACCCGGAGATCAACCCCGCCTACAAGCAGGACTTCATGGACGCGCCGACCGACGGGTTCATCCTGCCGAAGAAGGGCAAGAACAGCGCCGCGGCGAAGACCGTCCTGCAGTACATCGGCACCGGCGAGGCGGAGACGAAGTTCCTGGAGAACGACCACTGGGACGTCGGCCTCGCCAACGGCCTCGTCGCTCCCACGTACAACGAGATCCAGAAGAAGTCCGTCGCCGAGATCGCCAAGTGCAAGAACGTCTCCCAGTTCATGGACCGTGACACCGTCCCCGACATGGCCACCGCGATGATCAAGCTGATCCAGACGTTCATCGACGACCCGAGCCCGGCCACGGTCACCTCCATCCTGAAGAGCGCGGAGGACCAGGCGAAGACGATCTTCACCAAGTGAGGACCTTGACCCGCCGCGACGGCGTCGTCGTCGCGGCCATGATCGGGGTGCCCCTGCTGCTGGAGGCGGCCCTCATCTGGGGGCCGACGCTGGCCTCGGTCGGGTTGTCGTTCACGAAGTGGACCGGCGTCGGCGGGGTGCGGTTGCAGTCCTGCGACTCGCTGCCGTCGGCGCCGGGCATCCCGCAACCCGGCTGCCTCAACGGGGTGCGCAACTACGAGCAGGCGTTCACCACCTACCCCGACTTCTGGCCGGCGGTCCAGCACAACATCATCTGGCTGCTGGTGTTCGTGTGCTTCGCGACGCCCCTGGGCATGCTGTTCGCGGTCGTCATCGACCGGGGGATCCGCGGCTCCCGGATCTACCAGAGCATCCTGTTCCTGCCGGTGATGCTGTCCCTGGCGCTGATCGGGATCATCTGGGAGCTGATCTACTCCCCCAACTACGGCCTCATCAACTCGGTGCTCGGCCGTACCGGCGACGACAACCTCATCGACTGGCTCGGCAACCCGTCGCTGAACCTGTGGGCGTTGCTGGTCGAGGCGAGCTGGCGGCAGGCCGGCTACGTCATGATCCTCTACCTGGCCGGCCTGAAAGCCGTCGACCCAGCACTGCGGGAGGCGGCACTGATGGACGGCGCTTCAGCCTGGCAGACCTTCTGGCGGGTCGTGTTCCCCGCCATGCGGCCGATCAACATCGTCGTCATGGTCGTCACCGTCATCGAATCCCTGCGCGCGTTCGACCTCGTCTACATCACCTCCGGCGGCAACCCGCTCAAAGGCCTCGAACTGCTCTCCGTCGCCGTCACCCAGAACATCGTCGGCGAGACCCAACGGATCGGCTTCGGCTCCACCCTCGGCGTGATCCTCCTCGTCATCTCCCTCATCCCGATCACGATCTTCCTGGTCCAGGCATTCCGGGGCGAGGAGGCACCACGATGAAACCCTCCCGTGTGCTCGCGCAGGTCTTCATGATCGCGATGATCGCGTTGTGGCTCACGCCGGTGCTGTTCTCGCTGTACGTGGCGCTGCGGCCGATCGCGGACACGAACGCGCACGGCTACGTCTCACTGCCGGACCGGCTGACGCTGGACAACTTCCGCGCCGCGTGGACGCAATCTGACATGTGGCGCTTTTTCGTGAACTCGCTGATCGTCACGGTACCGGCGGTGCTGCTGACCCTGTTCCTGGCGTCGTCGTTCGCTTACGTGGTGTCCAGGCTCCGGTTCCGGTGGAACATCGCGCTGCTCGTCCTGTTCACCGCCGGGAACCTGCTGCCGCAACAGGTCATCATCACGCCGCTGTTCCGCCTGTACCTCGCCATCCCGCTCCCGCACTGGCTCAGCGAGAGCGAACTCATGTACAACTCCTACCTCGGCCTCATCGCCATCAACATCGCCTTCCAACTCGGCTTCTGCGTCTTCGTCCTCTCCAACTACATGAAAGCCCTCCCACACGAACTCGACGAAGCCGCCATCGTCGACGGCGCCGGAGTCTGGACCCGCTACTGGCGGCTCATCCTGCCGTTGTGCCGGCCGGCGCTCGCCGCCCTCGCGACACTGCTCACCACCTGGATCTACAACGACTTCTTCTGGGCCATCACCCTCATCTCCACCGGCGACAAACGCCCCGTCACCTCAGCCCTCGCCAACCTCCAAGGCCAATTCGTCGCCAACCAGAACATGATCGCCGCCGCCGCACTCATCGCCGCGATCCCCACCCTCATCGTCTACATCGCCCTGCAGAAACAGTTCATCGCCGGGCTGGCCCTCGGGTCCACCAAAGGCTGAGGCCCCCGCGACCCCGGGGCACGGGGTCGCGGGGGCACCCAGCGGTCAGGCGGAGACGAGCTCCTTGTGCTCGGCCGGCAGGTGGTCCTGGGCCTTGCCCTCCACGTGCAGCTCGGGCAGGACCCGGACCAGCCAGGCCGGCATCCACCAGTTGGCCCGGCCGAGGATGTGCATCACGGCGGGCACCAGCAGGAGCCGCACGACGGTCGCGTCGAGCAGGATCGCGGCGGCCATGCCCACGCCGATGACCTTCAGGACCAGGTCGGGGCTCGGGATGAACGCCGCGAACACGGCGATCATGATGGCGGCCGCGGCGGTGATGACGCGGGCGGTGCCGGCCAGGCCGTCGGTGACCGCGCGGCCGTTGTCGCCGGTGCGGGTCCAGACCTCACGCATCCGGCTGACGAGGAACACCTCGTAGTCCATCGACAGGCCGAACAGGACCGCGAACATCAGGACCGGGACGAACGCCGGCAGCGGCGTCTCGGTGTCGATGCCGACCAGCCGGCCGGCCCAGCCGCCCTGCAGGACGAGGGCGACCACGCCGTACGCCGCGGCAACCGACAGCAGGTTCATGACCGCGGCCTTCAGGGCCACCGCGACGCTGCGGAACGACACCAGGAGCAGCAGCATGGACAGGATCACCACACCGCCGATGAGCAGCGGGATCCGCCGGGCGATGTTGGCGGTGCTGTCGATGGCGGTGGCGGTCATGCCGCCGACGTGGACGGTCGCGCCGGTCCCGGCGAGGGTCTGCGGCAGAATCTCGCGGAGCCGCTCGACGAGGTCCTCGGTGCGGGCGTCCTGCGGGCCGGTGCGCGGCAGGACGGTGACGACGGCGGTGGTGCCGTCCTGGTTGACCTGCGCGGGCATCGCCGCGGCCACGCCGTCGACGCCAGGCAGCGCGGCGGCGAGCTTGTCCAGGGCGGCGCGGTCCCCGGCGCGGGGCAGCTCGACGGCGAGGACCAGCGGGCCGTTGGCACCGGCGCCGAAGCCCTCGGCGACCATGTCGTACGCCTGCCGGGTCGTGGTCTCGGCGCGGTTGTTGCCCGCGTCGGGGAAGCCGAACCTGACACCGAGGAACGGCGCGGCGAGCGCGAGCAGGATCACCACGCCGAGCAGCGCGGAGACGAAGCGGTGCCGCTGGACCAGGCCGCTCCAGCGCAGCCAGCCACGGCCCGGCTCGACGTGCCCACCGGCCGCGACGGTCACCGTGGCGCCCTTGCCCAGCGGGAGGCGCAGCCGGTCGACGTGCCTGCCGAGGTACCCGAGCAGCGCCGGGAAGAGCGTGACGCTGGCGACGAGGGTGACGAGGACGCCGAGGATGGTGACGAGCGCGGCGCCGCGCATGAACGACAGACCCATCGCGAACAGGCCGAGCATGCTGACGATGACGGTGCTGCCGGCGACCATGACCGAGCGGCCGGCGGTGTCGAGGGTCGCGACGGTCGCCGCCTCCGGCTCGAGCCCGGCGGCCCGCCACTCGCGGAAGCGGGTGACCATCAGCAGCACGTAGTCGATGCCGATACCGATGCCCATCATCGTCGCGAGGGACGTGGACCAGTCGGGCGCGTCGACGAAGCGGATCAGGACCCCGGTGAGCGTGGCGCTGACGGCGAGCCCGGCGACGGCGACGACGACCGGCAGGCCGGCGGCGACCACGGAGCCGAACATGAGCAGCAGGATGATGATGGCGGCGGCGAGGCCGATGCCCTCCGAGCCGATCTCGCCCTGCTCGGCGCGCTGGATGCTCTGCCCGCCGAGCGCGAACGTCAGCCCGTCCCGGCCGGCCTCGCTCGCCAGGTCCATCAGGCGCTGGCTGTCCTCGACCGGCATGTCGTCCGGGTTGACGACGTCGAGGCGCAGGTCGGCGACCGCGGTGCGGCCGTCGGCGGAGATCCCGCCGGGCGCGGCGAACGGGTCGGCGACGCCCGCGACGTGCGGGGCCGCGGCGAGCTTCGCCAGCAGCGCCTGGACGTCGGCCTTCGCGCCCTCGACGCCGTTGTCGGCGCGGACGACGACGGTGACGGTCGCGCCGGACTGGCTGGTGAAACGCTCTTCGAGCAGCTGCGTCGCGGCCTTGGAGTCGGATCCGGGCGCGGAGTAGTCGGCGGCGAACTCGCCGCCGAAGAACGAGGAGAGCGCGAAGGCCGCGACGAGCGCGACGGCCCACGCGACGACGGTCCGGCCGCGGCGCCGGTACGTCACCCGGGCGAGCCGCCCGAGCGGTCCGAGCGCGGGGCTTGGGAGGTCGGTCATGGTTCCTGCCTCAGGTTTTGGCTCAGCCGTGAATGGGCATCAGTAGCGTTACGACTATTAACCAACACGACGGCACGTCACTTGTCAAGCACCTTCACTTCTGTAACGATGCTTAACGCAACGGTCATCGGGAGGACGCATGAACACCACACCCAGGCGGGAGAAGGCGCGCGCGGCGACCATCGACGAGATCAAGCTCACCGCCCTGAAACACATGCGGGAGCAGGGCACCGTCGACATCCGCTTCGCCGACATCGCCAGGGCCATGCAGATGACCCCGCCCGCGCTGTACCGCTACTTCGCCGACCGTGACGAGCTGCTCAGCGTCCTCATCGCCGACGCCTACAACGACCTCGGCCGCTGCGTCGCCGAGGCCCGCGACGCCGTCCCCGCCGACGACGTCGGCGGGCGCTTCATGGCCGTCTCCCGCTCCTACCGGCGGTGGGCGCGGCAGGAGCCGCAGCAGTTCGCGCTGATCCTCGGCCTGCCCGTGGCCGGCTACCACGCCCCGGTCGACGGCCCCACCACCGAGGCCGCCCAGCGCGCCATGGCACAGCTGTCGTCGCTCTTCCTCGAGGCCCAGGCCCAGGGCGTGCTCGGCCGCCCCCGCCTGCGCGACGTGCACCCCGCGATCGCCGCCTGCGCCGAGCAGAAACACCAGCAGACCGGCGTCCCCGTCTCCCCCGAGACCTTCCAGGCGATGCTGCACGCCTGGTCGTCCCTGCACGGCTTCGCCGCCCTGGAGGCCTTCGGCCACTTCGACTGGATCGACGAGGCGGGCCGCGACGCCCTCTTCGACGGCCACGCCCGCCAGGCCGCCGACGCCGCCGGCCTCCCCGCCCCCCGCGAGTCCTGACCCGCCCGCCGTGCAGGTCAGCGGTTCGGGAGTCCAGGTCGGTGACGGCAACGTCCAGCAGAACGTCTTCGTCGACGCGTCGACCCTGCCGGTGCAGCGGGTCGGCGACGGCACAGCGGTCCACAACCTCGCCGCCCCTGCCGCCGTCTTCGTCGGACGGGACCTGCCGGCGCTGCGCCGCCTGCTCGACGAGCAGGGCGCCGCGGCGATCCACGGCCTCGGCGGTGTCGGCAAGTCCGAGCTCGCCCTGCAGTACGCGGCCGGCATGCTCGGCCACTACAGCCTGGTGTGGTGGGTCACCGCCGACACCGCCCCGAACGTCGAGGCGGGTCTGGCCGACCTGACCCGCCGGCTACATCCCGCCGCGGCGCTCGCCGAGGCACCCGCCTGGGCCATGGGCTGGCTGCAGGCGAACTCCGGCTGGCTGCTCATCCTGGACAACGTCGAGCGCCTCGCCGATGTCGAGCGGTTCCTCGGGCACGCGGGCCGCCGTGGCCACCTCCTGCTCACCACGCGCCGCGACTTCGGCACCGCGATCTGGCGACGTGCGGGCCTCGCCCGTTCTCCGCTCGGCGTCCTGGACCGCGCCGCGAGCGTCGAGCTGCTCCGCCGCCTGACGGACGACGAGGCAGACGCGGACGGGCTCGCCGCCGACCTCGGCGACCTTCCCCTCGCGTTGGAGCAGGCGGCCGCGTACGTCACACAACACCACGGCCTGACGCTGCGGGGGTACCGCACCCTGCTGGCGACACGGTTCGACCGGGTTGCCGCGCATCAGGGCGACGAACGTCGCTCGATCCTCGCCGTCTGGGACGTGAGCACCAGCGCGGTCGCCGGGCGGTCCGGCCTCGCCCGCACCGTCCTCGCCGTGCTGTCGTCACTCGGACCGGACGGGCTGCCGCTCGGCGTCCTCACCCCGATCGCCGCCGATCCCGCCGATGTCGGCGACGCCGTCGCGGCGCTCGCGTCCTACAGCCTGGTGTCGGTGGCCGCCGACCGGGTGAGCATCCACCGGCTGGTGCAGGCCACGACCAGAGCCGCCGACTGGGGCCGCAACCCGGCCGTCGCCGACCGCGCCGTCTCGCTGCTGGCGGCCGCGGTCCCTGCGGAGTCGGTCAACGACGCGGACGGCCGGCGGCGCTGGACCGACCTGCTGCCGCACCTGGATGCGTTGCTGTCCCACGTCCCTGTCCGGGACAGAAGCCCGCGACTGCATCAGCTCGCCGAGGAGGGCGCCACGTTCCGGCTGTTCAACGGCCGGGCTTACGACGCGGTCGGCATGTTCGAACAGATCCTGGAAGGGCGGCTCGCGACGCTCGGCGGCGCCGACCCGCTCGTGTTGCGGTCACGGCGCGGCCTGGCCGGTGCGTACCAGATGACCGGGCGACTCGACGAGGCCATCGGCCTGTTGGAGGCGACCCTCGCCGCGGCCGGCGGCACCGACGGGCCGGAGGCGTTGCAGACGATGATCGGTGTCGCGTACGCGTACCAGTACGCGGGCCGGGCCGACGAGGCGATCGCGATGCATCGGGAGGTGCTGGCCGTCCGGCTGCGGGTCCTGGGCCCGGACCATGAGGACACGTTCGCGGCGCAGGGCAACCTGGTCAACGCGCTGGACGACGGCGGTCGGCTGGCCGAGGCGGCGGACCTGGCCAGGGAGGCGCTCACCGTGCTGCGGCGGGTCAAGGGCGAGGACGACGACGACACCCTCGCGTGCCGCAACACGCTGCTCCGCATCGAGCTCCGCCTCGGCGGGGCCGGTGTCGTCCAGCGGCACGAGCAGCTCGTCGCCGACTACCGGCGCGCGTTGGGCGACCTGCACCCCGACACCCTCACCACGACGAGCTGCCTGGCCCGTGCCTGTCTGGCGACCGGACGCCACGAGGACGCGATCCGCATCTTCGAGGACGTGCTGCGGCGGCGACGGGAGGCGTTCGGTGACGAGCACCCGTTCACGGTCAGCTCCGCACAGGAGCTCGCCGACGCGCGGGGCGCGGGGTCAGGCGCCGGCCAGGGCGATGGCCAGCGCGGGGACGGTGGTGGGGTCGAGGCCCTGGGCGGCGAGGGTGTCGAGCGGGACCGGGCGGCCGGTGTGGTCGACGAGGTCGGGCGGGCCGGCCCATGAGTGGCGCCAGGTGGCGGCGCCGGTGTTCAGCAGGGTGACGGCGATGAGACCGCGCAGGGCCTCGGGCAGGCCGGTGGCCAGTGGCGGGCGCCCTTCGAAGAACAGGCGCAGGACGGTGTCGAGGTCGCCGGCGGCCGGCTCCAGGAGGCGGTTGGCGGCCAGTTGGGCGGCGTTCGTGGCGGCCTGGGCGGACAGCTGCGGCCACGGCATGACGCGGTAGCCCGTGTCCTGGAAGGCGCCGGCCTCGAGCCGGTGGAGCACCTCGTCGCGGTCCTCGCTGATCAGGTCCCGGGCCGGGCGGGTGTCCGCGGCGACGGTGGCGGAGGACGGCGGGAGCGCGGCGATCCGGTCGAGGACGCGAGCGGGCAGCGGCGGTGCGGCGCGGGCCGCGGTGAACGCCGCGAAGCCGTCGAACATGTCCGCCGGCACGTAGCCGCGGTCGCGCAGCGGGGCGACGAAGTCCTGGTACTCCCGCCAGGACTCCTCCACCGAGGCGGTGCGGCGCAGCGTGCCCGCGGCGGCGCTCCCGGCGAGGGCGGCGAGCGCCGCGTCGGCCTCGCGGTCCAGCAGCTGGTCGATCGGGGCGGCGATCCGGCTGTACAGCCTGGCGAACACCAGGAAGAGGGGCCGCACGGCGGCGATGTCGTCGACGATGACCCGGCCGCGGTGGGCGACGGCGACAGCGCCCCGGTGGCGGGTGCGGCGGCTCAGCTCGTGGCCGATCGTCGCGGTGAGCTCGGTGACGGTCGTCGCGGTGAGCAGCGGCGCGCCGAGCTCCAGGGTGAGCCAGCCGCCGCGCAGGCCGAGCAGCCCGGCCTCCTCGACGGTCCTGACCTTCGGTGTCGCCACGAGGCGGATCTCGTCCGGTGCGCGGCCGCCGAGGGCGCGCACGATCCGCCACAGCTCGGGCGCCCGGGTCTCGGTGAGCCGCACCCCGGTCGGCGACGGCGGCCGGGCCACGAGCACCCGCGTCGCCGCGAAGAGGATGCCCAGGTCGACGGCGAACGCGAGGCAGAAGAGCAACGACGACCACCGCAGCGCGAGGAGCCCGGCGACGAGGAGCCCGGCCAGCAGCACCAGGACCATCGCGTAGAACCCGATGAGCAGCGCCACGGCCGCTCGTGCCCGTGCGGCGATCATGCAGACGTCCTCCCCCGATCGCGTCGGGTGGAAGGCTAGTCGACGATCTCCAGTTCGTAGTGGTCGCCCGAGCGCTGGAAGCCGAGGCGGCCGTAGTACGGGGCGACCATGCCCGGCGGGGTGAGGACGCGGCGGTAGCCGAGCGCGGTGAGCAGGCCGCTGCTGCGGAAGACGAACTCGCCGGGGCTGACGTCGCGGAAGCGTTGCGTGACGTAGTCGAGCTCGATCTGCGCCACGCCCGGGGACTCGGGCCGCAGGATGAGGACGCCGACGACCTCGTCGCCGCGGGTGATCAGGAACGCGGCGCGGCCGGGGGCGTCATCGAAGCTGAACGACGGGTTGAACTTCGCCAGGTCCGCCCAGTGCACGCGCAGCACGTGGGCGAGGAACGTGTCGTCGGTGCCGACCTGCACGACGGTGTAGGTCGCCTCGTCGTGCCGGGTCCTGTGCATCCGGTACAGGTGCCAGGCGTTGATCCCGGTCATCGCCGCGTTGAGGCCGACCATCGGCCAGACGCTCAACGCGGCGTTGTAGGCGACCAGGATGACGGACCCGATGAGGTTGAGGATGCGCAGGCGCAGGAGCCTTGCCTGGGACAGCGACCAGACGAGCACCGCCGACCCGGCCCATCCGATGACATCGAGCCAGTTCACCGTTGCAGGATAAGGGTCTCAGCTCATCGTGTACGGGGTGTGCCGTTGTTCGAGGGAGCCGTAAGGGTCGCGGGCCCGGTTCTTCGCCTCGTCGGTGCGCAGGTCCGCGAGGTGCTGGGCGAGCGCGACCATCGTCATCGTCGGGTTCCACGACCCGCTGCGCGGCCACAGCGACCCGCCGGTGACGTAGACGTTGTCGACGCCGCGGGGGCGGTAGTCCAGGCCGACGGGCGCGTCGTCGTGCTCGCCGATCCACAGCGTGGAGCCCTCGTGGACCAGCGCCGGGACCCGGATCTGTTCCGTGGACGGTCGTTGCGGCAGCCAGCGGCCGTGCCGGCCGTCGGGGTCGACGTGCCAGTACTCGACGCGGCCGGGGCCCTTCGCCGACAGGACCTCCTCCAGCATCGCGAACGTCGCCCTGTCCATCGTGTCCCACGTGGAGCCGTCCCGGTCGTTCTGCACGACCTGCAGCAGCACGTTGGTGGTGGGGTCGGCGGCGTTGGGGCCGTCGGGGTGCCGGTGCAGCCAGTTGTCGGGGTTGTCGGCGTCGAGCTCGCCGAGGACCGCGCACACGAACACCACGTGCTCGGTGGACGATCGCAGCTGCTCGGGCGTGGCGGTCGCGACGACGTCCGGCATGTGCCGGGCCGCGGTCTGCGCGTTCTTCTGCGGGTCCCGGTCGGCGAGGACGGTCAGCTGCACGTGGAACTGGCCCTGGCTGCCCTCGTCGAGGCCGGCCAGGTAGATGGCGCCGAGCTCCAGGTCGCCGATCTCGTCGGCGTACGGGAAGTCCTGCCGCGGGACCCGGGCGACGACGGCGCTGATGAAGTGCGCGGTGAAGCGCTCCCCGGCCCGTTGCAGCTGCGGGAACGAGTTGAGCAGCAGCGTCGTCGGCGGCAGCGTGCCCATGGCGAGGACGACGTCGGCGTCGCCGACGGTGATCATGCCGCGGCTGGTGTCGAGGGCGGTGGCCCGGCCGTCCTGCGAGACGACCCGCCGCACGGTGCAGTCGGTGAGGATGTGCAGCGGGCTGCCGTGCCCCTCGACGGCGAGCTTGCGCTGCTTGTCGACCAGCCCGAGCAGCGGCCCGGGCGTGGCGAACTTGTCGAAGTCCAGCCCGTGCAGCTGCGGCGCGCCGACCGCCAAGGGCGCGGCCATGACCCGGGTCGCGGCCGGGATCCGGCCGAGCTCCGCGCCGAGCCGCTCGGTGAGCCGGTGCTGCAGCACGCCGAAGACGGGCCGGGAGCCGGGCGGCGGTGCCGTCGGGCCGCTGTCGATGTCGTTCGCGGACACCACGTTGAGGAGGCGTTCCGCGGACCCGAAGTACTCGTGGGCGACGTCGATGACCGGCCGTGGCCAGCCGGCCATCTCCGCCTCCGTCGGCCGTGGGCACCATGCGCTCCACATGATGGACCGGCCGCCGACGAACGGCACCATGCCGTGCTGCCAGCGGATGTGCTTGCCGTTGACGGTGCGGGACGAGAGCGTCCACGGGAACGTCTCCGACAGTCCGCCGAGGGTCTGCTCGTACGGCAGCGGCAGGTTCTGGAAGTGCTCGGCGAGGAAGAACGTCCCGCGCTCCAGCATCAGGATCCGGGCGTCGGGCCGGCGCTGCAGGACCTGCTCGGCGAACGCGAGACCGCAGTGGCCGGTGCCGATGACGATGTGGTCGAAGCGCTCCTGCGCGCGGATGCGCTCCCAGTCGTCGGCGCCGACGAAGAAGACGTTGTCCATGACGGCCTGGCCGGTCGGCTGCTGCGGACCGGGGACCGGATAGCCGTAGTTGGCGTTCGGGGTCGAGGCTGCGGTGTGCATGGCTTCAAAGACCTCCGGGGTGGTGGGTCGAGGTCCAGACCAGGGGGAGGGAGCCGGCACCAGCGAGCCTACCGGCGCCACCACCCGCCGATCTTGAGAATCGACGAGCCCTGAGGTCAGCCGAGACCGGCCTCGCGTGCCAGGTCGATGGCCTGTGACCGGTCGGCGACCTGCAGCTTCGCGAAGATGTTGGAGACGTGGTTGCGGACCGTCTTCTGGCTCAGGCCGAGCCGGGCGGCGATCTGCGGGTTCGTCAGGTGCTGCGCGACGAACGTGAGGATCTCCTGCTCCCGGGACGTGAGTCCGGGGATGCTCGGCGCGGGCGGGTCGCGGTCGACGTTGGTGAAGTACCCCATGAGCCGGGTCGCGATCGCCGGGCCGAAGATCGCCTCGCCGTCGGCGACGACCCGGACCGCCCGGATGATCTCGACGCGCCTGGCGCCCTTCAGCACGTACCCCCGGGCGCCGGCGCGCAGGGCGGCGAACACCGAGTCGTCGTCGTCCGCCATGCTCAGCACGAGCACCCGGATGTGCGGGTTGGTCTCCAGGATGCGCCGGGTGGCGGCGATCCCGCCCATGCCGGGCATCGCCAGGTCGAGCAGGACGACGTCGGGCTGCGCGCGGGCGAGGGCGGTCAGCGCCTCCTCGCCGCTGGCCGCCTCGCCGCAGACCTCGACCTCGCCGGTGGTGGCGAGCAGCGCCCGCAGCCCGGCCCGGAAGTGCGCGTGGTCGTCGACGATCAGCACCCGTACGGTCACGGCTCCTCCTGCGGCGGTCCCAGCGGCAGCCGCGCGGTGACGGTGGTGCCCGCGGCGGTCGAGGCGATGTCGAGGGTGCCGCCCAGCTCGGCGGCGCGCTCCCGCATCGAGTGGATGCCCACCCCTTCGCCGGCGGCGGCGACCGCGGCCCGGCCGTCGTCGGTGACCGACACCCGCAGCCGGCCGCCGTCCAGCCGCAACCCTAGCCGGACCGAGGTCGCGCCCGCGTGCCGCCGGGCGTTGGCGAGGGCCTCGACGGCGATGCGGTACGCGGCGACCTCCACCGCGGCGGGCAGCGCCGGCAGCTCCGCGACCGCGTCGACGCCGACCTGCGGCCCGCCGGGCGGCCACCCGGCGAGGTGGGCGGTCAGGGCACCGGGCAGCCCGAGCGTGTCCAGGGCCGGCGGCCGCAGCCCCTCCACGAGCCGCCGCACGTCGGCGACCGCGGTCTCCGCGTCCCGGACGATCTCCTCGAGCAGGGTCTGCGCCGCCCCGGAAGCGCCGATCGCGAGGGCCGCCTCGGCGCGCATCGTCAGGCCGGCGAGGGTCGGGCCGAGACCGTCGTGCAGGTCGCGGCGCAGCCGCCGGCGCTCCTCCTCGCGGGCCTGCACGAGCTGCTCGCGGGAGCGTTGCAGGTCCGCGGCGAAGCGCCCCGCCTGCACGGCCGGGCCGATGTGCCGGGCGACGTCGGTGAGCAGCCGCAGGTCCCGCGGGCCGAGCGCCGCCTCGCCGGGGCGCGGGCCGATGAGCAGCGCGCCGACGGTGACCCCACCGGCGACGAGCGGCAGCTCGACCGGGGCCGGTGGCCGGTTGCCGAGCTCGTAGGAGCGGCCGTCGTCGGTGTCGATGCGGATGTACGACAGCTGCAACGCCTCCCGGACGGTGGCGGTGCTCGTGGCGAGGACGGCGAGGGGGTCCTGGACCTGGGTGAGCCGCTCACCGAGCCGGGCGAGGACCGTGTAGGGGTCGTCGCGTTCGCCGTACACCAGCAGGTTGACGCGCCGCTGCACCTGCTGCCTGGCCGTGCCGAAGACGAGGGCGGCGGCGACCGCGGCGACCACCGAGGAGGCGCCCAGCCAGCCGACGATGACGAGGTACGCGCAGCCGACCCCACCGGTCAGCACGACGAACACGGCGGTCCGGCTGATCAGCAGGTCGATGTCGAACAGCCGGTGGCGCAGCACGGCGACGCCGATCCCGGCGGGGATGCACGCGAGGGAGACGCTGCCGGCGAGATCCCACCAGCCGGCCTCGGCGGGCCAGACCCGGTCCGGGTCCGCGTCGGTGAGCCCGGCGGCGAGCCGGCCGACGACGACGAGCGCGACGAGCCCGATCGAGTACGCGAGCCACCGCGCCTGCGCCCGCCGGACCCCGGTGGCGGTGGCGGCCGCCCCGACGACCCCGGCCGCGCCGGCGACGAACAGCAGCCCGGCGCTGACGGTGAACGCCGCCTCGGTGACGTCCGCGACGCCGGTGAACCCGGCGACGCCGAGGGGGTTGGCCAGCCCGTCGGGGCCGACCTGGTCGTTGTGCCCCGGCCGCAGCGCCCCGGCGACGGCGGCGGCCGCGCCGAGCCCGGCGACGCCCCACAGCGCCCGCGTCATCCACCGCCCGGGCCGGCCGGACGGGAAGAACGCGGGCAGCGCGGCGAGGGCGAGGTTCGCCGGCACCCACAGCCAGGTCTGCGGCCACGCCGCCGCGGTCGCGCCGGGCAGGCCGCGGATCGCGTACTGGCCGAACGCCTCCAGGAGCACGAAGCACGCGGCGCCGAGCAGCAGGAGCCGGCCGAGCGGGTTGGCCGGCCGCCGCCGCAGCACCAGCCCGCCGGCGACCGCGCAGGCGGCGACGGACAGCAGGTGGCTGACGCCGGCCGGCGGTGCGCCGTTGCCGATGGCCAGCCAGCCCGCCGCACCGGCGACGGCAAGGGTGGCCCACGCTGCGCGGTGCATCGCCTCAGACCCTAGCGATCAGGGTGTCCCGGCGTCCCGGGACATTGTCCCGCCCACGCCGAGCCCCAGTCCGGCGACGACCACCCACAGTGCGGCGGGGAACAGCGCCGCGTACTGCGCCGGGAACGCCTGCGTGGCGGCGACGAGCACCGCGAGCACGACGCTGACGCCGGCCAGCCAGCGGCTCACCGACCCGTGCCGGAACCCGCCGGCGGCGACCGCGGCGGCGGCGAGCCCGGCACCCGCCCACAGCCAGGCGATCGTGTTGTAGATCTCGACCATGGCCGCGATCGTGTCGGGGTCCCAGCGGTCGGGTTCGCCGAGCGCCCAGTACAGCTCGGTGCACAGGCCGCCGCCGACGAACGCGGCCACGGCGGCGAGCCCGACGCCGGCGGCCGCGACCCCCGGCACGAGACTGCCGGCGGGCTCCTGCACGGCGAGGTGGCGGCGCAGCCCGGCGGCGAACACGATCAGGCACGCCGCCGCGATCACGCTGCTGACCTGGTACACCCAGACGAGGTCCCGGTGCGCGACGATCGCCGCCACGAGCGAGGCGTTGTCCTTGAGACCTTCTGCGCTGCCGTCGACATCGGCGGTGAGGTTGGATCCGAGGAAGAGGCCGGTGAACCCGGCGAGCCCGCCGGCGGCGCCGGTGAGCGCCCACGCGCGCCGGGGCCGGATGCGGGTCTGTGCGATGACGTTGTCCATGGCGGTGAGCGTGCCGGGCCACTGTCCCAAGCCACATGGGGCAACCGATCCCGCCCGTCCGGGACACAATGGCATGATGCGGTACCGCGACGTCCTCGGCCCGCTGCGCGCCGCCTACGACGGGGCGGCCGGCTGGCGTGACGGCCTCGCCGCCGTGCCGTGGAAGGTCGCCGAGCGGGCCGCGTTCGCCGGCCGCCTGCCCACCGGCGCGCGCCTGCTGGAGGTCGGCGCCGGCACCGGCCAGGACAGCGTGTTCTTCCAGGGGCAGGGCCTCGACGTCGTCGCCGTCGACCTGTCCCCGGCGATGGTGGCGTACTGCCGGGCGAAGGGCCTCGACGCGCACGTGCGGGACGTCCTGTCGCTCGGCTTCCCCGGCGGCTCGTTCGACGCCGTGTACACGATGAACTGCCTGCTGCACGTGCCGAACCGGGACCTGCCGGCGGTCCTGGACGCGGTCGCGGCGGTGCTGCGCCCCGGTGGGCTGCTCTTCGCCGGCGTGTGGGCGGGTCCCGCGCCCGGCGAGGGGCACGTGGAGGACGACGAGCACGAGCCGCCGCGGTTCTTCTCGTGGCGCGGCGACGAGGAGCTCCTCGCTTTCGCCCGCCGCCGATTCGACGTCGTCGACTTCCACGTCGTGCCGGTGGGCGAGCGCCGCTTCCAGTCGCTGACCGCCGCCGTGGCCGCACGGCGGCGGTCGCCGTCAGAAGGTCGCTGACCGCCGTCGTGGCTACGCGGCGGCGTTGGCCGTCAGGAAGTCGCTGACCGCCGTCGTGGCTACGCGGCGGCGTTGGCCGTCAGGAAGTCGCTGACCGCCTTCGCCGCCTCCGGGGCGCCGTCGGCGGCGATGGTGAGCAGTGACGTGCCGTGCAGGCTGCCCGGGACGAGGGCGATGCGGCGGCGCGGGTCGGTGGTGGCGTCGTACATCGTCTGGGCCGCGGCCGCGAACGACGACTCGCCGGTCGCGGCGACGAACAGCACCGGCGCCGCGATCTTCGGCACCGCGGCGGCGGCGTTCTCCCCCGCGTAGGTGTCGGGCGCCGACAGGCTCACCACGGCGGTGACCGGCGGGGTGGCGGCGGCGGCCGCGACGAGGACGGCGGTGCCGCCGCGGGAGGCACCGACGAGGACGATCCGCTGCACGCCCTGGAGGGTCCGCGTGTACGCCACCGCCGACAGCACGTCGCCGGAGGGCGCGGTGCCGGTGCCGCGCTGGGAGCGGCCTTCCCCGGAGAAGTCGAAGGCCAGGACCCGGTAGCCGGCGGCGGCCTCCTGCTTGGCCCAGGACAGCCAGGAGCACGCGTCGGCGCTCGCCTGCGGCGCCAGGACGAGCACCGTGCCGCCCGTGCCGAGGAGCACGCCGGTCAGGTGGCCGCCGGTGCCGGGGAACGCGACCTGCTTGTCGTTGAGCTCCGGGTCCGCGCAGCGCCGGTCGGTCGGGCTCGGCGCCGCCTGCGCGGCGTTGCCGGAGGACGGTGCGGTCACCGCCGGGGCCTGCGGGGTGCCGCCGCAGCCGGCGAGGACGACGACGATGGCCAGCCCGATGCGTCTCATGCCGGCTCTGACCTCCGGCACCGGACCCGGGTTGCGTCCTTTACCCGATGGTGACCCCGATCGGCACGGATCCTTTCACTCTGGCACCAGCAGGAGCGAATGCATCCCAGACACGTTGAGTAACTACTACATTGCTGTAAGTAGGTGATTGTCCAGAATGCTCCCGAGGGGGACCGATTCCCGTGCTGACCAGATCCGTCCCGCGCCCCGCCCGCCGCGGCCTCCTCGGGCCCGGGCGAGCCGTCCGGGCGGGTCTCGCCCTCGCGGCCGCCGGCATCGTCGTCGTCGGGGCGACCGGCGGCACGGCGTTCGCGTACAACCGTCCCAGCCCGGACGGCGGCCCGACGGTGCGGACGCACGGCGTACACGCGGCGGACGGCGAACGGCAGTCCAACGACCGCAAGGCCGGCAAGTCACCCGCCCGCCCCAAGGCCGACGCCAAGGCGGACGTCAAGCCCGACGCCAAGCCCGACGCCAAGGCCAGCAAGACGAGCAAGGCGAAGGCGAAGGCGAAGGCGAAGGCGAAGGCCAAGGCCAAGGCCAAGGCCAAGGCCAAGGCCAAGGCCAAGATGAACGCCCAGGTCGCCGCCCGGAACAAGGTCGTCGCCAAGGCCAAGCCGAAGGCCACGTGGAAGGCCCCGCACAAGGCGCCCGCGGCGAACCCGCCCGCCTCCGACGGCATGATCGCCTCCACCACCCCACCGGCCGCCGCCACCGACCCGGCGACCAACCCCACGACCGGCGCGGCAACAGGCTCGGCGACCGGCTCAGCAGGCGGGTCGGCAAGCGGGTCGGCAAGCGGGTCGGCAAGCGGGTCGGCAAGCGGATCGCCGGTGGGCGGTCCGGGGACCGCGAGCTCGACCGACCCGAACAACTCGGTGGCGCCGATGGCCCCGGTGTCGGTCGGGCCGCCGGCTCCGCCGAAGGCGGTCACCGTCACCGTGTCGGGCCCGTCGGCGCTGACGGTGTCGTGGAGCGTCGACGTCAGCGCGACCGGCATCGTCGACCACTTCGAGGCGACCGCCGCCGAGGACAGGTCCAGGACCTGCCGGACGCCGACCAACGCCGCGACCAGCTGCACCGTGAAGGGCCTGGCGGCGGGCACCACCTACACGTTCGTCGTCCGCGCGGTCGGGGTCCCCGGCGCCGGCGTCTCCAAGCCCAGCGAGACGTCCGCCCCGGCGGCGCTCAACGCCGCCGGCACCGCCCTGTCCAGCCCGGCAGCCCAGGCAAGCCCGGCCAGCCCGGCAGCCCAAGCCAGCCCGGCAGCCCCGCCGTCGGTGGACGCCCGGCCCGCCCAGGCCCGGTCGGGCGTGAAGATCGTCGCCCCGGACCTCACCCGCCGCGACCCGGCCGGCCCGCCCGCGCGGACCGCCGAAGACTCCGCGCACCGGAACAACGCCACCGGCAAGGCCACCGGCAAGGCCACCGGCAACGAGAAGAGCCGCGACACCGCACAGCCCGCGACCGCCGGCCAGCAGCACGGCACGGCCGGTAGCTTCGGCGATCTGCTCGGCCTCCCCGACGGTACCGCCGCCGCGCCCACCACCGAGACGGCCGCCGGCGGCACCGGTGGCGGCAACCGCACGCGGACCGGGGTCCTCGCCCTGATGGGTCTCGGCGGTCTCCTCGCGGCCGGGCTCGCC
Source organism: Dactylosporangium sp. NPDC051087 (assembly GCF_055586325.1). Classification (NCBI taxonomy): domain Bacteria; kingdom Bacillati; phylum Actinomycetota; class Actinomycetes; order Micromonosporales; family Micromonosporaceae; genus Dactylosporangium; species Dactylosporangium sp. NPDC051087. Next base: position 75,276 of record NZ_JBVJIJ010000012.1, on the reverse strand, counting down.
GCGTTCGGTGTCACCCGCGCCCGCCGCGAGGGCACGCTCTGACCCACGGACGGAGGCGCCCCGGCACGATCCAGGTGGATCGTGCCGGGGCGTTCCCCCGCCCCAGGGGGTCCGGTTATCCGAAGGCCCGCAGCTCGTAGATGCGGGTCGCGGTGTCGGCGGTCTGCGTCGGGGTGGTGATGTTGAGCCGGACGTAACGGCCGGAGACGCTCACCGGGTGGGTGGTGTTCGCCGCGGTGTTGTTCGTGACGGTCACCGGGGTGGTCCAGTTGGTGCCGTCGGTGGACACCTGGATGGTGAACGCCTTCGTGTTGTAGTCCGCGGACTCGCCGCCGGCCTGGGCGTGGGCCACCTCGAAGCGGCTCAGCGCCCGGGTCGAGCCGAGGTCGACCTGCAGCCACGCGCCGGCCACACCGGAGCAGAACTTGTCGGTGTTGCCGCCGCCGGTGCTGCCGTTGACGGCCTTCTCGGGGCCTTCGGCCGCGGCGCACGCCGTGGAGCCGGTGGCGGGCCGGTTCAGGGCGAGGTTCGTCGGGACGGTCGCCGAGCCGTACGCCTCCAGTTCGTAGATGCGGGTCGCGCCGTCGGTGTTCTGCGTCGGCGTGGTGACGTTGACCCGCACGTACCGGGCCGTGGTCGACCCGAACTGGTGGATGGTCACCGGGTCCGCGTTGTTGGTGACGGTGACCGGGGTCGACCAGCTGCTGCCGTCGGTGGACAGCTGCACGTTGAACGCCTTGGTGTTGAAGGCGGCCTGCTCGTTGCCGGCGCCGGCGTGCTTGATGACGACCTTGTTCACCGACGCGGCGGAGCCGAGGTCGACCTGCAGGAACGAGCCGGCGACGGTGGAGCAGAACTTGTCCGGGTTGCCGCCGGTGACGCTGCCGTTGACGGCCTTCGCGGCCGACTCGTCGGCGGCGCACGCCGTGGAGCCCGTCGTCGCCTTGTTCAGCGCCAGGTTCACCGCGGGGGCCGGCGGCGACGTGTGGTTCGACGACGGCGGGGTGTCGCCGGCGCCGGTGCCCCACGAGCCCGGCGTGCTGGACACCGTGTAGGCGAGGTTCCCGCCGTGCGCGATGTCCGACTGGGACAGCCACGTCCGGCTGAAGCCGCTGCCGCCGAGGGACGCCGAGGCGATGTAGCGGTTGCTGTCGCTGACCGACGGGGCGGTGATGTTGAGAACGCCGCCCTGCTGGCTGCCGTACGACCCGATCGTGACCTTCGCCGACGGGAACTGCGGCGTGCTGACGCCGTAGAAGTTGGCGCCGTTCATCAGCGGGTACAGGCCGAGCGAGGAGAACACGTACCACGCCGACATGGTGCCGAGGTCGTCGTTGCCGGTGACGCCGTTGGGGCCGTTGGTGAACAGCGTGTAGGCGGCCCGCAGCACCGTGGAGGTCTTGTACGGCTGCCCGGTCCACAGGTACGTGTACGGCGCGAGCAGGTCGGGCTCGTTGTTCGGGTTGTACGTGGTGAAGCTGTAGTAGTCGTAGGCGCCGTTGACCCACGTGTTGTGCGCGGTCCCCGACGGGTCGGTCAGCAGGTTGTTGTAGGCGAAGAACTGGTCGAGCCGGTTGTTCGCCGCGGTCTTGCCGCCGAGCAGCGACACGAGGCCGTCCGGGTCCTGCGGGACGAGCCACTGGTACTGGTAGGCGCCGGCCTCGTGGAAGGTGTGCGCGCCGTCGGTCGGCGAGTAGGACGGGCCCCAGACGCCGTTGGCGTTGCGCGGCCGGAAGAAGCCGATCGACGGGTCGAACAGGTTGCGGTAGTTCTGCCCGCGCGCCTCGAACATCGTCGCGTCGGCGGTGTTGCCCAGCGCCCGCGCCATGATCGCCAGGGACGAGTCGGCGGCGGCGTACTCCAGGGTGGCGGAGCTCGGGAACTTGCAGTCGTGGTCCATCGGCAGGGTCGGGCCGCACTGGACGCCGGTCGGGATGTAGCCCAGCGACATGTAGTACGGGTTGCCGTTGCGGCCGTTGATGTTCGTCGGTACGCCCATCGCGTTCTTGCGCAGCGCGGTGTACACCTGCGACTCGTAGCCGCCCAGCAGCCCGCGCGCCCACAGGTCGACGAGGAACGGGGTGACGGGGTCGCCGGTCATCGTGTTGGTCTCGGTGTTGGCGAGGGACCACTTGGGCAGCCAGCCGAGCTCACGGTCGACGGCGAGCAGCGACAGCCCGTAGTCGCGGGCGACCTGTGGTTCCAGGAGCGCGACGAGCTGGTTCTGCGCCCGGTAGGTGTCCCACAGCGAGAACGTCTGGTACGGCGTGTACCCGGACGCGGTCCGCACCACGTTGTCGAAGCCGCGGTAGGAGCCGTTGACGTCGCCGGCGAGGTTCGGGTGCAGCAGCGAGTGGTACAGCGACGTGTAGAACGCGACCTGCCGGTCGGTGCTGCCGCCGTCGACCTCGGCCTTGTGCAGCTTGGCGTTCCACGTGTCGCGGGCCGCGTTGCGGATGGTGTCGAAGTTGAAGCCGGCGGCGCTGGTCTCGGCGGTGAGGTTGGCCTGCGCGCCGGCGATCCCGGTGTACGACAGGCCGACCTTCGCGGTGACGACCCGGTCCGACGAGGTGTCGAAGCGGACCCAGCCGCCCTTCGCGCCGGTGCCGCTGGAGGCGCGGCTGCCGCCGGTGAACGTCGTGCCGGACCAGGTCCCGAACGACGCGAACGGCCGGCTGAACTTCGCCGAGAAGTACACGGTGTGCGCGGGGGCGTTGGCGCAGAACCCGGCGGTGGTCACGGACCCTTCGACGGTGTCGCTGCCGACGATCGAGATCGACGAGGACTGCGCGCCGGTGCCGCTGCCGCGGGCCTGGGCGGTGTTGAACAGCACGTTGGCCTGGGTGCTGGACGGGAAGGTGTACCGCTGCCAGCCGCTGCGCAGCGTCGCGGTCAGCTCGGTGGTGACCCCGTTGGGCGTGGCGAGGCGGTAGTAGCCGGCGGTCGCCTGCTCCTGCGCGTGGTTGAGCGTCTGGCCGTAGGTGTTGGGGTCGGCGGAGTTGACCGCGCCGATCGTCGGCATGAGCGGCACCTCGCCCTGCACGGGGCAGCCGACGCCGGACAGGTGGGTGTTGGAGAAGCCCCACACCTTGCCGTGGTCGTAGTTGTACCCGGTGCCGTGCCCGGTGTCCGGGCTGACCTGCACCATGCCGAACGGCAGCGCCGCACCCGGGAAGGTGTTGCCCTCCTTCTGGGTGCCGATCATCGGGTTGACCAGCGTGGTCAGGTCCGCCGGCACGGCCGCCTGCGCTTGCACGGCGGGCAGCGCGGGCAGGCCGGCGACCGCCGCCGCGACCGCTACCAACAGGGTCCTCAACCTCAGTCTGCTCACGAACGCTCCGATCAGGTGCCACCCGGCGAGCCGCGACCGCCGGCTGCACCCGCGTCGGTGCGCCGTGGCGTGTGCGGCTGGTTCGGTGGGTTGGGCGGGGGGACGGGGGACGTGCCGCTGTCCCGGCGCGCCGATCGCCGGGGTGGAGTCGAGCTCGATCGAATCTGGTGGAAGGTTGCGAGGCTTCCTTGCTGGAGAGGTTGGTCGCTCCCCCGAGTTCTGTCAATACTTGACATTTGCCATGGGCATCGATCCGGACACAGAAACGCCCGCCGCGCCGGGTGGCGGGCGGGCGTTGCGGGTGAACCCCTTAGATCAGGCCGATGACCGCCCGCAGGACGATGATCGCCAGGAAGACGACGATGAACGCCAGGTCGATGCCGACGCCGCCGAGCCGCAGCGGCGGCAGGACGCGGCGCACCGGCGCGAGGATCGGCTCGGTGACCGCGAACACCCCGGCCGTCAGCCGCGAGCGGACCGAGCCCTCGGCCGACGGGCCGGCCAGGACCACGCTCCAGTCGAGGATGGCCCGCGCGACCAGTAACAGCTGCACCAGCAGCAGCACCAGACTCACGATGCCGAGAACGAGACCCATTGGACGCCTCCAGTGACCGGGCGGGACATTTCCTCAACTGTGCGTCACGAATCTGTGGATCCGCTGAGTGCCGGCTGAGTTTTCATTCACGATCGGGTTCCGCGTGCCGATGCCGACCAGTGTGAGAAGCGTGACCGGCTGGCGTCCGACAGGCGTGCTGCTCGGGGCCGCCGCCGTGCTGGTCCTGTCGCAGGCCTGGTTCGGGGTCGGCCTGACCCGCCACACCCCGCCGCTGGTCAGCTGGATCGCGCTGCCGCTGGCCGTGGGGCTGGCGGTGCGCGCGTGCTGGGCGACGAGCGTCGCGCCGGACCTCGCCCCCGCCGCGAAACGCTTCTGGCGGCACATCGGGCTCGGCATGGTCTTCATCGGGCTCGGCGGCGTCAGCAACGCCGCCGACATGCTCCTGGAGCGCGTCGCTCCGCAGCACGTCAGCGGCATCACCGCGGCCGTGTACCTGATGGGCCTGCTGGTCATGCTGTGGGGCCTGCTGCGGATCCCGGGCGCCCAGCGCACCCGCGGCGAGTGGCTGCGCTTCGGCCTGGACACCGCCACCGTCCTGGTGACCGTGATCACCTTCGCCTGGCATTTCATCTTCCGGCACTGGGAGCGCTGGTCCGGCGGCAACACCACCGGCACCTGGGCGGTCCTCGCACTGATCGCCACCGGGTCGGTGTGCGTGTTCGCCTTCGTCAAGGTCGCGTTCACCGGCACCGGCCCGCTCGACCGCAGAGCCCTCTACCTGCTGGCGCTCGCCGGCGGCGGCGGCGCGACCGGCGGCGCCCTCACCCCGCTGCTCACCGACCGGCCGCACCTCAACGGCACCCCGGTCGTGCTGCCCCTCACCTGCTTCGTCCTGTGCCTGGCGGCCGACCGGCAGCGGCGCGCCGCCGGGGTCGAGCCACCCGTGTCGGCGCGGCGGCAGCGGCGGCCGTTCGTCCCGTACCTCGCGGTCTTCGCCACCGGGGTCCTGCTGCTCGCCGACGCGGCCGACGGCGGCGACGACGTGCTCGGCGTCGCGCTGGGGACCGTGGTGCTGGTGCTGCTCGTCGCCGCCCGGCAGGCCGCCGCCCTGCGCGACAACGCGATCCTCGTCGACACCCTCGACAGCCGGCTGCACGAGCTCGAGGAGTACCAGCAGACCCTCGCCTGGCAGGCCACCCACGACGCGCTGACGGGGCTGGCCAACCGGCGGCTGCTCATGCAGTACACCGGCGAGATCCTGTCAGCGGTCTCAGCGGCGGGTGAGGACGCGGTCGCCGTCGCGCTGGTCGACGTCGACGACTTCAAGGGCATCAACGACGACCTCGGCCACGCGGTCGGCGACGCGCTGCTGACCGCCGTCGCCAAACGCCTCACCCAGCTGCGCCCGGCGGGAGGCCTCGTCGCCCGGCTCGGCGGCGACGAGTACGCGCTCGTGTTCCGCACCACCGGCGAACCCCATGCGCTGCAGGTCCTCGCGGGGGTGACCACGGAGCTGCGCCGCCCCCTCGACGCGGCCGGGCACGCGCTCGTCGTCGAGGCGAGCATCGGCCTGGCCCTCGGCGCCGGCGAGCGCACGTCGTCGGAGGAGCTGCTGCGCCGCGCGGACGTCGCCATGTACGCGGCGAAGGCCCGCGGGAAGGGCCGCCGGGTCACCTTTGAGCCGTGCATGGACCGGCACAGCGCCGAGCAGGCCCGCACCGCCGCCGACCTGCGGGTCGCCCTGGACACGGGGCAGCTGCGGCTGCACTACCAGCCGATCGTGCGGCTGTCGGACGGGCGTACCGTCGCCGTCGAGGCACTCGTACGCTGGCAGCACCCGGAGCGCGGCATGATCCGCCCCGACCTGTTCATCCCCGCCGCCGAACGCACCGGTCTCATCGTCCCCGTCGGCCAGTGGGTCCTCACCGAGGCCTGCCGCCAGGCCGCCCGCTGGCGCGACGAGCACGGCGCGCTCGAATACGTGTCGGTCAACGTGTCACCGCGCCAGCTGCGCGAGGCCGGCTTCGCCGCCCAGGTCCAGGCCACCCTGCGCAGCACCGGCCTGCACCCCGGCCACCTCACCGTCGAGGTCACCGAGACCGCGGTCTTCGACGGCGGCCCCGGCCTGGAGGAGCTGCACCAGCTCAAACGCCTCGGCGTCAACGTCGCCCTCGACGACTTCGGCACCGGCCACTCGTCCCTCGGCCTGCTGCGCACCTGCCCCGTCGACCTGCTGAAGGTCGACAAGTCCTTCATCGACAACATCACCGACCAGGGCGAGCGGTCCGTCATCGCCGAGGCCCTCATCGGCATCAGCGACGGCCTGCGCCTGCGCGCGGTCGCCGAGGGGGTCGAGACGCCGGAGCAGGCGGAGGTGCTGCGCCGGATCGGCTACCGCTACGCCCAGGGGTACCACTTCGGCCGCCCGATGCCCGCCGACCAGCTCCTCACCCACCTGACCGCCACCGACCCCGCCACCGTCGGCTGACCCGCCACCGTCACCCCGCCACCGTCACCCCGGAAGCGGCGCCTCGCAGACGGCGCAGACGTAGTCGCCGTCGTGGACGATGTTGCGCTGGCCGCAGCCGGTACAACGGCGGAAGACCACGACGTCCGTGAAGCCGCCTGGGTGCGGGACGCCGGCCGCGTCGAGGGCCCCGGCGACGGCGGCCCAGCACTCCGGGCCGGGGCAGTAGCCGGTGGACTGGTTGCTGACCCTGTCGACCCGGCACCCGGCGAACCCCATCTCACCGGCGGCAAGGACCGGCTCACCGGCGGCGCACGCGACGTGCTCGCTGCGACGCGGTGCGAGGCGCAGCGTGCCGCGCACGTCGACGACGTACGTGAACGGCTCGGCGAGGTCGCCGGCGGACCGCACCGCGAGCCACGCGCCGAGGTCGTCGCGGGACCGGATCACGCCCACGTCGACCGGCGGCAGGTCGCGGTGCTCGGCCGGGCCGACGTACCCGTACCGCTTCACAGTCTCGCCCTCGCCGCCGCGCGGACCTCGGGGGTCTCGAGGGCGTCGTCGCGCAGGACGGCGATCCGGTGCAGGATCGCCGGGCTCAGCGGCACCAGCTCGACGGCGAACCGGCGCACATCCGCCTCGCAGTCCCACAACCCCTCGGTCAGCTGCCGCTGCGCACCCTCGGGGTCCAGGGCCGCGTACGCCCTGAGCGTGGCGGCGCGTTCGAACGAGTGGGGCGTGAACCAGGCCCGGCGCAGCTTCGGCACCGCCGCGGCACACCCTGTGCGGGCGAGCCCGGCGGCGAGCGTGTCGTAGCCGCACAGGTCGCCCTCCCGCCGGTCCAGCCACGCCCACGCGTCGAGCAGGGTGGGCGCGTCGTCCTCGTCGCCGTGCGCGGCGAGGATCCGGTACGCGGTCCACGTCATCGGGTGCGGCGGCCGCGCCGCCCAGGTCCGGGCGAGCGGCACCGCCGTGGCGCCGAGGTCCATGAGGGCGCCGCCGAGCGGGCCGCGCAGGCCGGCCGGGAGGGTGTCGGCGAGGTCGAGCAGCGCCGGTCGCGGGCCGCGCCGCCGCAGCGCCCGCAGCGCGTGCCGCTGTTCCTCGGCGGTGCCGGTGCGGACCCTGGTGAGGAGCTGCTCGTCGGTGTCGTCGCGGCACCCGCATCGGCGGTCCGGGCGGCGGGCCGCGGCGACCGACGCGGCGATCCGGTCGTCGCGGGCGGCCCAGTCCGTCCACGGGCGCGTCGCCAGGAGGGCGTCGCCGGGGCCGAGGCGTCTGCCGGCCACGGGCAGCAGGTCGTCCCACAGCTCGGCGGGCAGCTCGCGGGCGACCTGCTGCAGGACGTCCGTCCAGCGCGGGCCGGTGCCGGCGTACGCGCGCAGCCCGTCGACCGCGACCTGGTCACCGCCCCGGGCCAGGACGCACAGGACCTCGAGCGCGTTGCCGAAGGCGTTGTCCTCGCCGCCGGCACCGAGCAGGTCGAGCAGGTCCCCGACCGGCAGCCGCAGGTCGCGGACGAGCCGGGCCAGGTACACGGCCCGCTCGTCGACGCCCCAGAACCACCGGTGGTCGCGCCGGACGCAGGCGAGGACCGCCTCCGGCACCTGGGCGGCCTGCGCCGCGCCCCGCCCGAGACCGTGCTGCAGCGCCCCCACGACGGTGGTCGGTCGCTCGTAGTACCAGCCGCTCAAGCCGTCCATGGTCCGCCCGGTCCCGTCCCGGGGCGACCGATTTCCCAGCGGGGTGGGCGGTCAGTAGGTGCGGTAGCGGCACCAGGAGCGGGCGGCGCGGGTGTTGAGCAGGATCAGGAACAGCGCCGGCAGGACCGCGCTGAGGATCGTCGACGGGGTGAGCAGCGACGTGCTGTACACCTGCCAGGCGACCGACGCGAGGCTCAGCACGTTGAGGGCGATGAGCACGATCCGGGCCCAGTTGCGGCCGCGCTGGACCTTGCGGCCCAGGACGATCGCCGTGAGGCCGATCAGGGCGAGGACGCCGGCGACGACCGCGACGGCCGGGGTGAGCGTCGAGCCGTAGGTCCCGAGCCGGTCGCCGAGCTGCGCGGAGAACTCGGAGGCGGCGAAGACGAAGAGCGCGGCCACGCCCAGGGTGAGCAGGCCGCCGAGGTACTGGAAGATCGCGACGACGTGCAGGGAGGCGGGAGCGGTCGTCCGCACCGGGTGCGGAGCGTATGCCTGCTGCTGCGGGTATGCGGGGTAAGTGGGGTAAGCCATACCGAGGAGCATCGTCCGGTCGCGGCCCGGGCGACTCGCACGTTCATGCCAACCGCGGCTGTCAGCCGGGGCCGCGTCGCGCGTACGGCAGGGCGGCACCGTCCCCGGCGTAGACGACCCTGCGGTCGCCGAGCGGGGCGGACAGCGTCAGGCCCTCCCACGCCATGGAGTTGCTGGCGCCGAGCCCGGCGCAGTTGCCGTCGCCCCGCGGGGTGCGGCTGACGACGTCGTACACGCGGACCTCGGTCGGCGACTCGGCGGCGGTGACCGAGAACTGGCCGGAGCACCAGCCGTCGAGCGTCCACGGGAAGCCGATCATGATGGTGTTGGGGTCGCCGCCCTCGCCGAGGTCCGAATACGCGGTCGGGCGGTGCCGGGTCTCCGGCGGGCCGACCTCGTCGCCGAAGTAGAGGGCCGCCCCGACGAGGCCCGCGAAGAGCACGATGACGACGCCCCAGTAGCGCACGCCGTCGATGCTACGGCCGGCACCGCCCGTCCGGGTGCCCCGGATTCGTCAGTGCGCGCAGGGCGGCGGCGATGTGGGCGACGGCGACCGCCGCGTCCCGGGTCAGCGCGAGCTTGCGCGGGAAGTTGTGGAACGTGCGCTGCCACCGGGTGGCGATGACGGGCACCCCGGCCGAGGCGAGCCAGGTCGCGTACCGGTCGGCCTCGGCCCGCAGGATGTCGAGCTCCGCGGTGACGATGACCGCCGGTGGCAGGCCCGCCGGGTCGGCGAGGAACGGGTCCAGGTCGGGCTGGTGCCGGTCCACGCCCGGCGGGGCGAACGCGTCCCAGTAGCCGGCCATCTCGTCGGGTTGCAGGCCGTCGTTGCCGAGGTCGGGGAAGTCCAGTGCCGGGCTCAGGACGGGGCAGATGAGCACCTGGGCGAGGAGGTCCCGGCCGGCGTCGCGTTCGCGGCGGGCGGTCACCGCGGCCAGGAGGCCACCGGCGGAGTCGCCCGCGACGACGACCGCGGTGGGGTCGACGGCGTGCTCCCGGCCGTGCTCCCGCAGCCAGCCGGAGACCGTGTCGATGTCCTCGAACGCGGCCGGGAACGGGGCCTCTGGCGCGCGGCGGTAGTCGACCGCGAGGACGGCCCAGCCGGTCTCCGCGGCGAGCAGCCGGCACAGCCCGTCGTGGGTGGTGAGGTCGCCGGCGACCCAGCCGCCGCCGTGCGCGAACAGGATCACCGGGGTCGTCGCGTCGGTGTCGCGGTACAGCCGGACCGGGACCCCGCCGGCGTCCAGGTCCCGCACGTGGCGGACGGCACGGCCCGGTCCGACCTGCTCACCGACCGCGTCGGCCATCTCCCGGCGCTGCGCCACATGATCCATGGCTGCAGTATGCCGAACCGTGCACCGGATGCGTTAGAGTCGCGCGCCATGACGGGTTCGCACGGCTCGTCCGCGGGCTTCGAGGCGCCGCGGTTCCGGCTGGGCATCGACTTCGGCACGTCCACCACGGTCGCGGTGCTGCGGCGGCCCGAGGGGCGCGTGCAGCAGCTGCTGTTCGACTCCTCGCCGCTGCTGGCCTCCGCGGTCCTGCTCGGCCCCGACGGCCGCCTGCACACCGGCCGCGACGCGGCGCACCTGGCGCACAGCTTCCCGGAGCGGCTCGAGCCCAACCCGAAGCGGCGCGTCGACGACGGCCGGGTCCTGCTCGGCGACGCGGAGGTCGGCGTCCGGGACCTCGTCACGGCGGTACTGCTCCGGGTCGCGGCCGAGGCCGCCAGGGTCGCCGGGCCGGTCGACGACGTCACGCTCACGCACCCCGCCGACTGGGGCGCGGGCCGGCGGGCGCTGCTCACCGACGCCGCGCGCCTCGCGGGGTTCGGCGAGGTGCGTCTGGTGCCCGAGCCCGTGGCCGCCGCGACGTTCCTCGCCACGACGCGGGAGATCCCCGTCCACGGTTGCGTCATGGTGTACGACCTGGGCGCCGGCACCTGCGACGCGACCCTGCTGCGGCGGCATCCGGACGGCTTCGAGCCGTTCGCGTCCGCCGGGCTCAACGACCTCGGCGGCCTGGACGTCGACGCGGCCGTGGTCGGCTTCCTGGAGGCGACGTACGGGCGGCTGTGGACCGACGCGGCGACCCGGCGGCGGCTGTGGGACGAGGTGCGCTCGGCGAAAGAGATGCTGTCCCGGGCGAGCGGCACCGTCATCATGGTCCCGTCGCTCGGGCGGGAGGTGCCGCTCGGGCGGGAGCAGCTGGAAGGGCTGATGCGGCCGGTGCTGCGGCCCAGCGTGGCGATGGTGAAGGGGCTGCTCGCCGAGGACGGCGTGCGGCCCGCGGAGATCACGGCGCTGTTCCTGGTGGGCGGGTCGAGCCGGATCCCGCTCGTCGCGACGATGCTGCACGAGGCGCTGGGCATCCCGCCGGTCGTGGCGGAGCAGCCGGAGCTCGTGGTCGCCGAGGGCGCCCTGATCGCCGCCGCCCCGCGTGCCACGGCCCGTCCCGTGGCTCCTTCCGTGGCTCCTTCCGTGGCTCCTTCCGTGGCTCCTTCCGTGGCTCCTTCCGTGGCTCCTTCCGGGGTTCCGGCCGGACCGATCCTCGGGGAGGAGCCGACGGTCCGGGTCCCGGCGATGGCCGGTCGGCGCCCGCGGTCGCGCAAGCGCCTGTTCGCCGGGATGGCCGCGGCCGTCCTCCTCGTGGCGGCCGGCGCGGTGCTGCTCACCCAGCTGCCCTCCGACGGCGACGACGACCCGTCGAACGGCCCGTCCGGCGCGGCCGCCCGCTACGACCTCGCCAAGGTGCCCGACAACCTCTGCGACAGCATCGACCTGTCGCCGTTCTTCGCCCTGTACGAGCGGGAGGCCTCCGCCCCCTCGCCCCGGCGCAACGTGATGGCGGCGGCCGGCAGCTCGTCGTGCCAGGCCGTGCGGCTGCACGACAACGGGGTCGTGCGGGCCACCTTCTCCGCCGAGGTCCGGGTCACGCCGGAACAGTCGACCGCCGAGTACGACTACCGGCAACGCGTCAGCGGCGACGCCGCGCTCAACGAGCAACCGGTACAGCTGCCGGACCTCGGTGACGAGGCGGTCGTCTTCGAGATGAAGGGCGCCACCGCTCAGGCGAGGACCATGACGACGCTGCGGCTCGGCGTCCGGGACGGCAACCTCGTCTGGGAGGCCCATCTCACCGTCGACCGCCAGGACAAGGCCGGCTGGACGGCCGCGCAGAAGCAGGACCTGCGCGACCGCCTGGTCACCGTCACCCGGTCGGCGCTGCCGAAGGTGCTCACAGGGCTGCGTTGACGACCTGGATGTCGTCGACGTAGCCGCGGAAGGTGCCCGTGGCGCCCGGCTGGTCGTAGCCGACGCGGATCTGGTCGACGGTGCCGCCGGCGAGGGCCGCGAGGCTCACCCGCACCTGGTTCCACTGGCCGACGACCAGGCGCCGGCCCTCACCCTGGAACTGCGGGTGGGCCCGGACGCCGAACTGGTCGGCGGCGCCGGAGTCGCGCAGCGACCGGCCGTCGGTGAGCGCCAGGTCGAGCGCCACGAAGGTGCCGTTGACCGACTGCGGGTAGATCCAGTACGTGAGCGTCGTGCCGGTCGTCAGCTTCAGGTGCACGTCGAAGATCCGGTTGTACGAGTAGGAACCGGCCGCGCTGGTGTCGGTGCCGGAGTACATGAGGGCGTAGGTGCCGCGGGCGATCTCGGCCCGGCGGGCGGACTCCATGGACGTGAGGCCGCAGCAGTACCCGGTGACGTTGAGCGACGCCTGCACCGTGCTGGTCCACGTGAGCGGCGGCGCGGCGGCCCCGAAGTCCGTGCGGAACAGCGGCCATGCCTTGCCGGCGCCGAGGACCGGCTGCAGCGCGGAGAACCACACGTCGGCGAGCTTCGCGTAGCCGCCGTCGGTCGGGTGGATGCGGTCGGGGCCGATGTCGGCGAGGGTCAGGTTGCCGTAGAAGTCGGCGAGGCGGACCTTCTTGCCCGCCGCGGCCTTCGCCTGGACGATGCCCGGGATCTGGCCGTTGTACTGCCGGACCCGCGCCTCCACCGTCGCGTCCGGGTTGGGCACGAGCGTGGACACCACGACGGTCGCGGCCGGCGCGGCCCGCAGGATCTGGTCGATCAGGGCGCTGAGCCGGGCCGGCGCGTTCGGCAGGTCGTAGTTCTGCAGCATGTCGTTGGTGCCGACGTTGAGCAGGACCACGTCGGGCTTGGCGGCGGCGACCCACGCGTCGGCACCGGCGGCGACCGCGTCGACGCGGTACCCGGGGTGGCCCTCGTTGTCGTTGTCCGCGGCGGTGCCGGAGCGCTGCGACCCGACCATGTCGACGGCGACGCCGGCGTCGTCGGCGAGGTGCCGGCGCAGCAGCTCCCGGTAGCCGTTGCCGTCGGTGGAGCTGGTGCCCCAGGTGATCGACGCGCCCAGCGGCATGATCCTGACGGGGGTGGCCGCCTCGGCGGCGGTGGGCAGCACGACGGCGGCGGCGCTGAGGGCAACCACCGCCGTCAGGGCACGGCTGAGCAGACGCACGGAGAGGCTCCTTGATCGGGCGGTTGGCGGACCGGGCCGACGAACTGCGTACAGCAAAGAGCATCGATGCGCCGTGTGTCAACGATGTCAGGCCGCGCTCCACACGCGCGGCCGGCCGGCAGTGCCCGCCGCTACAGCCAGGCGCGGATGCCGTCGAACGTCGCGGGGCCGTAGTCGCCGGTGACGCTGTCGGCGAGGTCGGCGATCGTGACCGCGCGCAGCGCCTCCCGCCACGCCCGCTCGGCGCCGGCCATCGCCCGGCTGATCGCGCACGGCGCGGTGCACGCCTCCGCCGGCGTGGCGAGGGGTCCGCGCTGCCGGATCTCCGTGCACACGAACGCGGGCTGCGCACCGTCGACCGCCTCGACCACGTCCAGGACGGTGATCTCCCGTGGCGAGCGGGTCAGCACGTATCCCCCGGCGTGCCCCTGCACCGAGTGCACCAGGCCGGCGCGGGACAGGCTCTGCAGCTGCTTGGCGAGATAGCTGCCGGAGACGTCGTGCAGCTCGGCGAGGCGCGCGGCGGGCACGGGCGCCGGCGCCGCGGTGAGCACCACGCAGCAGTGCAACGCCCACTCGACCCCGCCCGACATCTTCACCCACCCATCCTACTTGACTCGGACACATGTTGTCCGGGTATGGTCATGACATCGTCCCGGACAAAACTTGTCCGAGTTAACGTTCTGAGGAGTGCGGTCATGAAGTTCGTCGTCATCGGCGGGAGCGGCCTCATCGGCGGCAAGCTCGTCCACCTGCTGCGCGCCGCCGGTCACGAGGTCCTCGCCGCGTCACCGTCGACCGGCGTCGACACGATCACCGGCGAGGGCCTCCCCGCCGCGTTCGAGGGCGCGCAGGTCGTCGTCGATGTGGCGAACTCGCCGTCGTTCGAGGACACCGCCGTCCTGGAGTTCTTCCGGACCTCGGCCCGCAACGTCCTGGCCGCCGCCCGCACGGCGGGGGTCTCGCACGTCGTCGCCCTGTCGGTCGTGGGCGCCGACCGCCTGCCCGACAGCGGCTACCTGCGGGCCAAGGTGGCCCAGGAGTCCGCGATCACCGCCGCCGGCCTGCCGTTCACGATCCTGCGGGCGACCCAGTTCTTCGAGTTCACCCACGCGATCGCCCAGTCGGCCGTCGCCGGCGACGCGATCCACCTCCCGCCGGCCCTGTTCCAGCCGGTCGCCGCCGACGACGTCGCCGCGACCCTGGCCGACGTCGCGCAGGCCGCCCCGGTCAACGGCGTCGTCGAGCTGGGCGGCCCCGAGCCCGTCGGCATGGACGACCTGGTCCGCCGGTTCCTCGCGGCGCACGAGGGCAGCGAGCCGGTCCGGAAGGTGGTCACCGACCCGCGCGCCCGCTACTTCGGCGCCGAGCTGGACGACACGTCACTGACCCCGGGCCCGGCGGCCCGCCTCGGCGCCATCCATTTCGGCGACTGGCTCGGCAGGTCCTGACCCGCTACCGCAGCTCCAGCACGACGCCGTCCTCGGCCTCCGCACCGCCGTCGCCGTGCCGGCGGATGATGCCGACGATCTCGTCGAACAACGTCGGCCCGATCCCGAGCCGCGCGCTGCTGATCCTCGCCTGGAAGTCCGCCCGGTTCTCCGGCGCGCTCGTCGCGAGGAGGCGCTCCAGCCGTCGTACGGTCGCTTCGTGGCCGAGCGCGGCCCGGGACAGGTCGGCGTTGACCCACCGCAGCACCCATCCGCCCTCGGGCGTGCCGAACCCGCCGCGCAGCAGGTCGTTGAACGCGTCCAGGTTGCCGTTCCACGCGACCCCGCCGAGCAGCGCCGAGAACTCCCGGGCGAACCCGTCGAGGTCCGAGAACCGCGCCCCGTCGATGACCAGCACCGGCAGGGCGTCCCGCGTGTCGACCATGGTTTCGAGTATGCACACCCGGGCGCGTGATTACCCACCGTCAGCGGGACACCGGAACGCGTGATGAGTGGCTACCGTGAATGGGTGACTACCGCGCCGGGTAAGCCGATGTTCACGCAGGACTTCTGGGACGATCCGCATCCGATGTACGCCGCGATGCGCGAGCAGGCGCCGGTGCACCGGTTACGGCTGCCGACGGGCGCGGAGATGTGGCTGGTCACCAGGTATGCGGACGCCAGGTCCGCGCTCGGTGACCCGCGGCTGTCGAAGCGCGGCGGCGCGACCCAGAACGCCGGCGTCCTCACCCCGGCCATCAGCGCGCCGCTGAGCCGGCACCTGCTCGCCAACGACCCGCCGGACCACACCCGGCTGCGCCGGCTGGTGGCGAAGGCGTTCACCGCCCGGCGGGTGGAGCAGCTGCGCGGCCGGGTGGAGGAGCTCAGCGCCGCCCTGATCGCCGGCATGGCCGCCGGCGACCGTGGTGACGTGATCGACGACTACGCGGTCCAGCTGCCGATCCAGGTCATCTGTGAGCTGCTCGGCATCCCGCAGGAGGATCAGGCGGAGTTCCGGCACTGGACGGGGATCCTCGTTGCGGGTTCGGTCGACCGGTCCGGTGTGCCGGCCGCCGCCGCGAGCTTCCTGCACTACCTGCGGGACCTGATCGCCGCGAAGCGGGCCGAGCCGGCCGACGACCTGCTCAGTGCGCTGATCGCGACCACCGACCAGGGTGACCGCCTCGACGAGGACGAGCTCACGTCGATGGTGTTCCTGCTGCTGATCGCGGGGCACGAGACCACGGTCAACCTCATCGGCAACGGCATGTGGACCCTGTTGACCCGCCCGGAGGAGCACCGGCGGCTGCTCGCCGACCCGGCGCTGATCCCGAGCGCGGTGGAGGAGTTCCTGCGGCTGGAGTCCCCGGTGGAGACGGCCACGTTCCGGGTGGCGATGGAGCCCGTCACGTACGGTGGCGTCACCATCCCGGCGGGCGGCGTCGTCGCGATCTCGCTGTTGAGCGCGGACCGCGACCCGGATCGCTTCCCGGACCCGTCGGCGGTCGACCTGGGCCGCCCCGACAACCAGCATCTGGCGTTCGGCCACGGCATCCACTACTGCCTCGGCGCTCCCCTGGCCCGCCTCGAGGCGCAGATCGCGTTCCGCGACCTGCTCGCCGCGTTCCCGGACATGCGCCTGGCCGTCCCCGCCTCCGAGCTCATCTGGCGCCCCGGCGTCCTCATCCACGGCACCACGACGCTGCCGGTCCACTTGCGCTGAAACGCGAGATGGCCGGCCCGGGGGCCGGCCATCTCATCGTGGAGCGGTTACGGCAGGACCCAGCGCTGGTTCGCGCCGGCGAAGCAGTCCCAGATCTGCAGGCGGGTGCCGTCGGTGGAGACGTTGCCCGTCACGTCGAGGCACCTGTTGGAGTTCGGGTTGCGCAGGGTGCCGTTGGACTGGGCCTGCCAGACCTGGGCGCCCGAGCCGTTGCAGTCCCACAGCTGGATCTTCGAGCCGTTGGCGGTGCCGGCGCTGGTGACGTCCATGCACTTGCCGAGGGCGCGCAGCGTGCCGTCCGACCCGACGGTCCAGTTCTGGGCGTTGGTGCCGTTACAGGTGTAGATCTGGACCGCGGTGCCGTTGGCGGACGAGGCGGCCGCCACGTCCACGCACTTGCCGGCGATCCCGGTGATGCGGCCGGTGCGGCCGTTCGGCGGGGTGGTGGTCGGCGGGGTGCCGCCGGTCGCCGTGGTGTAGATGGCGCTCACGAGGGAGTTGGCGCCGGTCGCGTCCTGGGACAGCTCCCAGTTCATGATGCCGCCCGCGTTGGCCATCGCCCAGGTGGTTTTGCGGCGGATGGTGGGCAGGCCGTTGTAGCACTCCTGCACGCCGTTGATCGTGGTGCAGTCGCGGTTGGCGTTGGCCGGGTCGCGGGCCACGAGGTCGGCGTACGTGTAGTAGCCGGGCCGCGAGTAGAACGGCACGCCGAGGACGGCCTTGTTGGCCGGCAGGCCGCGGCCCTTCCAGAAGTTGACCGCGTTGATCGACCAGTCGTAGTTGGCGTGCGGGCTGCCGCCGTCGTAGGCCATGATGTTGAGCCAGTCGACGTAGCCGAACACGGCCGGCTGGACGCCGTTGGCGGTGCCGCCCTCGGACACGACCGCGGCGGTGAGCAGCTTGCCGCGGCTGTGCATGGCGGTGCTGAGCTGCGACATGAGCGCGGTGTAGTTGTTGCCGGAGGTGCCCGGGTCCGGGTATTCCCAGTCGATGTCGACGCCGTCGAGGTTGTACTGGTTGACCAGGTTCACGATGTTGTTGACGAACGCGGTCCGGGCGGTCGCGTTGCCGGCCAGGCCCTCGAAGCCCGAGTCGTTGCCGTCGTTCCAGCCGCCGACGGCGATGGAGACCTTGACGCCGGCCGCGTGGCCCAGCGACACGATCGACTGCAGCTTGCTCGGGTTGTCGAGGCCCTGCAGGCTGCCGTTGGAGTTGGGCAGCACGAAGGCGTAGTTGATGTGGGTCAGCTTGCTGTACTGGATGCTGTTGGCGCTGCCGGCCCACGACGGCATGTAGCCGACGCTGCGGAACCCGTTGGGCAGGACGGCGGCGTCCGCGGCGGGCGAGCTGGCCAGGACGAAGACGCCACCGACGGCGGCGGTGGCGAGGGCGAGCGCACCGGCGGCGAAGGCCGAGCGGCGGGCCCGGTGGCGTCCGGGGCGGGCGGCCCCGGATTCCGACGACGAGGAGGACAAGAGGTGCTCCTTCGGATGGTCGGCCGGCGGCGGACGGGCAGGGTGGGATACCCGCGACCAACGAAGGCGGTGCCACCGGCACGATGACAGGTGGCTGAAACGATAGGAAAGCTAACTGTCAGATGTCAATCTTCGTCGCGAAGAAAGTCTGTACCAGCGGGTATTCACGCACTGAAATGCTGCAATCCGACCACTGAGAGCAACTTGAGCTTCTCCGCGGCGTCGGTGCCGGGCTGCGGCGTGAGCACCAGGAGCTTCTGCCCGAGGTCCGGGGTCACCAGGGTCTCGCAGTCGACATGGACGACGCCGACCTGCCGGTTGACGATCCGTTTGCGGTCCGAGCGGCGCACGGCGACCTCGTGCTCGCTCCACACCCGCGCGAACTGCGGGCTGGCCTCGAGCAGCCGGCGGACCAGACCGTCGACGTCGGGGTCGCCGTGCCGCCTGGCGGCGGTGGCCCGCAGGTCGGCGACGGACACCCGGCCATGATGGTCGGCGTCCTCAGGTGGGTACAGCTGCCGCCAGTCGGGATCGGTGAACCAGCGCCACACGTGGAAGCGCTCGTCGCCCCGGAACTGGGTCTGGTCGCCGAGCAGCAGCATGGCCATCCTGTTCTGCGCCAGGGTCTCCCCCAGGTCGGACGCGACCGTGGCGGGGGTGTCGCCGAGCAGGTCGAGCATCCGCAGCAGCCCGGCCCGCGGGTGGGTGACCCCGCCGACGGTCCTCGGCGGGGTGACCCCGGCGAGGTGGTAGAGGTGGTCGCGCTCGTCCTCGGTCAGCCGCAGCGCCCGGGCCAGGGCCGACAGCATCTGCGCCGACGGCTGCGCGCTCCTGCCCTGCTCCAGGCGGACGACGTAGTCGGTGGACATGCCCGCGAGCATGGCGACCTCCTCGCGGCGCAGCCCGGCGGTCCGCCGGCGCGGCCCCTCGGCGAGGCCCACGTCCGCGGGGCGGATCGCCTGCCGGCGGCGGCGCAGGAAGTCGGCGAGATCGTCACGCTGCATACCTCCATCCTGGCCGCTCGCGGGGGCGCGCAGCCAGGGACCGGCGCTCCTACGAAGACCGCTCGCTGCCTGTTCCGTCCCCGGCGGCGCAGGCTTCAGGCATGACTTCAGTGACGACGAACATCGGCCTCGGCGCCATGGGCATGTCGGGCGCGTACGGCCCGTCCGACCGCGCCGAGAGCATCGCCACCATCCACGCCGCGATCGACGCCGGCGTGACCCTCATCGACACCGGCGACTTCTACGGCATGGGCCACAACGAGCTGCTCATCCGCGACGCGCTGCGCTCCGGCGACCGCTCCCGCATCAAGCTGAGCGTGAAGTTCGGCGCGCTGCGCGGCCCGTCCAACGAGTGGGGCGGCGTCGACACGCGACCGGCCGCGATCCGCAACTTTCTGGCGTATTCGCTGGTGCGGCTCGGGGTGGACCACATCGACGTGTACCGGCCGGCCCGCCTCGACCCCGCGGTCCCGATCGAGGAGACCATCGGTGCCCTCGCCGACCTGGTCAAGGAGGGCTGGATCCGGCAGATCGGCCTGTCCGAGGTCGGCGCCGACATCATCCGCCGGGCCCACGCCGTGCACCCGATCGCGGACCTGCAGATCGAGTACTCGCTGATGTCCCGCGGCGTGGAGGACGACATTCTGCCGACGCTGCGGGAGCTCGACATCGGCATGACCGCCTACGGCGTGCTGTCCCGCGGCCTGCTGTCCGGCCACTGGCGCGCCGACCGTCCCGCCGCCGCCGGTGACTTCAGGGCGCACAGCCCGCGCTTCGCCGACGGCAACGTGCAGCACAACCTCGCCCTCGTCGAGGCGCTGCGCGGGGTCGCCGACGCGAAGGGCGTCACGGTCGCGCAGCTGGCGATCGGGTGGGTCGCCGCGCAGGGCTCCGACATCGTCCCGGTCGTGGGCGCCCGCACCCGCGAACGGCTCGCCGAGGCCCTCGCGCCGGTCTCCCTCACCGCCGAGGACCTCGCGGCCGTCGAGGCGGCCGTGCCCGCCGACTCGGCTCTCGGGACCCGCTACCCGGCCCCGATGATGGCCCATCTCGGCACCGACAGATAGCTGTATGACGTTGGGTGACCAGACGTTCGCAGTGTGTACGGCGGTCGATTTTGTGCTCTACCGTCGAGGCATCGCGGTGCCTTGACGGTGGGGAGGCCGAAGATGCCCGTGCGTGTGCTGTGCGCTGTCATGCTGCTGGCGGGGTGCGGGTCCGGTCCGCCGGGTCCCGCATCCCCCTCCGCTTCTGCTCCTGCTTCTGCGTCTGCCGCTCCCCGTGCATCGTCCGCCGCTCCCCGTTCGCCGGCTGCTTCTCCGTCTGCGTCTCCGTCTCCGTCTCCGGCGAAGAAGAAGACCCGGCCGGCGCGGTCCGAGCTCACCGAGCGCGACCTGACGAAGGCCCTGATCGCCGCCGACGACATCGGGCCCGGCTGGAAGACCCTCGGCGGCACCGGCGACACCGGCGTCTGGCCGTGCGACGACGAGCCCGCCACCTCCGCCGACGCGACCGCGGTCCGCAAGTTCGACCACCCTGGCAGCCCCGTCACACAGGCATCGGTGTCCCTCGCCGCATACACCGACTCCGACGACGCCGAAGACTTCCTCGACGAGCTGCGCGACAACGTCCAGGACTGCGAGGACGACCCGGTCGACGCCGGCGGCGGCATCGACCTGTATTTCACCGAGATCGAGCTCCTCCGCCCCAACGGCAACGTCACCGACTCCGAGGTCCTCTCGGTCGAGATCCGCCAGACCCAGGACGGCCGCACCACCGCCGAGGGCGTCATCATCTTCATCCGCATCGAGGACGTGGTCGGGTCGGCCCAGGTGATCGCTCCCGCCCGCCGCAACACCACCATGGACCAGGTCGCCATCCAGATAGCCCGCCTCCAACTCGAACGCGCCGCCAAGTCCCTCGGCCGCTCCGCATGACCACCGCCCCGCAGACACCCGGCCCGCGGACCGCCGCGACCCACTGCCAACTCCCGCCACCACGAGCCACGGACCACCAGCTGGTGGACGGGCGCGGACCGCAGCCGGCACAACTCACGGACCACCACGAATCTCTGCCGCCGCACGTCGTCGACGTTCGCGGACCGCAGCCGGCGCAGGACGGGGACCACCGCGACCTCCAGCCGCCGATCGCCGTGAGCCACCGCGAACACCGGCCATCACACCCCTCGGACCACCACAGACCTCTGCCACCTGGCACCGCGAACCACTCAGAACCGCTGCCACCACACGCCGCGAACCGCCACGGACCGCAGTCACCACAGCTCGCGGAGCATCGGGAACCCCCGCCGTCGCAGGCCGTGGACCACCGCATCTCGGCGCCGCGTGCCTTGGACTACCACGGACCGCAGCCACCACAGGTCGCGATGCCGCTGCGCGCCTTGGAGGACTGCCACGGACCGCGGTCACCACAGGTCGCGATGCCGCTGCGCGCCTTGGAGGACTGCCACGGACCGCGGTCACCACAGGTCGCGGCGCCGCTGCGCGCCTTGGAGGACTGCCACGGACCGCGGTCACCACAGGTCGCGGCGCCGCTGCGCGCCTTGGAGGACTGCCACGGACCGCGGTCACCACAGGTCGCGGCGCCGCCGCGTGCCTTGAACCGCCACGGACCGCAGCCACCACAGGTCGCGGCGCCGCCGCGCGCCTTGGAGGACTGCCACGGACCGCGGTCACCACGGGTCGCGTCGCCGCCGCGTGCCTTGGACTACCACGGACCGCAGCCACCACAGGTCATGGACCACCCCACGGCGGCGGCGCCCGCCGCGGGCCACCGCGGACCCCGGCCGTCGCACGCCGTGAACCACAGCGAACCACCGGCATGCGCCATGGACGGCCTTGGAGCGCAGCCACCGCACACCGGGAGCCGCCGCGCGCTGGTGCCATCGCGCGTCGCAGGCGATCGGAGCGCAGCCGTCCGGCACGGCCGGCACAACCACGCACCGGACGATCGGCATGACCGCACCCACGGCCGGCGACCCTTCACAAAGGAGGGCCGGCACCGCCACCCGACCGGGACGGCTGACTTGAACACACCACCGACGGCCGGCGACCCATCGCCCCGGAGGACCGGCACCCCCGTGGGGGGGGGGAGGGGGGGAGGGTCACCCCGCCGCCGGGGTGCACGGGGCCGCACGCCTACCCTAAAACCCCGCCCCCACCACCTCCCCCCCCCACGCCCCGTCCGTAACCCACGG